>PYJC01000178.1:59390-59525 GCA_003635255.1 Candidatus Poribacteria bacterium | reverse complement strand
TGCCTCCTTTTTATCATTCTCTTCATTTTCAAAACTCCATGCTTTAGCTTGGAGATGTAGAAAATGCATTTAAATTTTGTTGATCGATAGAGTTGTTTGTGATAGAATACTTCTTGTAATCGGCATGGGTTGTGA
>PYJC01000178.1:2193-59340 GCA_003635255.1 Candidatus Poribacteria bacterium | reverse complement strand
AACCTTTGGAGTAGAGAACGTTAGACTTGCTATAGCAGGCTGTTCTTGATGATACCAGAATCTCCAGACTTTAGTCTGGAGAGTATGTCAAGTAAATAGGTCACTAATCCTGCACTGAAACCCTTCAATAACGTCGCCACCATCAAGGATGTCGTCTCCATGCAGAACGGTGATGTCTTCAGGGGCCCGGTACACTTCTACGGTTTCTCGACGCGGATTCACAACCCACACCATCGCACCCCCCGCATTTAACCATTCATCCACCTTTTCTGCGACTTCAGTGTAGGTATCGCCTGGAGAGATGACTTCAACCGCGAGATCGGGGGCGCCTTCCCAATAACCCTTTGAAATACCCCGTTCATCAATTGTGGCTTGGCGAACAAACGCAGCATCTGGTGCACGCACAGTATCTGGATTTTGGGCAATCTTAAATCCGGTTTCGGCACCACAGACATAGCCTAATTTATGTCTTTCAACATGTTCGTTAAGACGGCCTCCAATTTTAGCCGCTCGGATCCCGTGTTCAAATCCAGCAGGTGGCATTCTGCGTATGACCCCTTTCACCAATTCATACCGATACCCATCATCAGGTTGTTTCCACAGATCCTCAGCTGTTAAGAGTGTGTGTTGAGATGATGGCAATTTGGATCTTGGTTGATTCTGTTGTGTTTCTGCCATTTTGTCTTCCTTATTTTCTTATTCTAAAGTCAACAGTGTTGGTATTCCTCGGTTTCTGTACCAAACAATTTTAGTCCATTTGATATTGTTTTGGCAAGCGGAAAATTCACTAAAACCGATCTTCTGATATCGCACTATAAAAAATCGCATTGAAGAGCAACTTAAAGGTCCCGTAGGATTGACCGCGGTGCTGTGGTTTGAACCCGAAAAGGATAACGCGCCCATTGCCTAACTGGACTTCCAATAGTGCAGCTTTCTGGCGTATCCGTTTTTCACCCTCAAGCCAACCGCTCATTAGCGGATTAAATTCGGGATACGTCGCTATAACTTTCGTGCCACCGCGTTCAGCAGAAAATACAGGTCCCGATTTAAAAAAGATTGCCATCTCGTTATCTAACCCATGTCCGATCGGATGTTTCGTGTCTATCCGAACGCGGAGTAATGAGCCGGGACAGAAAAACACGTCTTCGTTCGGTTGGTTATTTTTCTCTACGACATTGAAGATACCCTTTTCCTTAAGTCCAAAGTACTTCAAGGGCAGTTCTGTCGCACGATTTAGGCAAATAAGCGTGCCGCCATCCTCCACAAACGCCCGCAGATTCGCTAATCCCTCAGTGCTGATCCCACCGACATATTCCAGCGGTAATTTTCCTGCTGCATGTCCATTGAGGATACCGGAAGCCCCGAAATCTGGTAGAATTATTGCGTCGTAACGTCCTGCCAAATCCCCCGCGCGAATTTCTGCATTCGTGAGGCTGTTATAATTGAATCCATGTGTGTCCAAAACCCAGCGCGTCCACCCTTCATCCATATTCGCCGTCCACGGTTTGTAAAGACCAAGGCGCGGCGCGTCTACTCTTGAGAATCTACGATTGAGTTCTTCTTCATTGATAGAGGCATCAGCGTGGATGTGGATGCCGTATTCCGATGCAAGGGCGTTCAACTCCGCAATTTGCTGGAGTGGCGGTTCCACTGTCCTGATCAGAATAGTCCCCGGAGGCAACGTTTCGCCCGCAAGTTCTACGTTCCGTTCTGCCCAGTGAAGTTTATATTTAGGACTGTTATCACCGAATCTCGCGTTGAACAGATGGTTGAGAAAAAGTGCTTCAGTGTTCGTTCGATTCTCGAACAGGTAACTCGTCGGTTCAGGGGTACCATCCAGCGTACCTTGCACTGCTGGAAGCATCGGTAGCTGCCTTAAATCCGCCTCGAACGGATGCACAACCGCGATTGTTCGCACCCCCATCTGTAACGGCAAGGTCCAACCTGCGATGTCGTAGGGACGTTCAGGTGGTGATTCCGGGGATGGGCGGCGTTCTGGATAGTGCTGCACTTCAAGCAGATCCTTCGCATGTGCCCGAAACGGTTGGGACATTAAAACAACGTATGTATCCGCCGGATATTCGACACCATCAGCAGTAAACGGCGCGTTCGCCTGATGAACCTGTACGCCGCCGCGTTTCAAAATGTCCAGCATCTTAAGCGTTGTGTGGATATCGCGTTGTTCAGTCGGTATAAGAAACGCGCGAGGCGGTTCGTTTTTTCCTTTTGCTATCGCATTAAGCCCCATCTTGTAAAAGTTTGTTTTTAGCGTTACCCGATGTTCCACGACGAAATTGAGAATTGAGAATGCCGCCGCCTTCTCATACTCTACAATATTGCGCAATCGCCACCAGCCACCAGGCCACGGTTCTGGGAAATTGGTGCGGAGGGCATATTGATCAAGCCCGCGCCGGTATCCCTTTAAAGTGTGATGGGGTTGAAAAATCGGCGTTGCGATTTCTACACGCGCCGCTTCCGTCAAGATGCCTACCATGTTGTGCCGGTACGGTACTGTCCGAAATCCGCCATGCCACCATGTATCATAGACAGCACTTGAAAGCACACCGGTGAACCCATCGCTCGTCAGATCGAAGGCAAGTTGTGCGCCGATTAGTGAAAGCGTTCGCTGTAAAAGCGGTGGGATATTCGGATTGACCGGCTCAAAATACGGAGGGATTACAAACCGAGGACCGCGATAGCTCATCTCATGCACATCGTAGACAACTTCTGGAAACCACTCCTCATAAAGCACTCGCGTTAACAGTTGTGTCTCTATCTGGGTCAACATAAACCAGTCGCGATTGTTATCGTGTCCAGTATATTTATGATACAACCACGGGATTTCCGACCCTTCGTGAGGTGTGCCAACGGTGCGATTGTACCAATCCACTACGATATTCAAGCCGTCTGGGTTCGCGGAGGGGATGAGCAGAACGATCACATTCTCAAGAATCTTTTTGATTTGCGGGGTCTCGGCTGTTGCGAATTGATGCGCCAATTCCATTGACATCTGTGAGGCGGCGATCTCTGTGGAATGGAGATTGCAATTAATCAGGACGACTGCTTTACCTTCTTGGGCAAGTGCATCCAATTCAGCACCAGGTTTTGTAGGTAGGGCGATCTCTCTTTGGATCTGCTGATAGCGTGCCAGATTCTCCAAGTTTTCCGGCGCGGAAATCAGCAACATTAAAAGATCGTTACCCTCTGTCGTTTTTCCAAGTGTTTCCACCAGCACCCGATCCGAGTTTTCTCCTACGTGGTGCATGTAATCGGAAACAGTTTTCCAACCCGCCACTTGGTAATCCGAACCGACCTGAAATCCGAGGACCTCTTCTGGTGGCATCAACTGCGCGTATGTCGGGAGCTGTAGTAAAACCGCGGACATGACCAACACGCCGAGTGTGCCACACAACTTTGCCATTTTAATCCCATGAAAACCTGATTTTTGTTGCTGAAGTCCAGATAAGCAATTGCGGTAGAGAAAGCCAAAAAATTTCATGTAAGATATCCCTTCCTATAGGCGCGAGTTCCTGAGTCTTTATTGCTTTTCAGTATAACCTAAATTAGCGCAGCTGTCAACTCTATCCGATAGATCTCACCGGTTTCCGCTGTGTTTCTATCTCTGCTGATTCATTCAGTTTTTGATTTTTTGCTGCTTCTATCAGAAAATCGTGATTCGGAGATCCCTCCTACAGAAGAACTGACTGCCTCTGGAGAAAGCGGAATCTACACTTGACTTTTTTAGAATTTTGTGGTATTGTTATAGTGGAATATTTTCAAAGCCACAATATAATGTGGTGCGCAATTAAAAATGTGTATTACAAGGCGCAACTCATATTCAGAGTATCCGTACTACAAAAATCAGGAGGGAACAGATCACAATGAAAAGGGTTTTAATTATTCCGCTCGTTGTTCTGTTGCTCGCGAGCCTTGGTTGTGAAACGAAGCAGAAGGGGCCGAGCAACCTAACCGTAGGTAGGAGTAAATTGATTGACAGCGGGAATGCCTTAGAAGCCGTTGAACATCTTGAAAAAGCGGAACAAGAAGAAGTCAATAAACTCGAACCTCGCGCCCTACTCGTTATCGCTTATTCTTATGGACTTTCCACCGGAGATGCCAATAGAGGGGGGAATGAAGCCAAATTCAGAAATCAGCGGGATCAGCGAATTGAAGCACTTACAGAGACTGAGATGAAGCATATCTTGCAAGTACTCAGTCAACCTTCAGCAGGACAAGTACGAAAAGCAGGTTTACAAGCACTCGTAGATAAGGGACCTGAAGTTACGGTCTTAATTCTTGACAGCCTCACAAAGGGGAGATATCCTTCGCTTCACGCCGATTTTACAAAATGGATGTTAGTCGATATGGGATCTGAGGGTCTCGACCTTATTTTAGCGAGGCTAACCGATGCGGCTACGCCATCGGCTATCAAAAGTAAACTTGTGCAAGTGATCTCTGAAATCGGCGACGCAAAAGCGATAGAGGCATTAAAAACCCTTCAAACCGACATCACGGAACCGGGTCTGATCATGGAGATTAACACGACACTCTATCAGCTCGGAGAGGAATCGTATAAAAAAGACATTATCGCTGGCATAAATCATAGTGATGTTAAAGTCCGACGCGCTGCTGCGAAAGCGATGGTGGATATCAAAAATGTGTCACCTGAAATACTCATTGCAGGACTCAAAGATGAGGATTCCGAAGTCGTCGCAGCACTTGTGGAGGCACTTGCAGTTCATAAGGATGCCGCGGCTGTTGATGGACTCGTGAACATCCTCACCGGTGAATTAAACAAAGATCCAAAGCAAGCCGCGATTGAAACGCTTGACATTTATGGACAGAATAAACTTGCCAGAGGCTTAGCAAAACGTATCACTATGCTACTCACTGGTGGGACAGTTAGCGACCCGGACAACCGTTATTACCTTGTGCAGCTGCTGAGGAGAGAACCGTTTAAGAAACAGATTAAAGCACTAAAGACGATTGATGACCTTGCGTCCAAGCTGCATGAATATCACGACAAAAAGGAGCAGACGGACCTTGTCAAAGGCACACTTGCGAGACTCCTTGATGAACTTCAGTAATACAAAGTTCGTTGTATGTGTATTATGGCATTTTTCCGCAGAAAGGTTTTCAGTTTCCGATTTCTGTGCATCACTATTGAGAGGTTGGCTTCCACTACAGGATTAACAGTGCTCCGATAGGAAAATTGAACCACTTTGCGAGTTGTGCCTTAAATTGTTGACATAAAAGTGTATTTATTTTAGAATATTTTTTACATCAGTACTTACCCGAATCTGTAACGACTATTCGATAGAAGGGCAAAAATAGACGCTATATGGAGAACTTGCAAGCTTCATCCTAAATTTGATGCCACAAGCCCGGCGAAACGGTATTAGGTTGGCTCTTTTTTATGTGCTTACAGGTTGTGCTGTTAAATGATGCGCGCCCTGCATTATCTTCATGACGCATGAACGCGACAGGCATCACGAACGGGTGAGTCTAATTGAGTTTTCAGGAGGAAAAGATAAACGGAACATGAAAAAAATTTTGACGATATTACTGCTTATAGGGGTTGTGAGCTTCGGTTGTCAGGAGCAGGTCATCACCCAACTTGAAGTCGGCAGAAGTAAGTTATTAGACGCAGGGCTCACACTCGAAGCCGTTGAGCACCTTGAACGTGCAGAACAGGAGGAGCAAAATAAGGTTGAACCTCGTGCCCTCTTGGTTATTGCATACAGTAACGCCCTTTCATCCGGTGCTGCGAGGGTCCACAAAGTGGATGCCAGATATAAAAGTGAACGGGACCGACGTATTGGCGAATTGGGTGAATTTGAGATGAAAAAAATCCTGCAAATCCTCGATGAACGCCACAGGATACAGAAGGATGCCATGCAAATCCTTATTGATAAAGGCGCACCAGCCGTGCCTTTCGTTTTGGAGGATCTTGTTAAAAACCGGTATCGCCATGTCCACGGTGACTTCATTCATATCTTACAGGAAATCGGCAGCCCAGCTATTCAAGACATATTAGAGGCAGCTGGCGGTAGCAAGACACCATCTGCGATGAAGATTCAGTTGGTCCGTATCATCGGAGAGATAGGTGACACATCCGCCAGCGCGGGGTTAGGAACGCTCCAAAATGCAACCGCTGATGAAGGGTTGAAGATGGAAATTAACACCGCACTCTATCTACTTGGTGACGAAGGCTCCGAAGAAAAAATCATTGAGGGTTTGACTAATAGTAACGTGGTTGTCCGACGCGCTGCCGCAAAATCTATGATATTCCTCAAAGAGCACCCCACGACTAAGATGATTGAGGCACTGGAAGATTCTGATGATACCGTACGTAGGGACATTGCTATAGCACTGCGGAAATATCCTGATGCCGGTGCTGTTGACAATCTCGTCGCAATTCTAACGAACGGTTCGAGTCTCAACACTAAACAAGCTTCTATGGATACTTTGAACCATTACGCCGAGAATGGACTTGCGGATGGATTAGCTGCGCGTTTAATCGAATTGTTAACAGATCCTAAAGTCATCAACCACGAAGATAGGCTCCGAATTGTGCAGCTTCTTAAGAAGTCTGCCCTGATTAAGCAGATTCGGGACGCGGACGAATACGACAACCTGCCTCATAAACTTTATGATTTCTACGAGGGCACGGAAACTAATGATATGGTGAGAGACGAACTCAATCAGCTGCTCCTTCAATTGGATGAGGATGGTTAGGAAACGAGGTGCCAAGTTAAGGGTTTCCGAGGCTGCCTACGCTGGTGAGAGGGACATTATCGCGTGAGATTACCGAATCCGATGCTAAAATTCCCTATCGGACAGCAGAAGGAGATTAACCGCTATGCAGAATTATCCAACCGATATCACAATTACCAAAATTGAGCAGGTTACAGTCGAAATCGACCAACCCGCAATCGGTTGCAACTCCGGTGCGAAAGAGATAAAGCAGCCTGATCCAAATGGGAAGTGGCGTGAACGTATTGTTCGTATCCATACCAATGATGGAACACTCGGATGGGGCGTTGGTAGTTGGGGAACAGCATCCGCTGAAGATGCTGAAGGCATACTCAATCAAAACCCGTTTGAACTCTTGAATCCTGAAGATGGGGTTGTTGAAGAATTCCGCGGGCTTGAAAACGCACTCTGGGACACTATTGGTAAGATACTCGGGAAACCTGCCTATCAACTCATGGGCAGCGATGTTTTTTCAAACGGGTTACCCGCTTACGATAGTACGATCTACTTCAACGACCTCCTCTATGAGACGCAAGCCGAAGGTCTCAAACGGATTGAAGACGATGTCAAAAGTAGCCTCGCTAATGGGTTTACCGCATGCAAGATGAAAATGGGACGCGGTAACCATCTTATGGAACGCACAGCAGGGTTACAACGGGATATAGAAGTCGTCCAACTTGCCCGTAGTACCGCAGGGACAGGCTTCAATATCCTCGTTGATGCCAACAACGCTTATACCTACGACGAGGTCATCACCTTCCTCAATGAAACCGCCAATTGCGAGGTCTTTTGGATAGAGGAGATGTTTGAAGAAGACGTTGAACTGTATCGCAACCTGAAAGCCTTTATCCAAGAAAAAGGGTTAAAAACGTTAATCGCTGATGGTGAGACCCGTACCCGTGAACCGCTTGAATTTTACGATCCCTTCTTTGAAGCTGGGGTGATTGATGTGATTCAGCACGATATGAAAGGGTTAGGCGTTACCGGTTGGCGGCGACTCGCGGATATGGCGGCTGCCCACGATGTCCAATGCGCACCGCATAACTGGGGTTCCCTGCTCGGTTTCTTCCTCAGCCTCCAATTCGCAAAAACAATCCCGCATTTCCTCTACGGCGAAGTCGCAACCCTCACTAGCGATGTGATTGATACCTCTGGATACGGTTTCACCGATGGCACGTTCACTGTACCGGACACGCCTGGACTCGGTTTAGAACTCAATCAAGACGTTTACGATGCCCGTTACGCCGGAAAAGAGGATTGGCAGATCCCCTTCGGGTAGTTCTATGAAAAAGATTCTCGTTGCAATGAGCGGTGGCGTAGACAGTTCCGTTGCTGCTGCCATGATGGTTGACGCAGGCTATGATGTCACCGGCATCACCATGCGTCTCGGTGCACCTGATACCATTGAAGTGGACCCAGAACGTCCGAACTGCTGTTCGCTTGAAGGTATTGAGGATGCGCGCCGCGTCGCCACGCAACTCGGTATCCCGTTCTACGGCGTGAATTACGAGGACGCTTTCCGCGAACAGATTATTGACTACTTTGTGGAAGAATACCTCGTTGGGAGAACACCGAGTCCGTGTATGGTGTGTAACCGAGAACTCAAATTTGGTAGGCTTCTTGATCTCGCTAAAACATTGGAGTGCGATGCTATCGCTACTGGGCATTATGCTCGCGTTGAACAAGATCCAGAAACCGGACGCTATCTCTTACGCACGGCACGTGATATCAGCAAAGACCAATCCTATTTCCTCGCTGCGCTCACACAGGAACAATTACAGTGCGCCATGATGCCCCTCGGTGAATACACGAAAGCCGAAGTCCGTGACCTTGCCCGAGAGTATCAATTGCGCACCGCTGAAAAAATTGAGAGCCAAGAACTCTGTTTTGTCGCCGATACTAACTATAGGCGTTTCCTCAAAGACAGGGTCCCTGAGAAAATTGAGGGCGGCGATATTGTGGATGGGGAAGGCAAGGTCCTCGGTAAACATGACGGTGTACCGTTTTATACCGTTGGGCAGCGGCGCGGGTTAGGCATTGCTGTCGGCAAACCGCTCTATGTGACGCAACTCAACGCAGCAGAGAATACTGTCGTTGTCGGTGACTCCGATGCCCTCCTTGAGGACACAATGCACGTTGAGCGCATCAATCTCATCGCTATTGAGAGGTTAACGGAACCAATCCGTGCGCACGTCAAAATCCGATCCCGTGACGAGGGGGGGGCCGCGACAATCTCTCCCATCAGCGACACGGAGGCTGTGGTGAGGTTTGACGAACCCCGCCGCGCAATTACGCCCGGACAAGCCACTGTCTTTTACGACGGTGAATACGTCCTCGGTGGCGGATGGATCGTAGACGCTAGCGATACTACAAGCATTTCGTAGGTTGCGTTGAACGCAGTGAAACCCAACTTTCTCTAAGTTCTGTTGAAGGTTAGTCAAATGCAAGTTACTCCCGAAAAGTTCCAAAAAGCGTTCAAACCGTATCTGGTAAGATGGAGCATCGTTTACACAGTTTTAATGTCTCTCATAACTATCATTACTGTCTGCATTACCATACCCAATTGGGGATTCTCACAGTGGCTTATTTCTCTATTTATGGACGCAGGCGCGATGTTTGATGGTAGAACGATAAGTTATGGTATATTCGCCATGAGCATACTTCTCTTCGGTGTTATCGTCGTTGGTATAAATGTAATTGGAATATTTACTTTCGCTATGAACGCTTGTGGGGTTGTTGCTATTGGTTTAAACGCGGTTGGCATTATCGCCATTGGCGGAAATGCATTTGGCGTTGTTGCTGTTGGTTACAATGCCTTTGGTATTTATGCACTCTCTTACTCACAGCGCGGTAGAGGCAAATACCTGTTCGCACCGCACCAACAAGATCCCAAAGCCGTTGCCCTCTTTGCACGGTGGCTTCCGAAGTTGACTGAATCCGGCATACAGGATCATAACACATAATACGCAGCAGATGAAGTCAAGACTCCTCTGTCTCCTCGGTCCCACAGCAGTCGGCAAAACAGAGATAGCGATTCAACTCGCACAACGCCTCAATGCCGAAATTGTCTCCGTCGATTCCCGGCAAATTTATCGGCAGATGGACATCGGCACCGCCAAGCCTACCGCCGAAGAACAGCAAGCAGCACGACATCACCTTATAGACTGCGTGGACATTTCCCAACCCTTTTCTGTTGCCGACTATCAATCCCTCGCAGACGCAGCGATCTCCGATATCCAAAACAGAGGCAAGCAGGCACTACTTGTCGGTGGGGCAGGCCTCTACTTTCGAGCGGTTGTTGATGGTTTATTTGAGGGACCGGGGGCAGATTCTTCACGCCGCGAGCGGCTTGAGCAGGAAGCATCGGAACTTGGGGTCAATGCGCTCCACGAACGACTCCGTGCCTGCGATCCAGAATCTGCAGAACGGATTCATCCGAATAACGTCGTCCGTGTTATCCGTGCTTTGGAGGTCTATGAATTGACAGGCACGCCTATGTCGGAACACCAGAAACAATGGCATCAAGAAAACCAGCGATACCCATTTATCGCTTTCTGCCTGACGATGCCGCGTGCGCTGCTTTATCAACGTATTGAGCAACGCGTAGATGTTATGCTTGCGAACGGATTGATCGCCGAGGTGGAATCTCTGTTAGCAGCGGGCTATGCGTGTGATACCGTCGCGCTCCGGAGTTTTGGTTATAAAGAGTTGATCGCGTATCTTGATGGGAATTGTACATACTTGGAAGCGGTTGCGCAATTGAAGCGAAACACCCGTCGATTCGCCAAACGGCAGTTAACTTGGTTCCGTAAAGATGACCGTATTGAATGGATAGATATAGATCGGAACTCAACACCGGATATTGTTAAACACTTGTTAGAAGCAATTGGAAGTCTGTAACAGATTGCGATTATAGGTTAGCGGATACCGAAAACGGAATTCTCTGTTGATTTCATCAACCAAATATAATACAATATCTCGTTGATACATTTCGCGGAGCGGAGGGAAAAATGAGACGTTTTTGGACGCAAGGTCCCGTTAACGCCCAGG
Source organism: Candidatus Poribacteria bacterium (assembly GCA_003635255.1). GTDB lineage: Bacteria > Poribacteria > WGA-4E > WGA-4E > WGA-3G > WGA-3G. The sequence goes on along the minus strand of PYJC01000178.1, from coordinate 48,534 downwards.
AGCACTACGTTGTTTCACGTTCTGATGAGATCGCCGATTTTATCAAACGCGTTGACGAAGGACGTTATGTTGTGCTCTTCGCGCCCCGCCAAACAGGCAAAACTACTTTCTTTCAAGATGCCTTAGCTGCAATTGTAACCGATTCTATAACTGAACAGGCTGCGGACTATTTCCCAATTCAACTGAACTTTGATGTCTATAAGAACACTTCTGTCACCGATTTTTACGGCAACCTTTACCACGATATTTGCGAAGAAATTGAGAATTTGTTCCAGCGACGCGGCGGTACGCCTCCTGAAGCTTTAAGCCGATTGTTGACGGATACTCAGCTAACGAACCCACATGCAATGAGAAGGTTCTTCAGAAACCTTGATCGGTTGATAACACCTCAGAAGTTCGTCTTAATTATTGATGAGTTTGATGGCATCCCACAGGCTGCGCTAAGCGATTTTTTGCATACACTCCGTCATATCTACATTGCTGGTAAACCTCGGTGCCCACACAGTGTTGGTATTATCGGGGTTAAGAGTATCGCCCAACTTAACTATGACCGCTCAATTTCGCCGTTCAATATTCAAGATGAGTTTCATCTGCCCAACTTTACCCTTGAACAGATACAGGAACTGCTTGGGCAATATACAGACGAAGTCGGACAAGTTTTCGTCCCAGAAGTTATAGCATCTATCCATAAACAGACTGCCGGGCAACCTGTCCTTGTCAACCGATTCGCACAGATTCTTACCGAAGAGTTAGATATTCCGAAAAGTGAACCGATTACTATGGCACACTTTTCAAAAGCACATGCACAACTCCTTGAGGAAGATAATGTCAATCTCACACACCTGATTACCAATATCCGAAGAGACCGCCAATTTGAAAGTGTTCTTATGAGAATTATGGCACGAGATGAAGGGGTCGATTTCAATCTACGTAGTGAAATTATCAGTGAACTTGCCATGTATGGTGTTATTGCCAGAAGTGCTGATGGGATGTGTAAGATAGTTAATCCTATTTATCTGTATTGCATCCTACAAGCATTCAAGCCAGTCGTGAACGGTCTGGAGGATGAGTACTTACATGAGGAATCTCGTGAAGATTTTTGGGATTACCTCACGCCTATAGGACAAATTGATATGGAGGGTTTGCTTGATAATTTCCGAGATTTCATTGCACGCGCAGGGTTCAAAATTTTGCAAGTCCCTGATACGCCGCAAGAATCGGTTGGCAGACATCTTTTGCTCGCGTATCTTGACCAGTTTGTGAAAAACATCGGCGGTTTTATGCACATTGAAGTGCAAACCGGTCGCGGTAGAATGGACATCATTATCACCCACAACCAACAGAAGTACATCATCGAAACAAAAATATGGAGAGGTGAGAGTCGTTATCAGGCGGGTAAAAAGCAACTCGCAGCGTATCTCCGAGCTGAAGGCGTACCGGAGGGGTACTACGTTGTCTTTGATCATTGGGAAGAGCCAGAACCACAGGTAGAGACCGAGACGATAGAAGGTTTGACAATTCGGAGTTATGTGATTCCTGTGATGCAAGAACCGCCTTCAAAGGTCCCAAATCCTTCTGAAACGCAATGAAAGAGATACTTCAATCAATACCATGTTCTTCACAATATGCACGAATAATCGGTAAAAAATCATCAGCGTATTTTTCCATTTTCCTGAGACTAATGCCACGAATCTGCCCGAACGCCTCTCTGGTTCTCGGAAGAGAGGTTGCCATTTCTCTTAACGTCCCATCAGTGAAAATCCCTTCTTGCTCTGCTTCTTCTAATGTTTTACACTTGTCTTGAAGCTGCTCGAAAAGGTCATGTGCATATTCATCTCGTTTTTTGGATGTAGCATCATTAGTATTCAGACCTCCCGTTTTGGTCTCTGTCGAATCTATCCTATGTTCCTTGCAATAGTCTCGGATGATTGGCAAAAAATCATCAACGTATCTCATCCGTACTTTTCCTATGCCCTTAATCTGCCTAAATGCTTTCGCCGATTGTGGTAATTGGATTGCCATTTTTTTGAGTGAATCAATGGTCATAACCCTTGATGCCTGTATCTGTTCTGCTTCCGCTAATTCCTTGCGTTTGGCACGAAGTTTCTCGAAAAGTGCAGGGATATGCTCATCCGATTCTTCAGATACCGGTTCGTAAGTGTTCGTTACTTCCGGTACGCTTTCCACCGAATCTATCTCGTGTTCCTCACAATATGCACGAATAATTGTTAAAAAGTCATCGGCGTATTTCATTTTTACTTTCCCTATACCACGAATCTGATTAAATTCATCTGCTGTCTGAGGTAACTGGGTTGCCATCTCTTTCAATGAATCACGCCGCAAAATTCGCGATGCTTGTGTCAGTTCTTCTTCTGCTATATTTCTACGCTTGTGGCAAAGTCTCTCAAAAAGCACCGGATCGTAATCGTACTGCTCGTTATCAGGCTCATAAGTATCCAATTCTACAATTACACTATTTTCCAAATCTATATCTACCAAATCTACCGGAAAACCCCAAAACTGATCGTCGGGTGCAATGGGTTTTCTTGTGTTGATTTTCCTTCCCTTATCTGTCAAATGAAGACTTCCATTCTCACTGTCCCGCTGATAAAGATTGTTTTGGAAGAATTGCAGAGCAAGATAACACCACTGTACTTTGCTGTACTCCTTGCCTTCTCCCCAGGTCTTAATAAGTTTGTGAGGTTTATTCTTAATAATTTTCTCTTGCTTCTCACCGCGTAAAAGGTCAATGATATACAATGCCCCAGCTGGCAGGCAAATTGGGATACTCGTATTTTCGCCTTGCAAAGTGCCAACGAAATATGCTTTGTCGAAAACCTCTTCTGAATTTGTGTCGTTTTTATTAATCCAATCGAGAACCCGATAGAGACAAGATAGGAATTTTTGAGCAGGAGTTGTCAAATCTACCTGATCTATTTTCGCCTTAAGGCAATTGTCACACATGCCACAATTCTGAGTTTCGTATTCTTCTTCAAAATAGGCTAACAATTCCTTCCGGCGACATGCTGTTGAATTTGCCCACGTGACGAGTGTCTGCAATCGTTCAATTCCACCTGCATGTTGCGATGGATGACTATCATCAATAAATTCGTTGATGGTATCTACATCGTCATGACTGAATAGCAAGAGGCATTCTGCACGTTCTCCATCACGTCCAGAACGACCGATTTGCTGATAATAAGATTCGGGATCCTGCGGCAGCCACGCATGTAAAACAAACCGAACATCTGGCTTATCAATACCCATTCCGAAGGCAATTGTAGCGACTATCACGTCGATATTACCGTTGATAAAAGCATCCTGATTTTGTGTGCGGGTTTCATTATCCAGCCCTGCATGATAGGGCAAGACAGAAATTCCACGCTCTTTTAAATTTTCACACAGCCAATCCACATGTTTCCGTTTTTGACAGTAGATGATACCGGATTCGCCAGCATGCTTTTTGAGAAATGCCAATGTCTGCCCGAGCAGCTCAAACCGTGGTTCAACGGAAATGAATAGGTTTTCTCTATCAAAACTGTTGATAAATTCATTACCTTCAGAAAAATTGAGCGATTGTTTAATATCCTTTTGGACTCGTGGAGTCGCCGTGGCAGTTGTGGCAATACAAACTGCCTTTGGAAATTGCTCACGAACCCAGTCCAACTCACGATAATTCGGACGGAAATCGTGTCCCCACTGAGCGATACAGTGTGCTTCATCAATCGCAAGGCAGGCGACATCTGAATCATAAAGCATTACATGGATTTCAGGTCGTTGTACGAGTCTTTCAGGAGAAATGTAAAGCAACTTAATTTTACCACTCCTGACCTTTTGCATTGTAGCGATATATTCTTCACGTTTTTCTCTCTCAAGGATGTGATTGAGAAAAGCGGCACGGATGCCCTTCTGCTCTAACTGCATCACTTGATCTTCCATAAGTGCAATTAGCGGTGAAACAACAACGGTCAAGCCATCAAAGATGCATGCAGGCAATTGGTAACAGAGCGACTTTCCACCGCCTGTTGGGAGAACAACCAAGCCATCCTCTCCTTTACGAATGTGTTCAATGATCTCTTCCTGAAATGGAAGAAACTGTTCATGTCCAAAAACGTTCTTGAGAACTTCTAAAGAAGGCTTTTTCGATTGTGGTGGGGCCTGTCTATTTTCAGGGAGGAGTTCCCGTTTTTCTTGTCTTTCCCCCTCAAGAAACCATCCGGAAATTTGTGCATAACAGCGTGATTCTATGGATGGTGTATTTTCTGGTCGCCACCAGCCGGCAAGTGATACGCGTATAAGTGTGCCTGCTGGAATGGTTTCAAGCGGTTTTTGAAAACCGCTAAAGGTGAGCATACAACCACCGTTTTCAGTAGGATAGCGATACCGAAGTTTTTGCTCTTCAGTCTCAAGGGTTAATGGCTGATCTGTTCTCCAAAACGTGGTACTATAAGGGGGAATGCCGCTCTGTTTGGCAATGTAAAGCCTATCGTTGCTTGTAGTTTGCAATAAGCCTTCATAAAGCTGTAGTGGGTTTCCAGTCTCCGGCGGCATCAAGAGTTCAATAGTACTCTCTAAATCTTTCATGTCTTTTGTAGTATGAAGACGATGTTTTTTATGAACCACAATGTTTTCGTTATGCGGTGGGATTAGTGAAGTTTCGGGTTCAGCGGTTATCTTCCAAATATCACCAACCCCATATTCTTTGTTCGCTCCATCACGTGGATTGGCATTGAACGGAATGAGCCGGACGCTTTCCCCTTTTTCAGTAATCGCGCCAATGCACGCGCCACTTCCCATATGGGTTTTCGCAACAATTAAGACTCTCACGGTAAAATATCCTCGACCTCCAGATTGAATGTTTTCGCCAGTTTATCCGCTACCAAAGAGCGGTGGCACGCTTCCGGTGCGGTTTCTACACAAAAAAGTGCCATAACCTGTGCGTCCGGTTCCAGTTCATCAAACAGACTTTGGGAATCAAATGCATCAAGACATTCAGTGTGGTAGGCTTCAATAAACGCTTCTCCAAGTTCAGTCCGTTTGCGTTTGGCAGTTTTCGTGGCTTTATCTGCTGCTGCCTGTTTGTCCCGAACAGTTTGTGTTGGGGCAAGATCTTTGCGGTGAATATATCGAATCCCGAGTTCTTCAAGACGCGCCTGCAATCGCTTGCTATTGGCAAATGCGTAAGTCGCACCGCGGACACCTCGCCGACTACGGATATCGCAGAATGTATCAATCTCAGCGTTACATAAGGCATTAAAAAAACCGGCTTCGTCAAAGCCGTATACACCGATGGTGACAATTTTGATTTTCTTCATAGTGAATCAAATTACGAGTATTTTTTCCGAGAGTGGAACGTATCTTCACCAAACATCGACAATTGACCGCCTGTCAGACGCTCAACGACTTTCTCTTGTGTCACTTGTTCGCCGTTTTCGTCGATATGAATGACCGGTATATTTTGCTTTGTGAGCGTCGCACCGATAAGTTTGCATCGGTGACATTCTTCCGGTTTCCCTTCACTGCACATCAGGACAACGCTTTGTTGTTGCAGAAAAGCGGTGTGCAGGCGTTCAATCCCACTTTGATAAAACGCCGTGGCTTTGACTTTTTCGTAGTCAACTTTCCCGTTGATGTAACACGCTTCGTCGTCGGGTCTGCCGCCAAGCGTATCTCCCATGAACACGTAGCGGATACCGTGTCGTTCGAGTTCATTCGCAAGCGGTGCTTTGGAGAATTCCGGTTTATAGCGAGAATAGGGTGCCGAACGGACATCAATGAGATAAGCGATCTCATGTTGATGAAGCACTTCAATGAGTTCCGCTATGGATCGACTTCCATAGCCGATTGTATAAATTGGGATAGGGGTTGTTGGTTTTTCCATGATACATAATAATATCACACAGCCTTGCAAAGAAGCAACTTAATTCTGTTCTATCTATCCGGGCTTTCGCTGGCAAGGTTTCCAACCTCACCTATTGGCAACTATCAAAATATCCTTGCCACTTCTATACAAAGTTTGCTATATTAACTTATACGAGAAATAGGTTTTCAAAACATAGTCTTCCGCAAATCCACACCCAACCATGAAAAATTACAGCGTCAGAATGATCCGCGAGCACATGGAGAATATCCCACAATTCCCGATTCCAAAAGGCTTTGCCATCCGGAATTATCGTCCCCATGAAGGGCATATCTGGACGCGAATTCTGAAAGCGGCGGAACCTTACATTGACATTGACGATGGCCTCTTTGATCGCGAGTTTGGATGTCATCTTTCAGTGATGGCAGATAGAAGTTTTTATCTCACCACGGACACAGGTGAGGAAATCGGCACAATTACAGCGTGGTGGCAAGATATAGATGGAGAAGTGTGGGGACAGATCCATTGGGTCGTAATTCATCCCGACTATCAGGGACATGGGCTTTCCAAGCCGATGATGTCTGTAGCGATGACGCGCCTGAAACAATCCCATGAACGCTGTTTCCTTGGTACGTCAACCGGACGTATGGCAGCAATCAAAGTCTACCTTGATTTTGGATTCATCCCAGACCTTTCACGTGAGAATAGCCAAGAGGCTTGGACGGAAGTCGCGTCCGTTTTAGAACACCCGATCTTGAGAAATTGCGGTTTTTAAAAATGAAACATAGGTTAGTGTTAATATCCTATCTCGTTTTAATAGTATTCGGATTCACCTCCCAAACACCCGCGCAAGAGAGTGAACCTGTACCAGTCACCGGTATACGCGTCCTGACGTTAGATGATATAAATGAATATGGAGTTTTTCTTGGAATTTGGAAGTATCATCCGGGCGATAACCCAGAATGGGCAAGTCCAACTTTTGACGATACGGCGTGGAAATCCACGAGTACACTACTAGCTCGATCGGAGCTCTCCGAAAACGGGTGGCAAGGTATCGGTTGGTTCAGACTTCGTGTATCCGTTCCTGATGAACGGCTTTGGCATACGCCGTTGGCACTCCATGTGCTGTTTCAAGCAGGTGCTTCTGAGATCTATCTTGACGGGGCGTTGATTTATAAATTCGGCACAGTCGGAACGCGGGAAGGAGAAGAAAAGCCATATTGGAAGCGAGATCCGCAGGTAATTTCGTTTTCCGGTAAAACCGACCATCTTCTCGCAATTCGGTATTCCAACTTTTCATCCCCTCTGTTGACCCCTGTGCTCGGTTTCAGTCTTATGCTTGCCCCGCTTAATGAGAGTATCGAAGTCCGGGTCAGTTTTGTTCGATATGGCACCACTTTGCAGATGGTATGGACGGCGATTTCCGTTTTCCTGATGCTCCAGCATTTGTTGCTATTTATCTTTTATCCACGGGCGCGGGAAAACCTCTATTTTGCGATCTCTACGGGGAGCATCGGTGCGCTTGTTTTTCTAACTTTCCAATTTGTAATGTTAGCAACAAGTGCAGCGCAACTTCAGTATCTAATTCAGTTACTCGTCTGCGTTTATGCGCTGATGTTTTTGTCGGGAATGCTATTTCTCTACACGCTCTTTTACCCGAAGCTGCCAAAACTATCTTGGTTCTTTCTTATTGGGTGGATTGTGGCTGTCTGTGTGTGTCTTTCCAGTTTCGGTATTTCCTCGTCAGAATCCGGTGTGGTAGAATTGGGTGTCGCGAAGAGTAGTCTATATGACCAAACGTTTCAGTTTAACGCGGGGTTGGCAATTATAATCTTATTCCTGTTTACGTGCCTCACGTTTTTAGAGATGATTCGGGTGATTATCGTTGCAATCTTTAAGAAAAAAGATGGTGCTTGGATTTTTGGACTCGGCTCGCTCTCGCCCTTTATCTTAACGTTCGTACTCGGCGATCTCATCTCACAAGCAGGATACACAATTAACTGGCAAATTGGCGTACTCACTATTATCCTCGCGCCGCTTTTTTCGATGTCAGTTTATCTTGCTCGCAACTTTTCCCGAACCAGTCGAAACCTCGAAACGGAGGTACTTGAGCGGCAGCTTTTGGAGGTAGAAAACACCCGCAAAACCGAGGAATTGGAAAAGGCACGTGAACTCCAGATGTCAATGCTACCGCAAGCCGCCCCTCAAATTTCTCATCTTGATGTTGCCTTTGAGATGCGACCGGCGACAGAGGTCGGCGGTGACTATTATGACTACAATCTTACGGAGGAGGGACAACTCACGATTGCAGTTGGAGACGCAACAGGACACGGCATGAACGCCGGGCTTGTCGTTTCCGCTGTCAAAAGTCTTTTCAAGACATCAGCACCGGAGGCCTCCAACTTAGAAGTGCTTGAACGGATCTCACAGGGTATTAAAAGCATGAACCTGAAACGGTTATACATGGCGATGACACTCGTCACATTCAACCACAACACACTGAAACTTACGGGAGCTGGAATGCCGCCGCCACTCATCTATCGAGCAGACGAAAACCTTGTTGAGGAGATACTCCTTGAAGGAATGCCGTTGGGCGGGTTCATCGGTGCCGAGCGACAAGAAGCGTCCTATCAACTCCAGAGCGGTGATACTGTGTTGCTGATGAGTGACGGCTTACCAGAGATGTTAAACCCTGAAAACGAAATGTTAGACTACCCGAAAACGAAAGAACTGTTTGAAGAGGTTGCGGATCAACCCCCGGAAGCGATTATTGATCATCTTTTCAAAGCAAGCACATCGTGGGTGGACGGAGAACCGCAGGCGGATGATATAACACTCGTTGTCATTAAGGTTAAATGACCTATTTTTTCGTCCGAATTATTTTAAAAGGAGATTCCGTTATGACTACGACGATAACACCATCTCTCACCGAACAGCAAATCGCAGATTACCATGAGGACGGTTATATAATCGTGCGGAATGTGTTATCCGCGAAAGAAGCGGATGAACTGCGGCGCATTGTCCAACAAGCGGTGAAACGCGATGCTTATCCATCAACCCTTAAATATCCTCAACCGGCGAAATATACGGTCAGTGGCAACCGACTCGCTGATCCCGGACTCACCGCAATCGCTGAACATCCAACCGTTATTGGGACTGTAGAATCTGTGCTTGGGCAACCCGCGCACCTCACTGCCTACGTCGCGTATCTCCGGACCCCCGGTGATAAAGGTGCTGGAGCACATTGCGACTACAAACGCTGGCGACCTGTCGGTTCGTCGATGAATTGGGTGTTTGCGATTATTCCACTGACCGATTTCGATACAGAATACGGTCCCTTTCTCGTAGCCCCAAAATCCCATAAACTGATGCAGGTGATTGACCCAGACGCGCACATCTTGGATCTCAACCGTCCGGATGCTAAAGCGTTGGCACCCTTCATTGACCCGGAACTCAAGGCAGGCGATCTGCTTGTCGTCAATGAGCATGTCTGGCACAAAGCACCTGCCGGAACCACGACTGAAGACCGATGCGGTATTTTTAATAAGTATTGTGCAGTGAATGCACCGCCTGCAGCGGGATATTATCCTTACAACCCTGCCGCATTGGAGGCGTTAAGTGATGACGGCAAACGTCTCATACCCGTCTGTTTTGACCAACCGATTACGACGACACGTCTTCTCATCGAAGATACATCAAGTCAGGAGTCAAAATTTTTGTTGCGCAGCGACACTGGATTGCCGGGAGGTGAAGGTTGGGAAGAGAAGAAACTCGTCGGTTGGGATGTCGGGGCACGGATCGGTTCGATGCAAGAACTCGCTAAGACACAACTTGATTTAGAGGTATCCTGGATGTCGTACATTGAAGACGTTGAAGCGGAAGAGGGTATTTGCCGTGTCTACGGTTTTTCCGATGAGAACCTTGACCTTGATACCCTCGCGAATGACGGTTACGATTGGTTCACAAAATCCGAACTTCAACAACGTCTCGGTGAAAGTGATGCTATCTGTCGTGCTGTCGATACATGGCATCGGGCGGATATTATTCGTGGGAAAGGCAAGGCGTGTCACCAGAGTCGGCAACAATTTGAGTGAATGCCATAATCATCACATCGCACTCCATGAGCATTACAAAGGCGATTGCTCGATCCAGTATTATAGCTGGCGAGCAATCGTCTTTTTTATTTTCCCACGCTGATACATTCTTTATCCACAAAAACGTTCAATAAATGAACGGTATAGCACAAATTATATCAGGCGCGCGCCGAAATTTGCCGATTTCCTGCCGAATCGTTGATGGCATACAATTTGCGCATTGTCATAACTATTCTCATTTTTTCTCTTGTGATGTGGAATTCAGACAAAAAACTCGCTCTTTAAGAGCAACATCTGAAAAAATTAGAAAAAAATGCATAAGTACCCTAAACTTTTTCCTTTTCAGGTATATACATATAATAACAGGCGATTGGGTCTGATTTCGTTATGTAACTTTCAACAACGAGAAGAAAGAAAATGACTTTTCTCAAACGCGATGCATTTCGCACTTCTCGTTATCTGACACGCATCGGAAGTTTCGCTCCGCTCAGCCAGCCCGCTGGCAAATCAGAATGCAGGAATGTTTTCACAGAAACTGATGAAGGCTCCGTCGAGTGAGCCAAAAGGAGATTGTAAAATGAAACGCTTTTTTGTTTTCACACTGACTGTGCTTTTCGCGACAACATTTTTATTTTTAACGAACCTTATCGCTGAATCGGATTCAGACAAAGGATATAAATTGGGCGGAGATGTATATGGATACGCTTATGTCTCGACTGGGTTTGATTTCCCATACGCCACCAGTTATCATGATGCCCACGTATGGAATTATAGCGGGCGCGCAATTAAATACTATTGCACGTTTAAAGCCACCGTGTCGGGGCCTTCGGAAATTGAACCGAAAAAGGCGGAGCCTGAAGGATGGGTAGAAATAGATGGTTTTGCTTTTGAATCCGACTATTTTAGATTCAACATGAGAGGAAAAGAAAGAGGCTGGTACACGATTACCGGGAAGTCTGACTTAGATGTAAAAGTGGATCTCAATGGCGATGGAGATTTTGATGTTTTTCCAAGTTGGAGAGCGTCAATCTTCACCCCTTTTGAGATCGAATAACCCTTCTCTATCAGAGAATACTCAATTAGCCAAGCGGCGAGGGCGAGAACTGCATCGCCGCTTGGCCTCCAAATCATCACCTGTGCCTAAGGAGGAACATAATGAACTCTCCAAAAATTGCCTTTCTTTCACAATGCCTAATTCTTTTCTTTGGCTGCTGCCTGATTTTTTTCACCAGTGCTACAGTTTCCGTTGATGCGAAAATCGTTTTTCGTGTCGACGATGATATTTTCGTCATGAACGATGATGGCACCGGTAGACGGCGACTCACGCAAAACACAACAACGAAAGATAGTTACCCCCGATGGTCGCCGGACGGTAGAAAAATCGCCTTTCACCGATATATGGACAAGGAGAAGATACAGACCTCGTCGGAGCTGTTCATTATGAACGCAGATGGAACGCACCCACAACGACTCACACACAACAACGTCGCCGACGCAAATCCCTCCTGGTCCCCTGATGACCAACACATCGCCTTTACGAGTTTACGTGGTGGAAAACTTGATGTGTTCGTCATAGAAGTGGCGAGCCGGACCGTCACACAATTGACAGGCATTGAAGATGCTAAGGAACAGTCCGCTGCGCCAGACTGGTCGCCCGATGGCAGGCAGATAACTTTTGAGCGGTTCATCCCCACAGCAGGGATCAACCCGAAAACCATTTACGTGATGTCCGCGGATGGGCAGCACCAACGCCCTGTCCTCCTCGATCCACCTATTGGCGACGCGCCCATTATGAGGTTCTTTCCGCGCTGGTCGGCAGATGGACAACGGGTTCTATTTTCTGAGGTCCGATGGCTTAAGAAGGGTGATGCCAAGGATCTCATTGTTCAGCGGATCGGCGGTGGCAAACAGAGAATTACGGATATTAATGACAGACTTGGCAACAATTGGATGATCGCAGGCGCGTGTTGGATGGAGAATGACCGTGCCGTTCTCTTCTCACTGATGCTAAAGGATAAAGCGAACCCGAATTATAACCTCTATCGCTATACATTTGAAACCCGAGGCCTGAAACGTTTGACACGCGATTCCAGCGATGAGAAGTGGCCCGACTGGACAGAAGGGGCATTGTCGGTTTCACCGCACGGGAAGTTGTCGACGCAGTGGGGCGAGATAAAGGAGCGAACAAAATAGTACATACGCATATTCGGCACGAAAATGGGTTAAAAAACTGGGTCTTTAAGCGGATATCCCTCACCAGATGGAGACAAAGCAGTTGAGCTGTCTATAGGAGGTAGACAGATGTGCATGAAGTTAAGATGCCAATTGAAAGGCGCAAAATGCCCACCTTTCAAACACAACGGCGTTTTCCACCCGGACAACCAAACCGTTAAACGTTTACTACCGGATCTGAATCGGTGCGCAAATTGTATGGCGTACGCAGCACCGAAACTCCCCTCTTTCCGAGACGACTTTCTACAGATCGCCGCCATCACGCTCCTCGAAAAAGGACCCGCCTTCGATTCGGCACATGAAAGCCGTTCAAGTTTTGGGACTTTCATCCGCCCGCGTATCTGTGTTAGTCTCACAAACGCGAGACGCAAGGAACTTATCCATCATGGGCGCGAGAGACCCGAGCCCATCGGAGCGTCCGATATGCATAACGCGGCAGATACCGAAGACGACACGGATATGGCGTTTATGCTAAGCGTCCCAGAACCCACAACCGAATCTTTCGTCGATGCACTTGTTTGGGATATCTCGCTCGCCAACTTTGAACGCGCGCTCCGGCAACTCTTGAACGCGCTGACACCACGTGAACGGCAAGTTTTTGACTGCATTCGCGGGGATATGCGGAACCGTGACATCATCGAAATCTTACATCTCAGCCCAGGACGTGTCACCCAGCTCGTAAACCAAGTCGAAGTCAAGCTCAAACAGGCATGTCAACAGTTTGGATTGATTGAACAGACAGTTTCGGGAGGTGTATAACATTTTGGGAACAACACCAAAAGACGCATAAAGGCGATTGCACAAGTCTACCAACACCCGCGCAATCGCCTTTTTTATGAAAACCTATCCTATCTCGAGCCGTTTTTTCTGTTCCTCCAACATCTGCTTTTGACGCTTAACACGTTCTGGCACTAAACGTTCCCGCTGTGCTGTCGGCTTGAAATCCAGACGGTCTTTCCCCAATCCGGCTAATACTGCTAATTCCACCGGCGAGAAATCGTCCGGGTTTTCACGATTGAAATTCATCGGTTCTGCAAGACCGACGGGTGGGTTCGTAATAAAACGGGCGCGACCAGAAGGATTCTGTGAAGCGGCGTGCAAAATGAACGGGTGCAGCAACACAACATCCCCCGCATTTCCGGTAATCTCTACAAAATCTTTACATTTGCCAATGAGTTTCCCAAAACCGCTGCTTGGTAACAATCCCTCTGGGTGTTCATATAACCACTGGGCAACATGCTGCACAGAATCGCATGCTACAAACGTCCCACCACTCTGTGGAAGAATATCCGACCAGACGACGATAGTCAGCAATCCCTGTTCTGGGCTGTCGAGGAAGTGACGGAAGAAATCGCCATCTTTATGCCAACCGCTCACTTCTGAAGAAGGCGGTTGCCACGGTGTGTCCGCCCCTAACGCAAAGTTGATAATAAAACCGTCACCCCATGTCGGTTTTGTTTTATCCCACAGGTTTATAATCCTGTCTTCACCGCCGAGCAGATCACAGATAGCATCCCACGCCTGCGGCGCGATTTCCTGAATCGGCACGCGATGCATGGATGGCAGATGGATGCGTGGTTCTTCCCAAGTCGTTGGGTCATCTGGATCATAACCGAGTCGCTTAAAGGCAAACGCCCGCCACTCTTCTGCCAATTCGCGTGGGAAGCAGTCTTTTAGGATGATATGCCCTTTCTCAATGAAATGATTAACGTCTGATTCTGTAAGTGTTTTGTAAGTTCGTCCCATCTATCGCCTCTTTATTTTATGTTCGCTAGCAACGTTTCTGCAAGTTTTGTCGCAAATTCGTCGTCGTTGATGTGAGCGTCCATCTCAATAACCGTGACATTGTCACCGATGTGTGCCTTCAGATTCTCACTCCATGCAGTTCGCGCTTCTGGTGAATCAAAGGGTTGTCCTGTCTTGTCAATCGCCGATACGCCTTGGGTCGGAATGATAACCGTAGTGGGTCCTTGTGCTTCGCTGAGTTTACGCGCCATGATACGTCCAAGTTCGGCGGTTTCTTCGGCGGTCGTCCGCATCAAGGTCACTGTCGGATTGTGTTGATAGAACAGTCGATCGCTGAAGTTCTCTGGCACGGTGTCCGGCGGACCAAAGTTCACCATATCCAACGCACCGGGCGCGATAACTTGCGGCAGCCCCGATTCCCCCGCGGCTTCCAACCGATCGGGACCGGCACTCAGAATTCCACCCACCAATTCGTCAGCGAGTTCAGTCGTCGTAACATCTAACACGCCAACGAGAAAATCGCCTTTTACCAAGTCTTCCATCGCTTGACCACCGGTACCGGTTGCGTGAAACACGAGGACTTCATAGCCCGCGGCTTCGAGAATTTCTCTTGCCTTTGTGACGCACGGGGTCGTTACACCGAACATCGTCGCCGCGATTAAGGGCTTATCTGCTGTTGTTTCTGGTACTTCAGCACTCACCATCCCGACGATTGCACCCGCGGCATTGGCGAGAATCTGTCGCGATAATCGGTTGATGCCAGCGATGTCTACGACCGAGTACATCATACAAATATCTTTCGACTGCACATAAGGGCTGGTATCGCCAGAGGCTAAGGTGGATACCATAATTTTCGGAACGCCTATAGGGACTGCCTGCATCGCCGTCGTTCCGATGGTCGTACCTGCGGAGCCACCGAGCGAGATAATCCCATCAATTTCGCCTGTGGCGTGTTTCTCAGCGACAAGTGCTGCGGCACCTTGTGCCATGATCGTAACACTATTTCCCCGATCGCCTTCGTCTCTCAGTGCTTGTAAAGACGAACCTGCAGCTTGTGCAACTTCATCCGCAGAAATATCCGGTGTTAATTGCGGGTCCCCCAATACACCTGTATTGATAACACACGTTGAGACACCAGTTGATTCAATTTGCCCTTTGATGAATGAAAATTCTATGCCTTTTGTGTCCATTGTTCCGACAATACAAACTGTTTTCGCCATCCCCGGATTCCTCCACTGTTTTATTTTTTTTCCATTGCAGATGAGTCTACAAAACTGTAAAAGGTATTTTATAAAAAAGAGATGTTACCCGAAATGGGCAAGTCTGAAAGTTATGATAACACGTTTCAAAGAAATCTTCAAGTCTCTTGCTTTGGAAAAACCGACGCAAGCGCGAGGCATCACAGATGATGCGGATTGAGCGGATGCTAAGGATAGAAAAATGGAGGGGAGAGTGGAAGGATGCGATTGGAAACGCCTTCTACACGCGAGATGGCGAGGGAACTCACCCAATAACATTGCCTTCACAACTTAGCGCGAATTCTCTTGGAGATCCAAAATTGCTTGTCTTATCTGCTGGCTGATTCGCTGATATAATTCGTGTCTTTCATTTATTCTTTTGAGTGCAGAGAAATCAAGAGGCGCGCCAAAAGTCACATATAATTTGCCGGGACGGATCAATTTAGAGCCGCGAGGCATAAGACGTCCTGTGTCTTTAAGAAAAACGGGAATTGTGGGAACATTTGAGTGGTGGATAATAAAACTGGCACCCTCTTTCACTGTTCCCAGAGTTCCATCGGTACTGCGTGTACCTTCGGGGAAGACAAGCAGTGCATTTCCCATCTTTACGCACGAGATCGCTCTCTTTAGCGATTGCCAGCCAGGTTTTTCACGTTTTATGGGGATCCCATTCAACTGGGTGAATAACCAACCTATACCTGGAATGTGGAAGTAGGTATCTTCCCCAAGATAATGAAGCTCGCGCGATACTGCTGCGCCAATGATAGCCGGATCAAGAAGACTTGCATGGTTTGATACAAGTAAAACCCCACCTTGCGTTGGGATATTCTCGTTTCCGTGAGATTCAAGATCACCCAGCACATCAAGAATTGGACGGACAATGAGGCACCGTGCACAACGATAGAAAAGACTATTACTTTGAGGTTCAGATCTCTGATGTTCCATGGGATTATTTTTGTATCAGAGAGTGTGAGACGTACCGGTCTAAAAAAATTGAGATCTGTTTAGATGCGTTCGATTTATTTTTCGTTGCAAGGGGAGGTGAATCATCCTACTCAAAACTTACGCAAACACATTACAGGCGGGGTTTCCTCGAATAAATCCGAAGAAACACCTCGCCAGCAGCCGGAAATACATATATAAACAGGGTTAAGGAATTTCCGTCACCGATAATTCTATTGCGATACCGAGTCAGATATATCAGTCAACGGGGTTAAGGAATTCGCCTGTGTCTTGAGATAGGCGTTGGGGTCATGATACAAAGCCCCGTCTGGAAGCCACTCCCATAAATACCCCAAACTCTTTCGTATTCGCTCCACATAAAACTCTGGGATTTGTGTTGTTTCCCCCTCAAAGAAGGGGCGGAACTGCGGGTCTTCGTCAAGCCGTTGACGTATTTCACGGTAGTACTTGACCTGTTCAAACCATGGCATGACGCGGATAATGTTGACCCATCGCGGAATGAATTCGTCGATCGCTTTGTAACTATTAACGAAGTTCCGCCATGAGATGTTGTGTTTAATCAGATCAATGACGTGATCGTAAAACTCATCCCAGGCATAGTTTTTCGGCTTGATATTCATCCCACGCTTGCTATCAAGAAAATAAAACGGAAAAGGTAGAACCCGACCCGCCTGTTGGTATTCAAGGTTAAGCGGTGCTGCCTGTCCATACGCTGTCAGCAATAAATAAGCAGGATAAGCACCGGGGGTCATATCCAAGAAAAGTTTCGTGAGTTCAAATGGCTCTGGACCCTCGTCGATATCAAGTCCAAAAATGAAGTTAGTTTGGACGTAGGGGACGTATCTCAGAATCATGTTAACCTGCTCCGAAACTTGTCGAACTTTGTCAAGGCCCTGATTCCTTCCCGATTTCGATTTGTTACCGAAATCTTGCCACGACTCGATTCCAGGCAACAACACCTTAAATCCATTTTTCTTTAGCCGTTTCATGTGCGGTTCGGAGAGCAGCGACAGACTGCTTTCAGCCACGAAATCAACACTGTTTGGCGGAATTGCATCTTCGATTGCGGAGAGGTAATCATCGAATCGGATACCGAAGTTAGGGTCATGCCAACCGACAAGCGGACGCTTAAACTTCTTTAACAGGAAACGCAAATCTGACTTGATGAGATCAAACGCCATAGGTTGATAAGGGATAACCGAATCAATACAGAAGCTGCAAGTGTATGGACAGCCCATACTACCGAGCATCGGAACCGCTTTAATCCACGGGGCTTTATGGTGGGAGAGTTCTATAAATTTCCAACGCTCTTGTACACTCGGTAGGGTCGAAGGTTGCCCTTTAGCTGAGAGATGAACGCCGATAGGGCGGTGCGGGGAGCAGTCCTGTAAAAGGTCCTGGATGACGGATCTGTCAGTGAAACCGAGAACGTAATCAAAGTACTTCTGTGCATCTTCGGGGTAGCAGCGGGCATGGGGACCGCCAAGCGCGGTGACCGCACCTTTCGATTGGAAAAGGTTGCTTAGCGCGTATGCCAGTTGAGCGCCTTGCGAAAATGTCCCTATAATAACGAGATCAAGTGCCTCCGGTAATTCCTTGCTCAGGTCTTCAAGACCCGTATAACACACATAGTGGACAGTATGCCCCTCCTCTTCGCACCATGTCGCGATGGCCTGAGGCATAATGCTTGCCAGATTGGCGTGCATCGTCCGTGCCCACATGTTGCGTGTAGGTCCCTTGGCAACAAGGTCAAGGACACCAACTTGAAATTTCCGCATGGTCGCTCCTTTTTGAGAAATTTTCTCAAATTATAGTGGATTTTAGAATTAACGAGACATCTTGATCTGCCCACTTACAAAGCACATATATACTACTCAGGACTTGTGCCCCTGCCTCTCCTACTGGGCTCCATTCATTTTTCAATGGCAACTATTTTGCATAAGTCTCATAGATGATACCTGCATTTGACTCATAAGTCAAATTAAATCTGTGCCTGATGTCTAAGTGGGGAGATCCGCAGGAAAGGGCGCGAAATCCGACAATTTTGGTTTTTATAGTGAAACCTAAAAATAAAGAGACACTTTCACCTCCCGGTAGGGTTTTTGCTTGGGTGTTTTTTCGCGGTTTCCTAACCGAACCGATGCAGAGTGTCTAATTAATTCTAAACTTTACGATAAATGCAGAATCGAAACTAAATGTGCAATGTTATCTGCATAAATCGGATTTATAAACCCATCCTACAAGAGTGATTCGGGATAATTGAATGGCTCTTCCCGCTGAAAAAGTTGACACAATTCTGTGGATGTGATAAACTTTAAGATGGTTGTCAGTTGTCGTTTCAGTTATCGGTAACGATAAGAATTATGAACCACTCTAACTGGCTACTGATAACTATTTTGTTTATGCTATGTCAAGTTAGACGTGCATGCGCGGATTGCGGAGGAAAATGTGTGAAACCAATTGATTCTAAACAAGCAGGATTAACATCAATACAAATTTTAGTTGTCGTTATTGTCCTCGGAGTTATTGCCGCTGTGCTTTTCGCACCTCGGTTGCTCGGACAAGCAGGGCGCGCATTACAAGCACAAGCCGATGCGGATATTGAAACGCTTGGGATCGCCCTTGATAGATACGCTAAGGATAATGGCGATTATCCTTCAACCGAACAAGGTTTGAAGGCACTCTGGGAGAAACCTGAGGCACCGCCGATACCTGTTAATTGGCTGGAACCCTATATTCAGATCCCAATTACGGAAGATCCGTGGGGCAACCCTTATATCTATATCCGTCCTGGTATACATGACCGATATGGATACGATCTCATTTCGTTCGGAAGTGATGGTGTTGAAGGTGGAACAGGTGAGGCAGAAGATGTTGTTAGTTGGATCCGACGGGATGAATAATTCAGATACAAGACGCTGAAAAAACTCAAAACGAGATGCAGGGGTGCGCTTATGAAAATTACCCAAATTGACGTTATCAAAGTAAGAGTGCCGTATCATGAAGGCATTTACGAACTGATGACGCGTCGCAACCTTTACCAGATTGACTATGTCTACAAAGTCCATACCGATGTCGGACTCGTCGGAATTGGTGACGGCTCACACCAGTCGGACGAGGTTGTTCAACGCTATATCGGGAGGAATCCGTTTGAGTTTATGAACGGTTGGGCACCTACACCGCTTCAGCAAGCCTTTTATGACATCATGGGTAAGGCACTCGGTGTACCGGTGCATCAGTTATTAGGGGAGAAAATTCACGAGAAAACGTCGTTCGGTTATTGGTCTATTGATATGACCCCAGAAGAGTGGGCATCAGAAGCAAAACACGCTTATTCCATTGGCTATCGGCTCCACAAAATCAAGGCACGTCCGTGGTTTGAAGTACTTGAGCAGGTCGAAGCAATTGCCTCTGTCGCCCCAGATGATTATCAGCTCCGCGTTGACGCAAATGACTCGTTTGAAACCCCAGAACGCACACTCGAAGTTATGCGCCAGCTTCAAGATCACAATATAGAATCGTTTGAAACGCCGATTCCACAAGCTGATATCCAAGGCTATCAGGAAATTAAACGCCACACTGACATGCCGATAACAATTCACTTCGGGAACCCGGAGCCGATTGAGGCGATTCGAGCAAAGATGAATGACTCATTTATTATCGCCTATCCGGACTCACGCGCCGCTAATGCTATCAGAGAGGCGACTATCTCAAACGCTGCGCATCTTCCCGTCTGGATACAAATTGTCGGACTCGGTATCACAACCGCTTATGTTATGCATCTTGCAGCAGTGATGCCAAATGCGACCATGCCAGCGATTACATTAAACGCCTTGCGTGCTTTTGACCTTGTCTCACCGTCAACGATTCCACTTGTTGACGGATATGCAACTGTTCCAGATAAACCCGGATTAGGGGTTGAATTGAATGAGGACGCACTTGATAATTGTCGCGTCTAAGGAGAGGCACTATGAATAGGGTAATTTCTGCCTGTCAAACGCAGGTCTTCAGAGTTAGTTTAAGTTTGCTAATCCTCATAATAGGGTTCGGTATTACTGCACACGCTGCGAAACTCGGTTTGGCGAGTGCTTGGCTCTTTGAGGATAACGGTGGAAAGGTGGTCAAAGATGTCGTCAGCGGGCATGACGGTGATATCAAAGGGAGCCTTGAATGGGTAAAAGACGGCAAGTTCGGCGGCGCATTGAAATTCCCCGGCAAAGGTGATAGTTACGTCCGCGTTGACCATGACGACGTTTTCAATTCTGATCCCTACTCCTTTGTCGCATGGGTGAAGTTGCAAAACGCCTCATGGCAATATGTTGTCTGGCGAAACGGAGATGTCTGGCCCGAACCAGAAAATGTACGCCATCTTGATATATGGATTCACACTGACGACTATCCGGTCTTTATGTGGCA
The DNA here is from genome assembly GCA_003635255.1 of Candidatus Poribacteria bacterium. Classification (GTDB taxonomy): domain Bacteria; phylum Poribacteria; class WGA-4E; order WGA-4E; family WGA-3G; genus WGA-3G. Next base: position 27,985 of record PYJC01000178.1, on the reverse strand, counting down.
CGTCAAGGGGAACGTTGGGCGTATTGATGGTAAAACTATCATTGCTGATGGTAAGTGGCATCACATCGCTAAAATCTATGATGGTAAGAACGTTCAGATGTACGTTGATGGAAAAGTAGATGGTGAGAAACCAAGCGGTGGAACGCTGGATACCAGTGAGTCACCGATCTGGATTGGCGCGCGACCCGGTAATGTTGCAGCAACAGGTCTCTTTGACGAAGTTGGGTTCTTTACTGAAGCGCTTTCTAAAGATGAACTCAACGATGTCATGGATAACGGATTAGCCGTTTATGCTGCTGTTGATGCAGCTGGAAAAGCGACAACGACTTGGGCTTTGCTAAAAACTCGAAAATAACAAGCATACACATGAAGTTTAAAAGTTTAATTTGGTAATGTATCAGCATCCTCATTATCAGAAATGGAGAGAAACGCATTATGCAAATGCACGTAGGTGGAGAATGGATTGATAAATCCGATAAGATTGACGTATTGAGTCCCTTTGACGGTTCAGTTGTTGATACCGTCCCCAGAGGAGACGCGAACGACGTTGAAACCGCTATTCAGACCGCAGCGCGCGGCGCGAAAATCATGGCTGGGATGACCGGCTATGAACGCTATGAAATCCTGCGGAAAGTGGCGGATCTGATGGTAGAACGCTCAGGCGAACTCGCTGAGGTTATCACTCGCGAAGAGGGAAAAATCCTCGCTGAGGCGACAGTTGAAGCCACCCGCGCTTCGGAAATTATTGCGCTCTCTGCGGAGGAAGCAAAACGATTAACCGGCGAAACGATTCCACTTGAAGGCGCGCCCGGTGTCAAAGATAAACTCGGTTTTACGGTGCGGATGCCGTGCGGTATTGTTGCTGGTATTAGTCCCTTCAACTTCCCGCTGCATCTTGTCTGCCACAAAGCCGGTCCGGCAATCGCTGGCGGCAACGCGATTATCATCAAACCCGCGACGGATACGCCACTCTCCGCACTGAAACTCGTCGAACTCTTTTTAGAAGCAGGCACACCACCTGAAGCGATTCAGTGTGTAACGGGACCCGGCGGCGAAATCGGTGATACGCTTTGTGCAGATCGGCGCGTCCGAAAGATTACCTTTACTGGCAGCCGTGATGTCGGCGAACATATCTGTCGGGTCGCTGGATTGAAACGCGTCACGATGGAACTCGGATCGAATTCACCGCTCATTGTTATGCCTGATGCTGATCCTGAAAAGGTGGCACGTGCAGCGGCAGCCTCCGGTTATTCCAATGCAGGGCAGGTCTGCATCTCAACGCAGCGCGTCATCGCACACGAGAAAATCTACGGCGATTTCTTAGATGCATTTCAAGCGGAAGTCGCACAAATCAATACCGGCGACCCACTCGCAGAAGGGACACGCATGGGACCCATGATTCGAGAAGGCGATGCTACTCGTGTCGCAGAATGGATTCAGGAAGCTGTTTCAGATGGCGCGGAACTCCTCACCGGTGGCGATAAACATGACCAGTTTGTTTCACCCGCTATCCTTGCCAACGTCAAGCCAGAGATGAAAATCTCCTGCGATGAGGTCTTTGGACCGGCTGTCGGTGTGACGCGTGTCAACGACATTGACGAGGCGATTGCTCTTGCCAACGATACGAATTACGGGCTGAGTGCCGCAATCTTCACGCAGAACGTCGATTGGGCAATGAGGTTTGTCCGTGAGGTCGAATCTGGGAACTTGATGGTCAACTGGGGGACACAGTGGCGCGCAGACTTGATGCCGTATGGCGGTGTCAAAGAGAGCGGTATGGGCAAAGAGGGACCGAAGTACGCCATAGAAGAGATGACCGAATTGAAGATGGCGATCTTCCATCTGGATAGTTAAGTGTAAATATTGGATTTCCTAATCTTAAGCATAAACCCGCTGCTGGCAAAATCAACAGCGGGTTTATATTTTCTCTATGTACACACTTTGCGCATTTTCGTGAACTTACGCGAATCTACTCTTCCTCTTCAGTTTTTGATTCAGTGATCACCTTCTGCGCAACATCGTCTGGTGTGATGTCGTAGTGCGAGAATTCCATCGTAAAGTTGCCACGGGCACTCGTCATCGACTTGAGATCAATCGAATACCGGAGCATCTCCGAAAGCGGAACGTGTGCCTGAATGGCCTGCTTTCTCCCTATCTGCTCGACACCCATCACCTGTCCGCGCCGTCCGTTCAGGTCGCCGATAATGTTCCCCATAAACTGTTCTGGAACCGTGATCGTGACGTTCATGATCGGTTCAAGTAGACATGCATCGGCTTGTTCGGCAGCGGCAGCGAAGGCGATAGAACCTGCGATCTGGAACGCCATATCCGAAGAATCGACAGGGTGGTATTTACCATCAAAGAGATCGATTTGAATATCGACGATTGGGAAGCCAGCCAGTAAACCTCTATCCATTCGCTCGCGGATGCCTTTTTCGACAGCCGGAATATAGTTACGCGGGATCGCACCACCGACGATGTTGTTAATAAACTCAAAACCCTCGCCGCGTTGCAAGGGGGCGAGATTAATCGTGACATCACCGAACTGACCCCTACCGCCGGATTGACGTTTGTGTCTGCCTTGGACGTCGCGAACACTGCGACGGACTGTTTCTCGATACGGCACTTTCGGCGGTTCTACATCTGTTTCTACGCCAAATTTATCTGCCATCCGTTCGCGATTGACGGTAATGTGCAGGTCGCCAAGTCCTGAGACGAGTAATTGCTTCGTGATTTCGTTACGTTCAATCCTAAATACGGGATCCTCTTCAGACATACGGGTCAGGGATGTCATCAACTTTTCATCATCACCTTCACGTGTCGGGTGGATCGCGTAAGAGAGCACCGAGTTCGGGAAATCGATACCTGCGAGTTGGATAGGTGCATCTCTGTCGCAGAGTGTATCGCCGGTTTGGGTTGCGGCAAGTTTAGTGAGCGCGCCGATATCACCCGCTTCAACCTGTGGTGTACTAATCGGATCCTTGCCATTCATGAATGTCGTTTTGCCGAGTCGTTCAATCTCTCCACGCTTCGAATTGCTGACTTGGGAATCCCCTTGCAATATGCCAGAGTAGACGCGGAAGAAGCTCAATTGTCCAGCAAACGGGTCGGCGATCGTTTTGAAAACGACGGCGGACATAGGTGCATCTGATAACGGTTCGCGGGTCTCCTCTTCGTTCTCGGCACTTTTTACCGCACCGACATCGACCGGAGATGGGCATCCGTTTATAAGTGTATCCATCAATTGCTGCACGCCGATATTGTTCAGGGCTGCACCACAGAGTACAGGGGCAAACTGATTCTCAGAGATGCCGAGTTGTAAACCGTTCTGAATTTCTTCGTCGGTGAGTTCGCCTTCAAAAAACTTCTCAATGAGTTCGTCATCGCTTTCTGCTGCGACTTCAACGAGTGCTTCGCGGGTTTCTTCAGCCTGTGCTTCCAATTCTGCGGGGATTTCCGCTTTCGCGGCGCGCTTGTTGCCATCGGGTTGCAAATAAGATGCCATCTGTACGACATCAACAACGCCCGCAAAATTATCCTCTTTCCCAATCGGAAGTTGAACGGGGACAGCCCGGGTCTCTAAAATATCTTCAATGCTGGCAAGCGTGTTTTCAAAACTGGCATTCTCTTTGTCCATCTTGTTGATAAAGATGAGACGTGGGAGTCCGTATGTGTCTGCTACCTCCCATACCTTTTCGGTTCCACCTTCAACACCAGTTGTCGCATCGACGACAACGACAACCGCGTCAACGATTCGGAGTACACTATAGAGGTCCCCGTAAAAATCTTCTGCGCCGGGGGTATCAATCAGATTTAGTTTGTGTCCTTCCCATTCTGCGATACAGACTGAACAATTGAGGGTGGTTTTGCGTTCTATCTCGTCAGCGGCATAGTCAGCTGCAGAAGTTCCACTATCAACAGCCCCCATACGCTCAATTGCACCACCGTTGTAAAGCATCGCTTCAACGAGTGATGTCTTGCCTGCTCCTGAATGTGCAATAATTGCAATGTTCCGGATCTCGTCGGTTCTGTATTGTTTCATACGTCCAAAAATTTCTCCTTTTACTATTAACCACTACGGAATAGAGCGAGCTATGCCGTTAAAATTACATCTTAACACGGTGAAACAAAAATGTCAAGAAAATATTTATTTCAGTCTCGTTCTTCTGCAAAAACATCTGACAAGATATGTTTGATTTAAGTTATAATGAAGCAGTTCATGAATCACAGTCGGAGTTCAAAAAGCGCAGCATATCGACTATCGCTGACTGCTGATCGCCGATGGCTGACAGCCAATTAAAAAGGAAGCACTTATGCAAAATCTATTTTTCGCACTCGGTTCAGGTTTAAGCCTGCTTGGAGTTGTTTTTGGGGCGTTTGGGGCGCATACACTTAAATCAAAAATCTCGGCGGAGATGCTTGAGACGTTTGAAGTAGCAGTAAGATATCAGATGTACCACAGTCTCGGACTGCTCGCTGCAGCGTGGGCGGTCTCACAATGGCAGAACCAACTCACGGCTGCATCGGGGTGGTGTTTTTTCGCTGGCATCCTCATCTTTTCGGGGAGTCTTTATGTGCTGAGTCTTACGGGGATCCGATGGCTCGGTGCGATTACACCCATCGGTGGGTTAGCATTTATTGTGGGGTGGAGTTGTCTAACCATCGCTGCGATCCGGGGTGGCTGAAATTGATTGGCGAATGCTATCCACGGTATAGACAGCCACGTTTTCCACTGCTACTGTGACGAGGTAGACAACGCAATGCCGATAGTTAGTATACTGTCGGTGACGACATCTTCAATGTTTGAACCATCGAGGTTGGCACGCTGAATTTTATATCTATGTGGAGTTGTCCAATATATTTTTCTGCCCGAAGTATCTAAGACAATACCGATCGGACTATTCGCATAATATATTTTTAGATCTAAAATATCTAAGGGAATATTTATAGCAGTACCGATAAGTTTACCATATCTAACGAAGAGAGTCTTGAGATTTGAACCATTGAGATTCGCACACTGAATTTTACCACTGAACTCATCTGCCCAATAAATTTTATTTCCATCTGAGTCCAGAGCGATACCGTTTGGACCCAGTAAACCAGTGATGATGTCTTCAACATCTGAACCATCGAGATTCGCACGTTGAATCTTACCGGCACCAAGGTCTGCCCAGTACATTTTCCCGTTGGGAACGTCCAAGGCGATGCCACGTGGACTTTTCAAGTCGGTGATGATGTCTTCAATAGCTGAACCATCAAGGTTGGCACGTTGAATCTTATTCGGCGTAGCGTTCCAGACGGTCCAGTACATCTTATCATTCTCTTCATTTTCAAAACTCCATGCTTTAGCTTGGAGATGTAGAAAATGCATTTAAATTTTGTTGATCGATATAGTTGTTTGTGATAGAATACTTCTTGTAATCGGCATGGGTTGTGAGTTGATGCACTGGTATATTGCTTGATATTCAGACAACTACGTAAAAGCCATACACCTCATAAATATCTAAAATATGCTTGACAGTCGTTAGTAGGAAAAGACACTTTAAGGTGCATTCCATTTGAAATCAGCGACTCAAAACTTTTCGTAAGGTGCTTTAGAGTCCGCAGTTAGGGCATTAACTGTTGCAGGAGGCTACAGAAGACTTGCATATCGCAAGCGGTGGTCGTTGATAGCACGATCTGCCCCGCTCGGGGTGTTTCTTTCTAAGAATCCCCCTGCTTTAGCGGGGGGAGTATGTCAACTTGTTAATTCTTCCCACAATGCTCGATAAAAATTCATCACGCGCACAGGATCAGAGCTTCCCGCGATTTCTGCAAGGGTGTAACCTGTATAGCCAGACGCTTTCAGAGACGTAAAGAGTTCCCGCCACGGATACTCACGCCGATGCAGTTCCGTAATATGTACCAAACCGATTCTACCTTTTACGAGGTCAAAGTTCTTTTCGATGGACCCATTTTCCACTTCACCGAAATTAGAATTCCAGCAGACATAAACATTATCGTGATCAGCGACATCAATAATCGTGCGGATATGTCGGAGTTCGGAGGTGCCACCGCCGTGCACTTCCAACCGAATCTGGACACCGAGGTCCGCAGCAAATTCACCACACTCTCGCAACGCCAACCCGATCTGTTCCAGCGTTTTTTCGACCGGAACTTCATCAGGTAACCCATTCGGACGCACTTTCACACCGGGAGCACCGACATCCGCTGCGAGTTGAGAGTATACTTTTGTTCCTTCAATATTTTCGCGAACAGCCGCTTGATCCACGGCATGATAGTCAAACGCTGAACCCAAGCCAGCAATCTCAATCGGGGAATCGTCGAATTGTTGTTTTACTGCTGCGCGTTCACTTGCAGAGAGTTCAACCTCAACACCGTGTGTATGCGTTGTCCGCAATTCCACACCCTTAAATCCTGTCTCCACACAGTGTTCAATGATTGTTGGAATATCCCAATCTTTTGCCATATTATACGTAACTAAACCAAGCTTCATAAAATCTCCTTATTCAAAAAGTTGTGCGACTTGACACGAAAAGCCTTCAACGACATCTTCACCCGTGAGTGTATCTTCACAGGTCAGTACCCTGATGTCTGTTTTAGAACGATAGACCATTACCGTCTCCGATACAGGCTTGAGCACCCAGACCATCCGGGTGCCTGCTTCCAGGTACGCAAATGCCTTTTCCTCAACACGATGCAATATGTCTGTCCGAGAAACGACCTCCACCGCCAGGTCCGGTGGTATGGAGAACGCTTTTTGCCTGTCATCAGGCAGTCTTGCTGTAGAAACAAACGCGATATCGGGCATCAACACCCGTTCACCAACCTGGAAACCGGTGTCGGCTATATACACACGCCCCAGTTGATTCGCGCGAACGTGTGAGTATAGGTACCAGTGTATATTAGAACTAATTTCGCCGTGTGCCCCTGATGTGGGTGGCATCGGTATTAATTCTCCTTTCACGTATTCATATCCTTCTAAATCACTCTCAAGAAATTCTTCAAGCGTCATTTTCTTTGGAGGTGGAAGTGTCTCTTGAGTGACTTCACGAGCGTCTTGTTGTCTCATTTTCATTCCTCCGCAATTCGTTACCTTGTTTCAATACTATCTATTCAAAAAGTTGTGAAACTTGACACGAAAACCCTTCGACAACATCTTCACCCGTAAGCGTGTCGTTAATTCCTAATACCCGGATAGGCATTTCAGATCGATACACGCGTACCGTTTGTGAAGTAGGTTCGACAATCCAAACCATCTGTGTACCAGCTTCAAGGTAAGCGAACGCTTTTTCAATCACACGTCGGAAAACATCTGATGGTGAAACGACCTCCACGGCAAGGTCTGGTGGTAATGGAGATGCTCTGCTCGTATCGTCAGGCAGATGCGCTGTTGAAAGGAAGGCAACATCCGGTTTCAGGACGCGCTCGCCGACTTGAAAGCCCGTGTCCGGGGTAACTACCTCGCCGAGTTGATTTTCACGCACATACAAACCTAAGCACAAAAAAATCCTCGCGCTGACTATTCCATGTTTCCATGATGCAGCTGGCATCGGTATAAGTTCTCCCTTCACGTACTCGTATCCTTCTAAATCACTCTCAAGAAATTCTTCAAGCGTCATTTTCTTTGGAGGTGGAAGTGTCTCTTGGGTGATGCTACGAGCGTCTTGTTGTCTCATTTTCATTCCTCCGCAATTCGTTGACCTTGTTTCAATACTATCTATTCAAAAAGTTGTGAAACTTGACATGAAAATCCTTCGATGACATCTTCACCAGTGAGTGTATCCTCGTAGGTGAGTGTTTTGATGTCTGTTTGAGAACGATACACCATCACGGTTTTTGCGACAGGTTCAATCACCCAGACAAGCCGGGTACCCGCGTCCAGATAGGCGAAAGCCTTTTCAATAACACGATACTGAATATCAGTGGGTGAAACGACTTCAACCGCTAGATCCGGTGCGACAGGGGATGCTTGACGCTTGTTCTCAGGCAATCTCGCTGTAGAAACAAAGGCAATATCTGGTTTAACCAATCGTTCCCCCAGTTTAAAGTCTGTATCTGCCGGATACAAACGTCCCAACCCATTTTCACGAATATAAACACCTAACAGTAAACTAAGGCTCATGCTTATTTCACCGTGCTCCATTGTCGGAGGTGCCATCGGTATTAACTTTCCTTTCACGTATTCATATCCCTCTAAATCGCTCTGAAGAAACTCTTCTAACGTCATATCAGTTTCCAGTGGTGCGAGGGATATTGCCGCTTGTTCATAACCATTTTTTGGAATGCCCATCAGAATTCCTCCGTTTTTGATGCTCCCCATTTTCAATTGTATTACACCGAACTATTTGCTATAATGTTCCTTAAACGAAAAAGTTAAGGAGAACACCACCATGGCATACGCACTTGAAGATGAATTTGGTGATATTATCGGCAAAGCCCGACGCGGGCAGAACCTGTCTCAAAGCGAAATCGCAACCGCTGCGGGGATTACAGAAGCAGAACTCGCGCGTATGGAACAGTATACCTTAAAACCGACAGAAACGCAAGTTTTTCGTCTCGCAGAAATCCTAAATTTGGATGGTGCCAAGCTACTGGATATTGCAACAGAGCAGTGGGAACCTGAACCCCCGCAGCGTAGCGACGCAAATCTTGAAGTTATTACAATTAGTGCACCCGTCGGAGGGTGGCCCGTCAATGCTTATCTCTTGATCTGTAAAGCGACCAACGCTGCTGCGATTATCGATACTGCCGCGCATCCAGACCTCATCTTAGAACAACTCGACGCTCGCAATGTGAATCCGACTGCGATTCTGCTGACGCATTCCCATGGCGATCATACCAATGGATTACCGAAACTTCAAACCGCAACCGGATGTGAGACTTATATCCATAAGAACGAACCGCAACCGCAGAGCAGCAACACATTGCGTGAAGTCGCACACGGTGATGTCCTCTCCGTTGGTGAACTGACGGTAACCGTTGTTAATACACCCGGGCATACACCCGGTGGATGTAGTTTCATTGCACAGGACGTAGCATTCGTCGGCGATGCGATCTTCGCCGGTTCCGTCGGTGGACCTAACATCTCCTATCAGGATGAAATTGAGAGCGTTCGTGACAATTTATTGTCACTTCCAGATACAATCAGGCTTTTTCCGGGACACGGTCCTTCGACCACTGTAGGTGAGGAGAAACGACACAACCCGTTTTTCTAAGTTTTACGAGTGTCGTACACGTGTCTTGTCGCCTTAAGTATAACTCTCGCCAGCGTATGCTAACACGCTTACGCTAATGTTGGAATGCGTGCCGCTACACTTCAGGCACAGAAGGTCTACTTTTGCTTTCTTATCTCCTCCAGCGTTTTCTTTCAATCGGTTTATCCCTTTTAGCGGTGTCGCTCCTTGTTTTTCTGATGGTGCATCTCATCCCCGGCGATGCCGCTGTCGCTATTTTGGGAGAACGCGCCACTGAGAAAGCACTTACTGAACTTCGACAGGAGATGGGACTTGATAAACCGCTGTATTACCAATACGCCAAATTCCTATGGGATGCCGCGCATCTCGACTTCGGACGCTCCTTTAAAACGAAACAACCCGTGGTCGAGGAAATCAGACGCTATTTCCCAGCAACGGCTGAATTAACCCTCGCAGCGATGGCATTCTCGATGCTGTTCGGTATTGCTGCGGGTGTTATTGCCGCGATCTCCCGCGGAAAATTCTTGGACTATTTTTCCATGTCGGTATCCCTCGCCGGAATCTCTATGCCGATCTTTTGGCTGGGACTGATGCTCATCCTGCTTTTTTCTTATTTTCTCCCAATATTACCAAGCAGTGGCCGGTTGGATACCATCTTGGACTTAGACATTCAAGCACGCACCGGCTTTTACCTGATTGATACGCTTCTGGCAGGAAACTTTACCGCCTTCCGAAGTGCCGTTGCACACCTGATTCTCCCCGCGATTACATTAGGCACCATCCCGTTAGCGATTATTGCTCGGATGACCCGCTCCAGCCTACTTGAGGTGCTAAATCAGCCGTATATTACGACGGCTTATGCAAAAGGTTTACCGCGGTGGAAAGTTATCAGCAAACACGCCATGAAAAATAGTATGGTGCCTGTTTTAACGGTTATTGGCTTAGAATTCGGCTATCTATTGGGGGGCGCGATTTTAACTGAGCATATCTTCTCTTGGCCCGGACTCGGTTCATGGCTGCGTGCCGCGGTCGAGGCTCGCGACATCCGCGCAGTCCAAGGCGGTGTGCTTTTCGTCGCAACTGTCTTTATGTTCGTCAATCTTATCGTAGACCTGTTATATGCTTACTTCGATCCGCGTATCCGAGTGGGAGACGAAACCAAATGAGTACGCCAACACCCGTCAGGAGTCAACAACATATCTTTCGGAAACTTTTAAAACACCGTTCTGCTACTATTGGGGCATCAATTATCCTATTCTTTGTTGTTGTCGCTATTTTTGCGCCGCTTATTGCGACACACGATCCGAGACAAGCGAACATCGTTGAACGTCTCCAAGGTGGATCCGCTTCGCACTATCTTGGGACCGATAAAGTGGGACGCGATATATTCAGTAGGATTGTCTACGGCACTCGTATTTCGCTAAAGGTTGGACTGATCGCGATGACCTTTTCTGTCGGGTTCGGTACACTCTTCGGTGCAATCGCTGGCTATTACGGTGGAAAACTTGACAACCTGATTATGCGCGTGATGGATATGATGCTTGCGATGCCGAGTATCCTCCTCGCGATGGTTATCGTGACGATTCTGGGACAGAGTCTCACAAATGCGATTATCGCCGTGTCAATTGTCTATATTCCGCAATACGCCCGAATTTTGCGCGCTGCAGTTCTCAAAGTCCGAGAATTAGACTATGTCACCGCCGCGAAAGCGATCGGTGCGAGTAACAGTCGTATTCTTCTTACCACCGTTCTCCCGAATTGCATCGCGCCCTTGATCGTCCAAGCGACCTTAGGGATCGGCGCAGCCATTTTAGATGCAGCAGGCCTCAGTTTCTTGGGACTCGGCGCAGAAATCGGCGAACCCGAATGGGGCGCGATGCTCAACGAAAACCGAGACCTCATCCGTCGCGCCCCTTTAGCCGTTACCGCTCCAGGTGTTGCTATTTTCTTGATTGTCTTAGGTTTCAATCTCCTCGGCGATGCACTCCGAGACGCATTAGATCCACAGATAGACTGAATCCAAGTTAAACACAAAAACGAACGTTTAATTTACATAACTCAGATTTTTTTGACACGCCCTGTTTTTCGTGGTATAATTGAATGCAAATTTGACACGTTGAGGTTTAGTATTTTATGAGATCTGCTTTAAAGTCGTTCGTTTTGAAAATGAGTCTCAATATCACGAATTTAGACTTAACAACAGAAGGCAATGTCAGATTACTACCCTTCTCCGATACAAGAAACTCGCGATTTACACACCTCCTCTTCCTTACCTTCATCAGTGCGCTGCTGTACGTCTCCACTGGCTCCGCTGAAGCCGCAACACGGGAATACTGGATCGCCGCCGAGAAAGTTGAGTGGAACTACGCACCGAGCGGAAAAAATCTCATCAGACCAGAGATGGGGTTGGATGTTTGGGGCAAAGCACTTGTGTATGAAAAATATCGCTATTTTCAATATACTGATGACACCTACACAACAAAAGTTGAACAACCAACATGGATGGGGATCCTCGGTCCTCAACTGCACGCCGTTGAGGGCGATAGCGTGAAGGTGCATTTTCTCAATCGCGCCGATAAGCCGCTCAGTATTCACGTTCACGGGTTACAATACGATGAAGACAACGAAGGTGCGGACATGAAAGGATCCGGGGGTGCTGTTAAACCGGGAAGCATGTTCACCTACCACTGGGAAGCAGATAGCGATGCTGCACCTGGTCCGAACGATCCGTCGTCTATCGTTTGGATTTATCACTCACACGTTGATGCTGTTACTGAAGTCTATGATGGCTTAATCGGAACCGTTGTCGTCACCAAAAAGGGGATGGAACGCGCACCGGATGATCCGCGCCCTAAAGATATTGACAAAGCGTTCACGACGTTGTTCCTCATCTTCAACGAAAATGACCGAAAAATCGTCGAAAGCGGACAAAGCGAGGCTTATGAATCGCCTGAGGAAGCCGAAGAAGGAAACCTTAAGCACGCTATTAACGGACTGATCTTTGGTAACTTACAAGGATTGGAAGTCCAACAGCACGACAGGGTACGTTGGTATCTTATCGGGTTGGGCACTGAAGTCGATATGCACACCGCACACTGGCACGGCCAGACTGTGCTAAACGCTGGCAAACGCACGGATGTTGTAGAACTACTTCCCGGGACCATGGTTACCGTAGATATGATAGCCAAAACACCCGGCAACTGGCTCTATCACTGCCATGTCGCTGACCATATTACAGCGGGTATGAATACACGCTGGCGAGTCGTTCCAAAACATTGACAGAACAGCAAACTGTGCGTCTGTGCAATAACGCCGAACTTTTTCCTGCCCTATTTGACAAAATTTATACCAGTTTTAATCCCGTGTACACACGCTTAATTTAATCGAAGGAGATACAATGTTTAACAATCGATCGCGTCTGTTTAATTATGTGCTACCCATTCTGATTTTATTTACCCTCATGGGGACGGTTCACGCCGAAACGCTGACTGTCTATTCTGGGCGCAGCAAGAGTCTCGTTGAACCGATTATCAAGCAGTTTGAAAAAGAGACCGGCATTGAAGTGAAGGTGAGTTACGCCAATACAACACAATTAGCCGCCACACTTCTGACAGAGGGCGACAAAAGTCCTGCGGCACTCTTTTGGGCACAAGATGCTGGGGCACTCGGTGCTGTAAGCAAAAAGGCGATGTTTGACAAGTTACCGGAATCTATATTGTCTAAAGTTCCGGCAAGTTTCCGCGATGCCGACGGTTTCTGGGTAGCGACAAGTGGCAGGGCACGGGTCCTCGCATATTCTCCAGAACGCGTCAAAGCAGAAGAACTTCCGAAAAGCATATTCGATTTAACACAACCCATGTGGAAAGGCAGAGTCGGTTGGGCACCAACGAATGCTTCCTTTCAAGCGTTTGTCACCGCCCTACGTGTGCAAGTAGGTGAAGAAAAAACGGAAGAATGGCTACGCGGCATGAAAGCAAACGATGTGAAAAAATACGCCAAAAATACGCCTATCATAGAGGCACTCGCTGCAGGCGAAATCGATCTCGGTTTGCCAAATCACTACTACCTGCTCCGTTTCAAAAAAGGGAATTCCAAGTTCCCCGCTGCACAAACCTTTTTTAAAGCAAATGATCCCGGAAATCTCGTCAATGTTGCCGGTATCGGACTGTTGAAAAGTAGCAAAAACAAGGACGCTGCCCTGAAGTTTGTAGATTTTCTACTATCCGCCAAAGCACAGCAATACTTTACCAGCGACGTTTTTGAATATCCTGTCATTGAAGGTGTAATCCCAAACGCGAATCTGGTGCCGTTATCTGAGCTGCTCCAACTCGCGCCAACATTCAACCTCAATGAGATGGACGATCTTGACGGTACAGTTAGTTTGCTGCGGCGCGTTGAAATCCTATAGAAGTGCGAGACCTCATTCCGGAGACTGAAACCCCGAAAACTGGATGCTAAAGTCAGAAACAGTCAGAACACACCGTTATTTCTCTATCTCTGCTGGCGTGGCAATCATTCCCATTGTCATGGTCGGCATCGGCGGGCTCATCCCGTTGGTCTATCTACTTGCCAAAGCGTTTTCAGCGGAAGGTACTGCCCTTGTGCAAATTGTCTTCCGCTGGCGCAACGCGAGACTTTTCCTGAATACACTACTGCTGACTGCAGGCGTACTCGCCCTTGATCTACTGTTAGTAACACCCGCGGCATGGTTAACAACCCGGATGCAATTAAGAGGTAGACGTTTCTTCACGGTCCTATGCGCGTTACCACTTGCCATCCCAGGCTATGTAATGGCGTATGCCCTATTAGCACTCGGTGGAAATACCGGTATTGTCGCGCAGCTATTTGGCACGAGCATCCCGCGCCTCAGTGGTTACCCAGGCGCGCTCCTCGCACTCAGTGCTTATACAAGCCCCTACCTCTTTTTAAACCTACGCACCGCCTTGTTAGGACTCGATCCGAGTCTTGAAGAATCTGCTCGCAGCCTCGGCTATAAGCCTTATGAGACCTTCTTTTCCGTCGTCCTTCCGCAACTCCGCCCTGCCTTTTATGCCAGTGGCCTCCTCATTAGTTTACACGTGCTTGGAGACTTTGGCGTTGTGTCATTGATGCGTTACGAGACCTTTAGTTACGCACTTTACACAGAATATATGCTCTCCTTTGAGCATATTTATGCGGCATGGCTCGCGTTGATGCTGCTCGCTTTTACCGGTTGTCTGCTCTATCTTGAGGCGAAACTCCTAAATAATGTGACGTTTCACCGGACGGGTCGTGGTCCCTCTCGCCAATCGCCAGAAACGCAACTGGGTGCGTGGCGTTTCCCAGCTTACACCTATCTCAGTCTGCTCACCTTTATAACTGTAGGTGTACCCGCCAGTGCTGTCATGCTTTGGATGTTCAGGGGGTTAAATATGTCCGCTCTGGAGGGCCTTTGGGCAGCACTGATCGGTTCGCTGTCAATGGCAATACCAACGGGTGTTTTGTGCGCGTTGCTCGCGATACCATTCGCTTACATAAGTGTTCGATACCCATCACGCATCTCAAACGCGTTAGCGCGGATCGGTTACGTCGTTTACGCGATACCACCCCTCGCTTTCGCGCTATCCCTTATCTTTTTCCTCCTAAACACTGCCGCTTTCATCTATAAAACGTTACCTGTGCTAATTTACGCGTGTACGTTACATTTCCTGGCAGAAGCGATCGGACCCGTCCGAAGTTCGCTCTACCAAGCCTCCCCGAATTTAGAAGAAGCAGCTCGTTCACTTGGATATTCACGGATACAGGCATTTTTCAGAACGCTCTTTCCAATCCTCATGCGCGGTATGTTTACTGCCACCGCACTGGTTTTCCTTGCAACAATGAAGGAACTCCCTCTCACTTTTCTGTTATCCCCCGCCGGATATGAAACGCTTGCACTCAATGTTTGGAGTTACACGACAGAAGCGATGTTCGCTGAAGCAGCACCTTATGCGCTTGCGATTCTATTTTTTTCTGGGATATTCATTGCGGTTTTAACGCGCCACGAAGCGCGAACCTGAGAATCGGCGCAAAAATTGTCACAACACACTAAAACTTACGCATCTCCTCTTAAAGTCCCCCTGATAAGGGGGTGTTTTTGCTGGGGTGTTTCTTCTAAGGGGGTTAAAAATTCCGGAATTACTGCTTTTTGGGTAAGTCCTATACACTATTTTGAAACAATTTGCACACAAGTTTGTCTAATTGTGGTAGACTACTATACAAATCTCTAATTGACAAACTGGAATGAATATATTGTCCGATTTTTTAACCCTACCACCGCTCATAGCACTTGGGACTGACGCACTTCGGTTACTGCTTTCGTTTGCGCTGAGTATTTTTATCGTTAACATCTACCAGTGGACCCACACCAAGGTCCCACAAAAGTCGTTTACCGACACACTCATCATCCTCTGTATGCTGATTTCAGTCGTGATGGTGATTATAGGTGATAGTATCGCGCGGGCGTTTAGTTTAGTCGGTGCACTGTCTATCATCCGGTTTCGGACTGCTATCCAAGATCCCCGCGACATCGGCTTCGTTTTCTATGCATTGGCTGTCGGTATGGCAGTAGGGGCGGGGAATCCGTCTGTCGCAATCTTGGCGACTTTTCTCATCGGCATCATTATCCTCGGCATCTACCACTGGCATCAACGTTTCGGGAATAATAACGAATTTAGTTTAGAATTCTGTCTGCCACCTGATCAGAACTTGGAAACTGTTTATCAACCTACTTTCGACAAGCACTTGGTTTATGAACGCTTAATTGAAAAGCGGATCAAGAAATCCCAACAGGTTGAACTCACATTTCGAGTTAGATTGGCAAATCCACACGGATGGCTCGCCTTTTTTAACGAACTCTCAAGGGTTGAGAATGTTACAGAGGTCAAAATGGATAAAGAGTAAGACCCAAAAAAGCGGAGAAAATGCGAACTTATCTTGATCAGACAAGTCTAAAACTGAAAGGAGGATAAAATGAAACATTTTAAATCAATAACATTTATTGCGTTAATAATTATGGGTTGGACGATGTTAGTGTCCGTAAATGCCCAAGATAACAAGGAATCGCCAAAACTCACGGACGAACAGAAACGGTTTGATCTCAATGGTGATGGCAAACTGAGTGCTGAAGAAGATGAACTCATGCTTCGCGTTACAGGGTTAGAGGCATTCACCGGCGATAAATTCAGTCGTGAAGACATTGAGAAGATGCAACGTAACAGTCCCCCTGATGGCGGTTTTGGCGGTCCGCCTCCATTTGGCGGTGGACGCGGTGGACGCGGTGGACCCCGACCGCCAGAAAAATTGGTTGATCAATTCGATCAGGATAAGAATGGAAAATTAACCGGTGCCGAAAGAGATGCCGTACTGCAGATGCGTGGCGGTGGGAAGGCGTCTCTCATGCCGGAAGAAAACTTACATGATGGTGTGCAGAGCGATGTGCAGACAAGCCTCACTTCTGCACCGGGAGGTTCACCTTCACTCTACGACGCGCATACGCTTCGGACAATCTACCTCAGGTTCCACCACGACAACTGGTATGAACAGATGAGTGCGTTTTACCGCACTGATATTGAAGTTCCCGCAGAGTTGATTGTAGACGGGAAGGTTTACTCTGATGTCGGTGTCCACTTTCGAGGCACCTCTTCCTATTTTACGGTCAGGTCAGAGAAAAAGTCCTTCAATATCGCTGTTGACTATGGTGAAGACGGACAACGCCTCTACGGGTACAAGACGCTCAATTTGCTCAATGGACACGTCGATGCTTCCTTCCTGCGTGAAGTACTCTACAACCAGATTTCACGAGACTTCATGCCAGCAATGAAAACGAATCTTGTAAAGCTTGTTATCAACGGTGAAAACTGGGGTGTCTATATCAACCTCCAACAATACAACAAAGATTTTCTCGCTGAGTGGTTTGGCACGAGAGGCGGTGTGCGTTGGAAAATAGGGCCCGGCAGAGGGGGAGCACTCACTTATGCAGGAGACGATCCGACAACATACCAAGAAACGTATCAACTCAAAACCAACAATGTTGAGGACCCTTGGACAGATCTCATCGCCCTCTGTAAAATGCTCGACGAAACAACTCCTGATGCTGAACTTATAGAAAACTTGCCATCCCTGCTTAATATCGACCAAGTGCTATGGCAGCTCGCCGTTTCAAATGTCTTTATGGACGACGATGGTTACATCCACAAAGGTGGTGATTACACGTTATATCAAGATGTTAACGGTCGATTCCATCTGATACCACACGACAACAACGAAAGCCTCAGATTTGGGAGAGAGGGGCGCGGCGGACCTGGCGGTGGCGGTCCCGGCGGCTGGTCATGGGGCGATTTAGAAAATGGAATGGTATCTCCTGTCGCTCATGAAAGCAATGCTGCACGTCCACTTATTAAAAGATTGCTTTCAAACCCCGAGTGGCGAGCACGCTATCTTGCCCATGTCCGAACCGTTATGGATGAATGGCTCGCTTGGGAAGTGTTGGAACCAATTATCAAAGAATACCAAGCACTCATTGATACAGAAGTTCAGCAAGACGATAAGAAGCTTTATGGGTACGAAGAATTCGCGACCGGTGTTCCTGGGGACCTCAAGCGCTTTGTGAACCTACGCCGTGAGCATCTGAATAGTCATCCAGAACTTAGCAAACCAACCCCACAGATTGTCTCCATTGAAATCGAATCGAAAACCGCTCCCATAGCGAATCAACCTGTTTCAGTCAAAGCAACACTGGATAAATCGGTTGCAGCTGATTCGGTTTTCTTGTATTATAGTGATGATCGGTATGCCGTTTTTAATCAGGTGATGATGATGAAGAAAGGGGAGAGTTATGTCGGACAGATTCCGGCTTTCTCTGCCAGCACAACAGTTTACTATTACGTTGAGGCTAACGCTGTGAAAACACACGGCACGACTGTTTTTTCACCAGCACGCGCGGAGCAGGGTGCATCGCATTACCGAGTAGGTGCTCCCGTTGCGAAAGAGAGTCCCGTCGTCATTAACGAACTGATGGCAGCTAATACCAAAAGTCTTACCGATCCACAAGGACAACACGAAGATTGGCTTGAGCTGCACAACCTCACCAACGACGTGGTAAGTCTCTCTGGAATGTATCTCACAGATAAGATGGACAATCTGAAAAAATGGGCATTTCCAAAGAACACGACGATTCCGGCACACGGGTACCTCCTTGTATGGCTGGATGAAGATGGCAAAGCCGAAGTCGGACTGCATGCCAACTTCAAGTTGTCCCGTAACGGTGAAACAGTAATGCTCGTTGATACCGATACACGTGGCAACCAAGTGCTTGATACAGTGACGTTTGAAAAACAGGAGAAGGATGTTGCACTCGGCAGATGGCCGAACGGTAGTGGTGAACTTAAACAGGTCCAAACTACACCGGGTAAGGAAAATGTACTTCAATAACACAAAACGAACCTTTTGTTTTATTATATGTCTAATTGAACAATAGCACTTTCTTTACCCTTGCAGTTTGGAGAAAAATATGTCCGTTGCAACCCTTACAGCTACTATGGAAACCTATTCAGAGATCGGCAAAACCGAAGAATTGGATCTCGCCCAAGAGCGAAAAATCGTTTTGCGCTGTCAAAATGGCGATGCCGATGCAATGGGAACCCTCATCATCCGATACCAACATTGGGTCTATAACATCGCTTACGGCATGCTCGGTCATCACCAAGATGCCGAAGATGTAGCACAAGATGCGTTCGTCTCTGCGTGGGAAAACATCGAGAAATTCCAATTCCGGTCCCGATTCTCTACATGGCTCTACCGCATTGTGAAAAATAAATGCCTTAACCATATTGATCAATATCAACGTCGAAAAACTGATCCTACAGAGATCGACGATTCACAACCGTGGGTGCCTTTGGACACAGTAACACCTGAAGAGGAAGCGCTCCGGACTGAGGAAAAAGAAATCGTCCACGCCGCCCTCGCAAAACTCAAAGACAGCCATAGAGAGATTCTGGTGCTGAGGGAACTACGCGATATGGCTTATGAAGAAATAGCAGAGATCTTAGGATGTACACTCGGACGGGTCAAATCCCGTTTACATGAAGCCCGAAAAGCGTTGAAAAAAGAACTGGAACGAGTTGAATGGTAAACGCTTCTTACCGCTATCCTCGATTAAAAAGGTCAACTACCCAAGTCTAAAGACTTGGGAGACCTGTGAACATCCGTAGCCACACGGGGACCCACAAGTTAAACAGTTTTCTACAGGCCGTTTCTGTGGAACGGTATTAATACCCACAGCAACGTTCAGCAGGCACGTTGGTAGAAAAAGCCTGCACTAACCTAAAAGGAGCGGGCATTCATCCCAAGCATAAATATTTGGGTTTCCTGCCCGCCGACAAGATGAATCACAAACGCATTCAAGATGAATTATCCGCTTACTTAGATAACGAATTAACGCCAAGTCGGCATGAACAGATTGAAACACATCTTCGTTCCTGCGAAGAGTGTTCTGATATGCTATCAGCGTTCCAGCAGAACCGTCAGATGGTGGCTGACCTTGCACATCCGGTGCCCTCGACGCTTAAAGACGCAGTGATGGCAAAAATCCACACGCAGTTTCAAGATGAGTTATCAGCCTACTTGGATAATGAACTAAATCCGACGACCTGCCAGCGGGTTGAAGCACATCTTCATTCGTGCAGCGAATGTGCCGATATGCTATCTGCACTCCGCGAAAATCGTGAGCGGGTCAAAAGTCTTGAGCATCCTGCACCAGCGTCTATTCATGATACAGTGATGGCAAAAATACGCCAACAAACAGCAGATGTACATGTAGAGGAATCCACGCCTACACGATGGTTACCGGATCTTGGACGCTGGCTCCCCGATCTTGGACGTTGGTTTTTCCGTCCCGTTACAGCAGGTGCGACAGGTATCCTAACGCTTGCCCTGATTTTGGGAGCACTCTACTTTTATCCGAGTAGCACCCAATACGACGATACACTCGATTTCTACTTCGAGCTGCATGCTGAACAAGTGGACAATCCATTAAAGTCAAACGTCGGACTGGTCAGTACAACGTCAACAGTGGAACCTTCATCTACAGAAACCGCTGATGATGCTGACGCGTTTCTCGACCTCTATTTTGAAAATATAGCGGATTGAATCTTCCAGTCGTAAACTGACAGGTGAATCCATGCGAATACACACCTATTTTACGTTTCATAAAACCGGACGCTCCAGATGCAATCTCATCGGTACTACAGTCTTAGCTCTTTTGCTGTGGGTACCGTCTGCCCTTTTCGCTGACATCAGTACACTTCAACGCATTATAGCAGCTGAACATAAAGTCGGTTACGTCGGAGTCCGTTTGAAAACATTCACTTCGTCAAGAGGTGTGCGAACCTTTGAAGAATACGTTATTCATAAACCCGAAGATGCAGCGTATAGGAAAGTCGTATCTGTCGTTGGTGAACACAAAGTGCTTAGTGAGCAGCAAAACCGAGACGAAAATCGGAGAGATAACAGACGCAGAGATCAAGACGAGAATAACAGAGACAATCGCCGGAGGAATCGCGAACGAGAGAACTGGCGACAGATTAGGAGCCTATTTTCCGAAAAAGAGATTCAGTTAATTGTACAAAACTATAACCTTGAGCATCGTCCTTCGGATGAAAAAATTGCGGGGCATGAAACCGATCTATTAATTATTAGTCCCAGGTTTGAGGGAAAACCGACAAAACGTATATTCTTTGCCCGCAAAAACGGAATTATCTTACGAGTAGAAGACCTCGATGCTGAAGGCATTCTTCGGGATATGTTTGTCTATACACGAATTAATTTTGATCCTGAGACCGTGGAACGCAAATGGAGGACTTTTGAAAAAGAGATTAAACCTCGACCCCGACGTAGTCACTCAATTTCGCTCGCTGAAGCAGAAAAAATGTTTAAAACCAAACCTATCCAACCTGAACATCTACCACCGGGATTTCAGTTGCAGGATATTCGGCGCATAAAAAGCAAGGAGAACGACTCAATTTTCCTTGAATATACGGATGGATTAGTCAATTTTACGTTGTTTAAAAAATCGGGCGATCCACCGCGTCTCGGCAATTGGCAACGCCGAGAACACAGTGAGATTGAACTCGGAGGGACAACCGTGTATAAATACCAGGTTGAATCGACAAATGCCTTCAGATGGTCTGGCGAAAAAATTCACTTTTTCTTAGTCGGTGAGGTGCCTGCTACCGAAATGCAGAAGACAGTGGAATCTATTATTCATAAAGCAAAAGAGAAGTAAGGAGAAAATATGCAGATACTTTATGCCTCTATATTGGGCATTATTGTTACAGGGGCGCTGCTCGTTGGTCATGCAAGTGCCGATAACGAAAAGGCTGAACTCGAAAAATCGCCGCGCCATGGCGAATGGGTGAAAGTCACGGCCGCTAACGGGCGTGTTATCAATGCCTTTGTTGTGTATCCAGAGGTAAAAGAACCCGCAACATCTATCATCGTCATCCATGAAATCTTCGGACTCACCGATTGGATTCGCCTTGTAGCAGATAGACTCGCCGCTGATGGGTTTGTCGCAATCTGCCCAGACCTACTTTCTGGCATGGGGCCCGACGGCGGTGGCACTGAGAGTTTCGACTCCGGTGACGATGTCCGACGCGCGATCCGAGAACTCCCTGCTGCGCAAGTCATGTCAGATTTGGATGCTATCCAGAAATACGTCCGAGAGCTACCCTCAACCAACGAAAAAGTAGGCGTTTCAGGATTCTGTTGGGGCGGCGGACAAACGTTCAGTTACGCCGTCCATTCCGATACAATCGCCGCTGGCTTTGTGTTTTATGGTCGTGCGGTATCTACAGAAGACGTCCCCAAGATATCAGCCCCAGTGTATGGCTTTTACGGCGAAAGCGACAACCGCATCAATGCGACAATTGATGCGACTAAAGCTGCAGCCGATACCGCAAACGTTACGTATGAACCCGTCATCTACAAAGGTGTCGGTCACGCTTTCTTAAGACGTGGTATGGGGGAGGACGCTAACAACGCGCAGAAAGCTGCGACTAAAGCCGCATGGGAACGGTGGGTGTCTCTTCTACAAGAACTCTAAACGTAGCCCCTGCCCGAGTTTGTTTATGGAGAGAAAATGACTGAAGTAAAAATTGAAGTTGAAAAAGGTAGCGGCAATGTATTCCAGGACTTAGGATTTCCTAATCCAGAAGAATATCGCACGAAAGCTCGCCTTGCCCTAATCATCAATAAGATTATAACCGAAAGTGGACTTAGGCAGCGCGCGGCTGCCAAACTTTTAGACATCAGCGAATCTGAAATTACGGCACTGCTAAATGGGCGACTTGATGATTTTTCTATTGAATCCCTGTTTTCGCTAATCAGAAAACTGGATTGTAAGGTCGAAATCGTTGTCAGCGGAAAACCCGCGCACAACACTGCCGCAGAGATCAGCATTTCAATGTCTTTCTGAGATTTCTTTGCAGATAGAACCAACCTCCATATAGAAAGAAACCGCATGGCAAACCGACTTAAAGATAAGATCGCCGTTATAACAGGCGCAGCACGTGGTATCGGCGCGAAAAGCGCAGAACTCTTCGCTAATGAGGGTGCAGCTGTCGCAATTTGGGATATCAACACCGAGCGCGGCGAAGAAACCGCACAACAGATTCAAGCCTCCGGTGGAACTGCCCTTTTTTGTGAGTGTGATATAACCGACACAGCACAGATTGAAAGTGCTGTTGCCCACGTCACATCAGAACTTGGCAATCCAAATGTGTTGTTCAACAACGCCGGTATTGCTGTTGTAGGCGAGTTAGAAGAGATCTCCGAAGCAGACTGGGACCGGCAATACGCTGTCAATGTGAAGAGCATCTACCTCGTCTCTCGTGCGATCATTCCATTGATGCGTGCAGCCGGTGGCGGTTCGATTATTAACATGGCGAGTGAATCCGCTTATGTCGGGTTCCCGATGCACCCCGCCTATACTTCCTCCAAAGCCGCCGTCGTACACCTCTCACGGAGTATGGCAGTCCGATATGCCGAAGACAATATCCGGGTCAACAGCCTCTGTCCCGGCACGATTAACACCGAACTCTATCAGGAATTCCTATCGAAGCAACCAGACCCGGAAGCCATAAACAGAGAAATCAAAGAGATGCATCCGTTAGGCATCGGTGAACCGGAAGATATTGCTTGGGCAGCGGTCTATTTAGCCTCCGATGAATCCAGATACATGACCGGAGCACCAATGCTCGTCGAGGGCGGAATCCTATCGCTTTAACTAACCCAAGTTGCTACTAACAGATTTTGCACACTTCGGAAACGTTTTTTGCCTTTTCCCCACCCCAGAGGGGTGATATATCTATAGAAAATCGCTTATGCAAACTCCCGCACTCCAGCGGAGTGCTATGTGTATAAAAAGGTGGCAACTTGGGTTTTAATTAGTTCTACAAGGATACACCTTCCTATACTTTCCTTTCAAAACATGCCAAAGGGGATATCCCTTTATTACATTCTTCCGTATTTCTTGCAGAATTAGGCAACCGTCCCGTCCTTAACCCGCGTCATTATATATTACAAAATGATCCATCTCATACTAACGCATAAAAAGGAATCCAGTATCGAGATTATTTCACAAATTCGGGCATCTGTCATCAGTGTTTGCCCCATTTGGTGCAGTGTTTTTCAAGTATTTCTCCTAAAGATCGCCTAATTTTACATTTAGCACACTATCTCAGATTGGCACATAAATTGCGTGTTGTAAGTCTAATCGTCGAGTTGATGGTTTTAACAAAAGGAGTCATTCCTATGAAAATACGATTGCATACTGTAATACTCATTGTATCTCTGTTGTCAAACTGGAGCATATCCATTGCTTACACAGCAGAACTCAAAATCGAAGGAACCCTAACCGAAGCAGACGGTTTAGCATCAAATACGGTGCTCACCGTTTTCGAGGACAGCCACGGCACGATGTGGTTCGGAACGACCGATGGACTTACCCGTTATGATGGAAAAAATTTCCAAACCTTCACAACAGAAGATGGACTCGCACGAAATACGATAGGACTTATCTTTGAAGACCGTCGAGGGATGCTCTGGTTCGCTGACGGTGTGCTTTCAAGTTTCCTGGAAAGAGGGAAGCCTATGGATATGTCTTGGATGGAAACGCCATTGAGCGAACTCGATCTCGATATTCAGCCGTATCACCAGACAACTGAAGAAACAAGGAGAGTTGTTCCCCTAAAAGGTGTAAGTCGCTATGATGGACAAGCGTTCAAAATTTTCACGACCGCCGACGGTCTCGCCCGTGATACTGTTAAGGATATCTTTGAAGACGAAGCGGGGACGCTTTGGTTCGCGACATCGTCAGGTGTGAGTCAATACGACGGTGAAAAGTTCAACACTATCACCGTGAACGGACCTATAGGGATGAATGTCCTACCCGATTGGTGGAATCAAATCACAGCAATTGCCCAAGATACAGTAGGAAATTTTTGGTTCGGCAGCACAGCCGGCATTACCTACTACAATGTTCAAAAGTCCCATTTCCGTTATTTTGCTGTTGATTCGGATTTCGGTCCCTTCCAAGAGATGGGGAAGACCGGAACCGCAAACATAACAGACCTACAATTCGATTCAAAAGAAAACCTCTGGATGAGCCGAGATGGTATGGACGAGGAAGACAGCGGTATTCGTCGATACAATGGTAAAAAACTGACAATCTTTCCACAAAGTGAAGCACTCCCGATGAATAGCGTTGACAACATTATGAAAGATAGCAGCGGCAACCTCTGGTTTACCGGTGTTAAGAATCTGCCGCCGACGTTAAATGAAACCGAGGAAAGTGTCAGCATGGTTTACAATGTCGTCAATACTGGTGTCAGCGTCTATAACGGTGAGACGTTCCAAAACTTTAATATCGACAACGGCCTACCGAGTAACCGGGTCTGGTCAGTATTTGAGGACAGTAGCGGCAACCTCTGGTTCGCTACGGATGCTGGTGTCGCAGTCGGGGTTTATCTATCCTCCCAAAACTCAAACGATTAAGCAACACGACAAAAGCCTTTCAGCATTTCCTAATCCAGCAGCATCAATGAAGGAGACAAAACAGATGAAAAAGATTTTTCAACATATCACTTATTTTTCGATAGGAACGCTTTTTGGAATTTTTCTCCTGTTCACCGGTTGTGTAGAAAAGGAGATTACGCGCATAGCGGACTGGCAAACCCATTTCACAGACATCCACTTTGCGGATGCCAAACACGGATGGATTGTCGGGCATCACGGGTGGATTCTCCATACGGCTGACGGTGGCGTGAGTTGGGAAAAACAGACGGTGAATACCAATGAGGATTTCAAAGCCGTTTATTTCACAAACCTTCGTAACGGTTGGGCAGTTGGCGACAAAGGGTTAATTGCTATTACTGATGACGGTGGACGACACTGGACCTTGCAAAGGAATCAAGCGCACACGCTGCTTATGGATGTCTTTTTCCTCAACTCAAAGACCGGTTGGATTGCCGGACAGGATGGATTGTTGTACACAAAAAATGGTGGAAAAACGTGGAACC
>PYJC01000178.1:2035-2173 GCA_003635255.1 Candidatus Poribacteria bacterium | reverse complement strand
CGCAGTTAGGGCATTAACTGTTGCAGGAGGCTACAGAAGACTTGCATATCGCAAGCGGTGGTCGTTGATAGCACGATCTGCCCCGCTCAGGGTGTTTCTTTCTAAGAATCCCCCTGCTTTAGCGGGGGGAGTATGTCA
>PYJC01000178.1:0-2015 GCA_003635255.1 Candidatus Poribacteria bacterium | reverse complement strand
CCGTAATGGCTGGGCAGTCGGAGATAAAGGATTAATCGCTACGACTGATGACGGTGGACGACACTGGACCCTGCAAAGGAATCAAGCGCACACGCTGCTTATGGATGTCTTTTTCCTCAACTCAAAGACCGGTTGGATTGCCGGACAGGATGGATTGTTGTACACAAAAAATGGTGGAAAAACGTGGAACCATCAGGAAGCGAGCGCATTCGGACTCGGTGGCATCCACTTTGTAGACAAGCATCGCGGGTGGATCGTCGGAGATTATGACCGGATCTTTGGTACGACAGACGGCAGTCAGACTTGGCGTAAACAGAATGAACTTGTGAGAACGGAACACGATACATCGGAGGTTTGCAACCTCCATACAGTATTTTTTGCGACCCCTTATAAGGGGTGGAGCGGCGGCACAGACGGGACCATATTCCACACAACTAACGGTGGGACAGAATGGCGGACCCAATACAGTCGGCTTCCAATGATTTACGGACATATCCGCCCAACCGTCCATGACTTCCATTTCATCAACGACGACTACGGCGTGGCGGTTGCACAGGGTGGGTTCATCATCCGAACCGAAGATGGCGGGAAGAACTGGAGATTAACAGAAAACCAAACCAAAAATGACTTGATGGGTGTTCATTTTGCAACCCCTAAAGAGGCATGGGCAGTCGGTTGGAACGGAACACTCCTACACTCGACCGACGGCGGAGAAACATGGAACATGAGAAGTGGTACGACAGCCGATGACCTGCAAAGTGTCGCATTTGCCGATGCTAACCGTGCGGTTGCTGTTGGAGAGAAGGGCACAATCACGACGAGTGACGACAGTGGTAAAACTTGGACGAATATTGAGATGGACACTTGGCACCGCATCCGGAATCTATCTTTTGTCACCGACAAAGAAGGTTGGGCGGTTGGAGATGGCGGACTCATCCTCCACACAACCGATGCAGGTCAGACGTGGGAACGACAAACCAGTGGATGGTGGTACACGCTCAATGCCCTCCATTTTATCAATCCGAAAAAGGGGTGGATCGTTGGAGATTTGGGCACTGTGCTCCATACAACAGATGGAGGCAAAACCTGGGTCCAACAAGCACCACGCTACTTCCACGAGATGGTCAAAGGCATCTTTTTCCTCAACGAGACAGAAGGGTGGGTCGTCGGTTGGCCCGGTATCGTCTTTCACACCCAAGACGGTGGACTGACATGGAAACGACAGAACAGCAACAGTTACAACGAACTCTATGCCGCTTACTTTATTGATCAATATACCGGTTGGGTGGTCGGACAATTCGGTGAAATTTTACACACCCTTGATGGTGGAAAAACGTGGAAATTCCAGCGGAGCGGAACGCAGGCAAATCTGAATAAAGTCTACTTTGCCGATGCAAATCACGGGTTAATTGTTGGCGATGAAGGTGTTATTTTGACGACTATCAACGGGGGTATGACGTGGGAATCGCAGAAAAGTGGCACGTCCAACGATCTCTATAGTTTCTCGCTTTCTCCGGATGGTATCCTCCTTGTGGGTGAAGGTGGCATTGCGATGCGCTACTCTGTAGACACGGAGCAGTTCATTGTTGAGTTGCCGCCTGCTGCACAAGAAATAGAAACCGATGAAAAACCGATTGAAGCGATCGAATATCACTGGGAAATCGTCCGGCAAGGGAGTTGGCAAGCCAAATTCACCGATACCTATTTTCTGTCTGCACAGGCAGGATGGGCAGTCGGTGACGGTGGCACCATTTTACGGACCACAGATGGTGGCACTACATGGCAGCCGCAACAGAGTGGCGTGGCCA
Source organism: Candidatus Poribacteria bacterium (assembly GCA_003635255.1). Classification (GTDB taxonomy): domain Bacteria; phylum Poribacteria; class WGA-4E; order WGA-4E; family WGA-3G; genus WGA-3G. The sequence continues at coordinate 207 of PYJC01000178.1, read as the reverse complement.
AAGAATTACAGCGGGTTCTCTTCATCGATAAAAAACACGGCTGGATTAGCGGTGAAGGTGTGATACTGCGCACCGAAAATGGCGGGGAAACTTGGCAAGTCATCCGTGATGGGTTGAAAAACCTCCACAATATTCGTGCGATCCATTTCATCAATCCGAAAGAGGGATGGCTCGGCGTTGATAGAGGGCAAATCCTACGCACAAGCG
>PYJC01000177.1:200-78675 GCA_003635255.1 Candidatus Poribacteria bacterium | reverse complement strand
ATTTCACGGCATAATCAGTGTCAATCGGTTCATAAATAGATGGATGCCTGACACTACCACCGACATCTATGATGACTATTTTGAAGCGAAGAGTATCCAGTCGGCAAAAGCGCATCTCACGAAACTCGCAAACACGACGGAGCTGTTCTCATGGGTGCAGTCCTGGGACAACGAGAAACGCACCTATACCGGCAAAGATGTGCGGTGGCTGTCCTGGAGCAAGATTCGCACCGGTATGACAGACAAAAGACAGGAGGTCGCTCGCACTGATCGGATGTCTGAACGCGAGTCCGGGGAAAGCATTAATACCGAGCCCTATAACCGCTACGGGACATCTGCGCAGTATCGTGTGGATCTCATGCTCCGCTGGTTAAACGAATGAGCCTATAGAACTCAAAGGTGATGACGGCACCTTTGGGATACAAGCGAGCGGATAGACCAATATTCGCTCGTTATAGTGGCTGTAGGGGTGTTTTTGCTTGGGTGTTTCTTCTAGGTAACCTAACCCTTACAAGAGGTTTCTTAACTGGTAACTGGAAACTGGAAACTATTAAAATGATACGTGTTGAACACTTTGAAGATTCTACGGACCTGGCGCGCGGCATCCAAGCGGGTGACGCGGACGTATACGCGGCGTTTTTCAATCGGTTGTATGCGCCAGTTTTGGAGCGGGCACGCTACCTGTTGAAAAACCACGAGGACGCTGAAGATGCGACGCAAGAGGTTTTTTTCAAAGCGTGGGAAAAGCGTTCAAAATACGATCCAGCAGGCGGTGATTTCGTAGGGTGGTTCTTGGTCCTTGCGGAGCGAACCCTCCTTGATGCATACCGAAAACGCAAACGGCTTTCAGAAATAGAGGTCACTTCCTTTGAAACGCCCTTTGAAGAAGATAGCGAGATACTAACACTTTCGGAAATCATTGCAGCACCGCGAACGGATGTGCTGGATGCGATTGTCGTTGATGAGACCCTCGCAGCGATTGAAGCAGCCCTGCTTGAGATGACACCGGTGTATCGACTGACATTCATTCTTTATTATTTCGAGGGCTACAGTCTTGTAGAGGTTTCTGAGATTATGAGATGCCCATATAGCACCAGCAAGATTCGGGCATATCGCGCACGCCATCAGATTTTGGCGATATTAGAGGAAGTGGTTTCCAGTGGTTTCCAGAAAAAATAGCAACCCCTCTTAACTGGTCACTGGTCACTGGTAACTGGAAACTATTTTGGAGGAAACTGATGAACATTAATTTAGAGTGGACAGAATTTTGGTATTCCGGGAACACAAAAGCCCTCTCGGAATACCGCAGGCTTTCAAACGAAAAATCCGCACAGCTGCCACCCAAAAAGAAGGTTCGGAGACGACAGCGGAAGCGGAAACGAACCGCGCGGCGCAAGCACCGGTTACGGATTTTTTAGAAGGAGAAATCGCTACAGAATGCCAGAATTCACGTATCAAGAAATCGACTTCCAGATCTCCGTCAAGGAGGGATTCTATCACTACCAGCAGAAAGTCTCGCCGGCATACAGCGTCGACGGGACAGACTTAGACTGGGCAGCTATCGTCGTACATCGTTTGCCCGGTCGATTTCGAGAAGACCAGTGGTTCGTCTCGGAGCAGACCACCGGCAGTGCCATTGAGATACCGAAAACGACATCGCGAGACGAAGCCGTCCAACACGCGATTACCAAAATCCAGCAAATGGGACGCGAAGGGTTCGAGAAAGCGTTAGCACGTACCCGAACCCAAAAGGCGCGAAAATGGAAACCCGTTAATAGTTAATGGTTAATGGTGATTGGTTAATGGTTAAGAGTGATTGGTTTAGTGGTTCACGGTTCATGGTGGTTGGTTAAGAAAGAAACCTCTTTCCAACCACCAACAACTAACAACCAACAACTATTAAAAATCATAGAACAGACCGCTGGGCGGTGCATCTTTAAGGCGTAAAGCGACAGTGCCTTCATCCGTCCGGTAGACTTTCTGATAGGTTTCTTTGATAGGCGTGAGATCGAAGGTATAGTCCTCGGTTATCAAGGCTTTACATGTATCTGAATTCGCGTTATGGGCGAGCGACACCCGCAGCTGCACTGGAAATGATTCCAAGAACCGCTGCTCGGCAACCAAGGTAAACGCGTGCGTTTCACAACCGCCGCCATAAGATACATTGATAGTCAACGTATCGTCCTGCAGCGTCGCAGCATTGATAGTGTACGCGTCAGTGCCCCACGTATCCGGTTTAAGTCCGAAGACAACAGTGCCGATGTTTCCTACGTCATCTGCTGCAGCATCGTCTTTTCCTATGACTTGCATTCCCATACGGTCACATCCTATTGTAAACAGAATCATGAAAATCGTGAGTGAACAGATATAAAAGTTTTTTGTAGACATGTTTTTAAAGTTGCCAGTTGCCAGTTACCAGTTACCAGTGAAGAGGTTTCTTTTCTGGTTACTGGAAACTGGCCACTGGTTACTGACGACTACTCCTATTTCGCTATCAACATCTTTCGGGTTGCGGTAAAGTCGCCCGCGGTGAGTGTGTAAAAATAGAGACCACTCGCGACTTTTTCACCGAGTTGGTTTTTACCATCCCAATACGCTGCCCGATGCTTGCTCTGATAAACACCCGCAGCCTGATGTCCCAACGTCAATTCTCGAACCGCTACGCCGCGGACATTATAGATCGTCAAGGTCACTTCTGCATCTTTTGCCAAGTGATACGGGATCCATGTCTCAGGATTGAACGGGTTCGGATAGTTCGGCAACAGTGCTGTTGATTCGGGTTTCTCTGCCATTTCCATTTCGATGAGTAGGTGCTGCAGCACTTTAAGCACGGTTTCGGGGATCCCTTTTTCGAGTTTCCGCGCATCGACAAGCGCAACAGCCACATTGCGGTATGCGAGGTTTCTATCCGATAAGGCGTTTGATACCTCGGCGACCGTTTCTATATTGACGAGAGAAGGCGCATTTGCACCACCGCTCGCAGCATCAATCGCCCGCGCAACAAGGATGAGGTCTGGCAGGTTAACAACGCCATCCGAATTGACATCCGCGGGAAGATCGGTACCCGGTGGCACCTGCGTCCCGTAAGCCATCGCGACAATCACAAGGTCCGCGACATTCACCACTCCATCGCCATTGACATCCACGGGGGAATCTGCAGGTATACCTTCCTCAAGTACCTCAATAGTGAATTCCAAAGAAGCAGATTCACCTATTGCATCTGTGGCGGTGTATGTAGTGTTGGTGATGCCCTCTGCAAGTGGGGAGGGAGTGCCGCTGAGTATCTGCGTTACTTCATCAAAATGGAGCCCGTCAGGTATTGGTGAGAGGGTGTAGGCATAGGGTGGCGTTCCGCCGGTTGCAATGGGCAGCGGCACTGGCAGGATAGCCACGTTGACCGTAAACGTCTGATTATCAATCGTAGGCGGATTGAAGCTGATACCGCCCGGACTGGGTGGTGGCGGTGTCGTTGAAACGGTGACACTGACACCCGTGGAGCAGTTATTGTTAGGGTCCGTCTCATTCGCAACAGTCTCAATGCACGCGCCGTAGTAGGACGTACCGATGGAAAACGTCGGGATCGTGACGCTCACTTCGCTGGTAGCAGCAGGTTCCAGCGAACCCACAGATGCTGTATCGATCGGAATATCCAGTACCGTAATGGTGGCATCAAAAGACTCATAAAACTGCAAGGTTGTTGCAGGCGCAGCGCCTACCCCTTGGTTTCGGACCGTAACCGACAACGTAAAACTTTCACCAGGGAATACATGCTCCGTGTTTACCCGAGGGTTTTCAACAACCAAATCGAATCCAGAGTCAACGATGTCAGGGGGCGTATCCCCTGGTAACCACTGCTGGATTTCAGGCACAATGTGGGTCATCAAAGTGCCAGCGTTGAACTGTCGGAATATCTCGCCGTCAATCCTGTAAAACCAACCCGAATGATTGATTGCAACAACACCTGTTCCGTCGAGCATGAAAACCGGCGCACCGGAGGCGCCTCTTTCAGTGTCTGCCAGATAACCTAACGCATAATTCAGCTCTGGGAACTCTGATATGAAGTCCGCTGGAATATCTACGATTTGACTATTGCGCCTTGAAATTTCCTTTGACCTGCCAGCTGAATGATGAATAATTTTCACATTCTGACCAGCACTGGGGCGCGTCGTGGTATCGAGTTCGAGCCATCCATAAGTATCCCCGATAGGGTTATCCAGTCTCAGAAGCGCGTAGTCTTTAGGTTCATCCATCCGTAAAATTTCGGACACACGCGCCGTGATACCGCCAAGTGTTGGATCTACATCGCGATCCTGATAATAATCCATGTAAATTCTGGCATTTCCAAGCGGGAGGAGACCGGCATCGTCGTGAATACAGTGGTGGTTCGTCAGGAACAGATCGGGACCTACCAAAAATCCGGTACAGATCCAGGATCGATTTGGATCGTCTCGAGTCGGTATCCTAATCAAGCCGACTTTGGTGCCAAGTTGGTAGTCTTGACTCTCTGGCGGGAGATCCCGCATTTTTTCAAAGTCTGCGGAACCGAAAATAAACTGAGGGGCCTTTTGAATAGGTTCAGGGTTGTCTTCGATATTTCCTACACCGTTAGGTGTCGGGAAGTCAAAGTCGTCTGCTGGAATAGCGAACCCGTTTGTCAAACAAAGGGAAGCCAAACCGAAGACGCAAATAAAAAACAGAATGTGAGATTTTCTAAGCTTTTTAAGCACGGTTAACTCCTTAATGTAAGCTGCTCTAAGCGGCATAAGTATTGGGTCTTTTTTCTTGGGGTTTGCATCGTCTATCGTTTGCATCGCTTCCGATTCCACTCGGTGGTGGTAGAGACCTGCCTTGCGGCAGGGTGGAATTCTCTACCAACGATGCTGTTAATAGCATAGCACATGAAAAAAGAAAATCAACTTTTTTTTGGTTTTACTATTGAAACCGAACCCGCGAAACTAACGTTTATTGAAACGATACAGGTTTGCAACCTTGCAACCCTGCAATCTATCAACCTTGAAATCCTGCAACCTTGCAACCTATCAGTTGTGAGTTGTAGCACAAACTGTTAGTTTTTGTTTTATACGGCGCAAACTAATAGTGGACGCTACAAAAACTATAGCCTCAACGAACCGCAAGGAAACTTAAAAAAATGAAAACGTTAGCTGTTCTGAGTAGAAAAGGCGGCACCGGCAAGACGACCCTCGCGATCCATCTCGCTGTTGCTGCTGAACGCGCGGGGCATACGACCATTCTGATTGATCTCGACCCGCAAGCCTCCGCGGCGAAATGGAATGACCATCGCGAAGGCGACACGCCTTTCGTCGTGACTGCGCCCCCATCACGATTAAAGGAAGTTTTAGGCAAAGCCGCAGAAGCCGGCGCAACCCTCGCAATTTTAGATACCGCACCGCATACCGAAACCGCAGCACTGGATGCCGCAAACGCTGCAGAGATGGCATTGATTCCTTGTAAGCCGGCACTGATCGACCTACAGGCGATTACCTCAACAATCAACGTCATCCGGCTCGCGAACGTACCCGCACGGATCGTTTTCAACGCCGTACCATCGAGAGGCGATCGCGTAGAACAAGCACGTGAAGCCGTCAAGGTGTTTGATGTACCGTGCGCCCCGTGTGAAATCGGGAATCGGATTGCTTTTAGCGATTCCTATAACGCTGGACTCACAGCACAGGAATACGAACCCCGCGGGAAAGCCAGTCGTGAAATCAGAGAACTTTATACTTACATATCAACAGAAATGGGGGTATAATATGCCAAAGAAACCGGATCTCAAAGAAGTTTTTAAAGTCGATGAAAACGAGTTACAACCGAAACCTGAACTCCAGGTCGTTGAACCTCAGCCTAAGCCTACCGCGAAAGCGGAAGCAAAAAAGAAACATATCGGCGGCTATTTTCCACCCGATGTCTACCAACAGATGAAAATACTCTGTGCTGAGACGGGCATGACGACCCAAGAGATATTGAAAAAGGGGCTCAACGCCGTCTTCCGGATGCACGATAAACCGCCGATAGCGTAGGACAGTTACCAGTTACCAGTTTTCAGTTACCAGTTAATACAGTCTACTGGTCCCTCTTAACTCTTAACTGGCCACTGGTTACTGGCCACTGGTTACTCCAAAAATGATTTCTAAAACCTACTGGACAATCTTAGAGCATGCGAATCGCGAGTTGGCGCAGCGTTTTGAGAAAGCTAAAAAGGCACGCGCCAGTGGTGATGCGCGCGGCATACAGCAAGCCGAGATGGACTATTTTCAGGCACTGCAACGCTTGATTGACGATGTGCAGAATGCTGTTGCAGATCCGAACAGGGAGAATAGGTTATAAGTTATAAGAAAGAGCAGGTTGGGAAAATCCTACTCTTAACTGATAACTGGTAACTAATTATGAAAGGCACAAGACCGCTCGACAACGACGAAATAAGACTTGTTTCCGTGTGCTTTGACGGTGCTTTTGAAGCGCGCAATTGCGGGCTTTTCATGCTCGGTGTCTCCACTGGCGGACGCATCTCCGAATTGCTCAGCCTACAGATCGGGGATGTCTACCAGAACGGTCGAGCTGTCACCGATCTGCTCTTTGATAAATCCGTCGTCAAAGGTGGCGAGGTCTCCAGAGCCGTGCCAATCAACCGAGACGGCAGACGCGCCATCGATAGCCTGATCGCTTGGCATCGGGACCGGTACAAGGATACCAAAGCGAACCGTCCGCTGTTCCCATCGCGCAATGGACGGGGCGAAAAACCGATGTCCCGGAGGACCGCACACGATGTTTTGAAAAATGCTTTTGAGGCAGCCGGGCTGAACGGTCACCTCGCGACACATTCGTTGCGAAAGAGTTTCGCCCAGCGGCTTTACGATCGCACCAGTGATATTTTCGCCGTGCAAGAGATGTTGGGCCATAAGAGCGTCTCGACCACGCAGAAGTACTTGGGCGTGAATTACGCGAACATCAAAGAGGCGTTAGAAGAAATATCGCTTGAATCTGAACTGGACATTCCCCACCTTTTAGGCGGTTCGTTGAAAAAAGAGAAAGACGAAACCCTAATCCTCGAACTCGCACTCCGCGGGTACGACCTCTCCAAACCCCTACGCGAAGATGCCGAAGAACCCACAGCCGAAATCGTCAAAGTCGGATAAATCGCACAATAGCGTTTCGCTATTCTACGTGCGTTGGCGGGTGAGGTTGATTTTCAGTTGTAAAGCATAGCGTTCTAAAGTAAACTGTAAATCCACCCTTATGTTTCCTTTTATTGATTGACTTATAAGATAACATAACAATTAGCGCAAGCCGTGAAAACAAGGAAGTTTTACAACACTATGAATGATCTATCTAAGTTTATCCGAACTATACCGGATTATCCGAAGCCGGGTATTATGTTTAAAGACATTACACCACTTTTAGCAAATGCACCTGTTTTCAATGCTGTCATTGAGGTCTACGCAAACCACTATAAAAACGAGGGCGTTGACATCATCGCAGGTCCCGAAGCAAGAGGGTTCATTTTCGCTTCTGCACTTGCGTATCGGATGGGGGCAGGCTTTATTCCTGTACGTAAAAAAGGGAAGTTACCCCATGATACATACGAAGTGAGTTATGATCTTGAGTATGGAGAAGACACACTCACGATTCATCAAGACGATTTTCCAAAAGGTAGCCGTGTACTTTTATGTGATGATCTCTTGGCTACTGGTGGAACGCTTGCTGCAACGATTGAACTTGTTGAAAAAGCAGGTGGAGACGTTGTAGGCATTGCCCTCTTAATAGAACTCACCGAACTCAACGGTCGAGAAAAGATGAGGAATTTACCAATCTTTTCTATCTTTGAATTTTAGCTATCCGTAAATATGGAACAGAGCCTGCAAAATATCATTGAGTGGATTTATTGCCTTCTGCAATCGAGAACCATAAAAGGAGTTTACGATGAGAACTCGCGTTTTCAAGAACAATAAAACGGTGTTCATCTACGCGATGTTTGCTTTTCTTGTAACAGCTCCTGCTTTCGGCGCGACTGAAATCGAGAGCGGAACACAATCCGGGATATCCGAGAGCCACCCCGACGAAGCAGCTGCAGCCGTGAAAATGGCAGCCGAATATGAGGCGGATCACACGACCAACAACATTTTGTGGTTTACTGCGGGACTCGCGACATCTGCTGTCTGTGTACTCGGTGGGTGTATTGGTGCCGAACTCACTTATATGGTTACCGAATCCACGTTTGATTATGACTATCATGATCATCCGCCAGAGGGGCACACATGCTTAGGTGTGTCTGTCCCATCCGTAACCGAGATCCGTTTTCTCGGTACTTTTTCCGGTGCTGCCGCCTGTAGCGGTCTCTCATTCTTAGGCATTTATCATGCCAAGCCATCGAAACCGCCGCCTGAGAAATTCATCGGAAAATCGCCGGAATATGTTAAGTCTTATCTATCTGCGTATACGTCAAAAGCGAGATCGAATCGGATAAAGTCCGCCGTAGCGGGTGCCGTGACGGGATGTGGTATCGTGCTATTTATTGGCACGCAGTACCTATGAGGAAAGAAAAAAGTCTCTAATAAAACGCCCGATAAAGGTGAAAGTTTGATGTGGAATTGTTATTCACTGAAGTGTAACATATTTTTGGATTTTACTATAAAAAGTCATATCAGTAGTATGCAAACTTTTCCCAGACCTGAACACTTTTCCTCGTTTATATAACAACTTAAGCAATTTTTTCGTGCTCACAGTATCAAAGAAATTTATAGCCTCTCCACGAGATTATCGTTCTCAAAAATCCGCCCCGACACATCTTATAGTAAACCCAATGGACACCGACATTTTTAGGCGATAACGATGTAACATTTGTTTCGTATCGCAACATATATTACGATTTTTCATGGGCATTGGCACGATAATTGCTATTAATTTGACGTTGAATCTTTGCATTAAGCGTGGATTCACGTCGGATAGTTATCCCATTTTGGGTGTGCTGTAGGTATCGTTAGCACTCGCGACTTGGGTGGCACTACAAAGCGTACCGCTCGGTATGTCTGCCGCCCTCCCACCTTCGTAGAGGGATAACGGACTGGAGACTGGTATTCAAAAAATGAATGTTGAGAACAGAACCATTTTTGAGGGTGATAACCTTCATATCCTACGCGGTTTTAATTCCGAGACGATAGACCTGATCTATAGGGAAGTGCAACGGTTGTGAAGTGTTGTTCCCGTTTCGCAACATGACGATTGATCATATATATCCACGTTCCAAAGGCGGTGCCGATGACCCGGAGAACCTACAGTTCTTATGTGCCGCGTGCAACTCCACGAAAGGCGATCGGACGCAAGCCTATTTGATACAGGTGCTAAAAGAACAGGGCGTTCGTCACGAGTGAATTTGCTAAGGAGAGATTTTTTTATGGAAACGCAAGCTGAATACAAAGTATCCTCTCAACAGATCGATATCGACGAGGTTTTAAAGAAAATCAACGAGATCGCGAAAGAATCCGCTACTGGCGACTATATCTACCGCGGTGAGCCTGCACATCATCAGGAAGCCCCCTACAATGGAAGAGTTACCTCAGGTCTCTATCGCCAGTATATTGGCATTGAAGCAGAGCGATTTGATGTAGCGGTTGTCCAAGCGGACATCCTGAGGGCGGCGCATGAATACACCCCGCACAAAATGGAGGACTTTGAAATCCTTGCCACACTTCAGCACTTCGGGGATAAGACAAACCTAATTGACTTTACGACCGATTATCTTGTGGCACTCTTTTTCGCGTGCGATGGTGAATCTGAAAAACCGGGCAGGGTTATCCTACTTCAAAGACAGCCTAAAGGTGATCCTAAAGCTTACGAAGTCAAAAAACCTCCGAGAACAATTCGGCGCGCTGAAACGCAAAAGAGCATCTTCGTTCAAGCACCGAAAGGGTTTGTAGAACCAGATAGAATTGTCGATATCCCGGCACACTTAAAAGTTGTGCTATTAGACTATCTCCGTAACCACCACGACATCTCAACCAAAACCATCTACAACGACCTCCAAGGATTCATTGAGAAACGAGGGCTTCATGAGAATGCGTATACAGAGTTTTATAAAGGAGTCACTTCTCAAAATCGCGCGGATTCAGCAAACACTGAGGCGGAAAGGCAGGAAGGATACAGTGATGCTATTACACATTATACCGCAGCGATAGAGTTGAACCCTGAAAATGCTGGTACCTATAACAATCGTGGTGTTGCTTACCGTAATACAGGCGATTTTGCTGCGGCGATTGCCGACTTCGACAAAGCGATAGAGTTAGCCCCTGAAGATGCCAGGGTCTATAACAATCGTGGTGTTGCTTACCGTAATACAGGCGATTTTGCTGCGGCGATTGCCGACTTCAACAAAGCGATAGAGTTGAACCCTGAAGATGCTGGTGCCTATAACAATCGTGGCAATGCTTACCGTAATACAGGCGACTTTGCTGCGGCGATTGCCGACTTCGACAAAGCGATAGAGTTAGCCCCTGAAGATGCCAGGGTCTATAGCAATCGTGGCAATGCTTACCGTAATATAGGCGATTTTGCTGCGGCGATTTCAGACTATAACGAAGCGATGGAGTTAGCCCCTGAAGATGCTGGTCCCTATTGTAATCGCGGAGAGGCATGGTTGCACCTAAAAGAATGGGAGAAAGCTAAGGCGGACCTAACGACTGCAAAGGACATGGAATTTGACATCATCAAATCCTTCCAAAACGATTATGAAAGCGTTGAAGACTTTGAGGCGAAAAACGAGGTAAAGATACCCAGAGACATCGCATCACTACTTCAGCGAACGAACCCATCATCCATGAGCGCGAAGTATCAATCGTATACGCAAATGCTTATTGATGAACTTCGCGAAGAACACAATTTTACCAGGGCACGTGTCGGCCAACCGAGGAATTGGCACTCCTTTTCTTCAGGGGTTAAAGGGATTAGTTATCGCGTTAAGTTTGCACGAGGGGATGAAGTATGGACATACGTAAACATCCATGATAACGTCCAATCCAACAGACTTGACCTCTTTGATGCCTTAGAGCAGCGAAAGGAAGAAATTGAATCCGCTTTCGGCAGTCCACTTGAATGGGAGCGTCTTGAAAAACAACGGCGTTCACGGATTGTCGTATCTCGTGATGGAAACATTGAGTTGCCTGATGATGAATTAGAAGACATCAGAGAATGGCACATTGCGAATCTATTGAAACTCAAAGAGGTGTTTCAGCCTAAAATAAAAAACGCTTTGGAGACACTTGCCTGACAATTGTACTGCCATCCTACAATTCCCGCAGTGTACGGAGTGAAGTGCCATCGCTAATTAGGGCCGAAATTCTGTAAAGTTAAGACAAGTTTTTTCCTCAAATTCGACAGGTGTCAAATACCCTAACATTAAGTGAGGACGTTTCGGAGACCCCTTTCAATCAGATTGGTATTGTAGCAGAATCTTGGTTTAGAGAGTGGTCTGAATTTCCGATGGCAGTACACATTTTCTGTGTTAGAATAGAGACCAGCCCCTATTGGGATGGATTGCCTGACCTTCCTTTTCTTTCTTTATTCCTTGTGGGCAATTTCCCCATCAATTGAAATCAACCGGTACAGGAGAACTGCGATGTTCCGCCCTTTCCTTTTGATACTTTTTCTTTGTGGACTGACAATCTTATCGGGGTATTTGGAATACCGCGCCCCTGCGGAGACGGCTATCTGTCAACCGTCGCCGCGGGTGTGTCTGCCGGATGTGAAAACCCCCAACTGTGAGGTGGCACCGCTACCGCGGGCGTGTAAACCGATGAAACGTCCGCAGCCGTTGTCTGAGACGAATAAACTTCAAAGCGTCTCGCGGGTGTCCACTTTAGACATCCTGCGGGTAATGAGTCGATAGAACCCAAACCAAACACCGATGCAGACGTGTATCGGTGAAACATAACGAGGTATTTTAACATGTTAAAAGACCTTTTCAGCAACCGCCTCTTTATCGGGGCGTTAGCGTTCTTTGTGTTGTGCGTTGGCGGTTCTCTGCTGTATCATCAGCACGTCAAAGGGCAGGCAGAGAAAGCGTTAGTGGAGTCCGAAGACTTCCTGCAGTGGTGGCACGAACGCAATGCGAAAGAGAAAGCCGTCGCCGCTGAAGTGGTAGAGGCTGAGACCGATACAGGTGGACACGTCCACGCTGATGAGGGGGGACAAGGACAAGAGTTACCGCCATTTGAGCCGTCTGAATACTCTCCTGAAGAGCTACGGCAGATCTTTGATCAATTTTATACGCAACGCGGTCTGAAACCTCCGCCCCCAGGCTATGACTATCGCTGGGCACGTAAGAATGTTCCGCTCTTAGATGAAAACGGCAATCCCATTTTACATAAGATCGGCGAACCGATTGTTGAACTTGAGATACGCGTCGGTTTTGCGCCCACCCTTGAGGAATATGAAAGGCTTAATCGACTCTACATAGAGAAAGCCCGTGCGAAAAAGAAAGGGCAGGTCGCCACAGCTAATGAAATCGATGCGGAAATTGAAGCCCTGACAGCATCCGCACAACGGGAACGTCCTTTTATAAAACGGGCAACACGACTCGCCTCCCGTGAGGAATATGAGAACGATCCCAAAAAAACTGAGAGAGTCATGAGAGAGGTGCTGGATGCTGCACTGAGGGAATACGGATTAGAACATTTAATTCTACCTTATTAGTGCCCCCGTTTTAGGTTACTTATTATGAGGAGTTTTTTATGCAAACGTTAAAAAAATGGAAAATCACCCTTTTTCTCATCGTTTTATGTGTCATAGTCGCAGCAGGTTTAAAGGCTCACGAAGAATACAATATATTCGGGCCCCATGCTGTTGAATCAAGGTTTCTTGAAGGAACAACACCGGAGATTTCCTGTAACATAGATGGTGAAATCTTTACGCACACACGCATACTCTACTGCGACGGGGATCCAATGTATGACTATTGGATAACCGACCCGAAAAACCCCATTGTAAAAATAACGAGTACATTTCATGGTAGGGGGTGGGTTGAAAGTTATATCAATGGATATATTGATGGACAGTCAAAGGGAAGCTCCAGTTATAGTTCCCCTTCAAAGATTGGAAGTTTTGTTGCCTTTTACGTTCCAGTAGGCTCCAGCGTTCATAACTATGCATTTGAGGATTATTTTGACGCGCCCTTTAACAGAGACTATAAAACATATTCTTGGAGTGGTGATGGCTCCATTCGATTAACCCCCACTTATTGGCAAAGACGGTGGACTATTTCGCCGGTTCCTAGTGTGACAGGCGAGTGGAAAGATGGGACAGCGGTGACCTACGCCCCTGCAACGGACACCCAAAAAAGCGGGTCTTGGGAAGTCAGACTTGACGAAAGTAGCGTCGATTATGACCGTAACGGCAACCCATGTGGCGGTAGCGGTTCGGGTTCTGGCAGTGGTTCGGGTTCTGGCAGTGGTTCGGGTTCTGGCAGTGGTTCGGGTTCTGGCTCCGGTAGCGGTAGCACGCCGCCGAGTGGTGGTAGCACGCCGCCCGATCCCGACCCGGACCCTGAACCGAAGTTAGTGTTGTGTACAAAGTGTAATGGGACTTATGATCCGAAGGATGCGTCCGACAAGTCTCGTCACACGGTTGCTCGGCACTGCCTGAATTGGAATTGTTCTGTGTCGTTCTACTTGTGTAGTCCCGAGAATCATGGTCCGTGTCCCGGCGGGTCGCACTATGCGAACGAGTGAGATCGGTGCGTATTTCAAAGCGTCCGCGCCTGTGCTCTAAAGTGCTGCGGAAAGACAATCGCAGATAGATTTGGAACAAGCCGGACGCAAATACAAAGGATATTGCAGGATTGTGGGATTGAATTCCGAAAGTACTCACCTCGTAACCCTGTTCCTCGAACTTGCACTCCGCGGATACGATCTCTCCAAACCCCTACGCGAAGATGATGGGACAGCAGCCGAAATCGTCAGAATCGGATAAATTCCGAGAGAGGAATTACAATGAATAAATACACACGTAACACATTTGCTGATATGGGGTTAGAGATACTCAAGAGGGCTGCACTTCTTGTGTTATATGATACAACATCACCGTCTGAAGGACTCATCCAGCAGGATGAGGTTCGCAAACGACTTGGTATAAAGAATGTAGACACCTTTGACTCCGCCAGACATAATGCACTGATTTATGGCATCCTTTCACATCTAAGGGATGATGGGTATGCTTATCATAATGTCGGTTACGGATGGCGAATCACAGAGGAAGGCGTATTACTCATCGAGGACTAACCCTTTTTTCCCACCCACAATCCCTGCAGTGCGCCGATATTAAGGTGCTTGTCCCTCGTCCGACGGTTTTTTTGACTTCACCGCTACGGCAGGCGTGGCTACAGGCGTTCAGGTTGCGTTTCGTTCCATTCCGTTTGGCGACAGCGTTATTTTCAATAGTGCCTACGCAAAGCCTTCCGTTTCGTTTCGTTCACGGCAGTCGTTTCGTTGCGTTTTGGCGTTCTGCCCTACTTCTGAATAATGCCGAAACACCGCGCCAATAGCAAAGCCCGCGCAGTGTTTCGGCAGGAAGCGGAAGGGCAGAAGCCGTCACTACACTACACTTTGTGCCTACCACTACACTACACTACAGGCATTGCTACGGCAGGAGAAGGTAACGCTGTCGCGGGTCACGGAATTCCACTACACTCCACCGCCCGCCTTCCACCCCGCGCTGCCTCCGCTACACCCTCTCTCGTGCAACGTCCCAATAAACGCCGAAGTGCGCATTTTTAAAGATAAGGCACGCCCTGCACCTTTCGCAATTTTCGCAGGTGTTAACGCTTCATATAAGTTATGTTTTAAAACAATTCGCAGAAATTTTCGCAGCCTGTCGCAGCCTGTCGCAGCTTGTCTCGGTAAGGACAGATATTATTCAACCTCCAAGAAAACAAAAACACCCGTCTCCTGTCAGCGTTTTTTGCTCGGTGTTCCGCAGTGGCATGAAAGGTTAGGGAAGATTTCAGATAACATGCCACTGCTGCGTTTTTGTTACTGCTGGCGTTGTATATAGATAGATTGAAGTTGCTAATTTTGGTGGGATAGAAAGCACAAGGTTTTGACCGCGGTGTGCGTTTTCGGATCAGATCAGCAGACAACCGAGCGGAATTTAGGTAAAAACCGCCAGTTTACGCAAAAAAAATGTGCATTTTTGACGAAAAAAACGCAATTTTTTAGCAATTTTATTTGATTTTTATTTGACTTTTATTGGTTTTTGTGGTATAATATATATAAGAAAAACGGCAGGGGTTCACCGCTAAATGAGTCCCCCGCCGCGGAAAAACCACGGCTTGCGCCGCTTGCTTTAATTATATCTCATGCAGCGGCGAAAGTCAAACTTTATGAGGTATGATTATGATTACTGTAACATTGCACGGCAAAAACGGCACGCGTGCAATTGCGATCCAACCCAAAGGCTTCCCAACTCGCCATATCCGCACGCGGGTTGAACGCCTTCCTGAACCGCCGCCATCGGAGCCCCCGGTTCCGGTCTGCCCCGTTCTGGCAGCTCTCCATAAATTGACCGAATACTACCCTGGTGGCAACGGCTATTTTATCTTTGATGAAATCTTCGTCACCGTCCGTCAAGAATGCGCTTCCTTTTCCAGAGATGCGCTCTTGGAAACCCTGCGCGGCTATTATCGTGATCGCAAGATCGCGTTTCGGCAGGGCTACGGCTCGCAACTCCAGTTTGCCCTCAAAGGAGGTACAGCATGAAAAAGCTGATGTCTCTTGCCGGGCTCACTGAACTGGCGCGGGCGTATCTCAAATCCGCTTGGATCGCATCCCCGCAATGGGATTCTGTGAAAAAGCGATGGGTCCACATTTCACCAAACGGCACTGCAACCTCAAGTTGCGGTGCCCCCGACTTCACCGGCATCCCCAAAACCGATACCGACATCAAACGCCATCAACGGCTGATGTGGCAACGGTGCCAGCGATGCGGTCTTATCCGGCCCTGGGGCGGTTGCGCTCGGAATACTGTCCCCTACACAAAAGAATGGTTCCCAGGAGGTCAACGATGAAGCAGCAACCCATCTGCACCCGATGCAGCCGCCTCGTGCCAGAAACCGACGCGGATGCCCGGTTCAAGAATGGCGAAATTATTGCCTGCGGTGAATGCTCCAGGTCTCCGACACCGCAACATCGGTACCATCGGAGATGTCAATGTCAACACTGCCTGCGCGTCAGAGCAGTGCTCATGCAAAAATAAAAAAAGGCAGGGAGGCCTTCGGGGTTTCCCTGCCCCGCCCCATCAGGGCGACCTACAGGTGGAATTCTATAAATGATTGATCTTCAGAAGAAAACCACACGCGCCGAATACGAGGCGAACAAGGAAGCGATTGCCGCTGCGGTTGCCGCTCAGGATGCAGCGTTTATTCGACAGGAGTTGGGGATGACAAACTGGACAGCGTTCCATCGCGACGGACGCGGTATCATTGCTGAATGCAAGTTTCCGACGCAAGCGATGTGGAAGTTGTGGCGTAGGGATCGGATTCAGATTGATAAGCGATCGCTACAGATCACCAAAGACGAGTCCGGCAATTGGATCGTTCACTGCTACGACAATGAACTTTCCGAATTGCTTATCAACGACTAAAAACCAGCAGGGCGAGGTCTCAAACCCTCGCCTTGTCGCAAACAAAAGGAAATATACTGATGGACACTATTCAAGCGAAAAATGATGCCTTCCGAAAAGTTGTCATGTTCGCGCCCCACCCCGACGGCAAAGCCGTCATGACCCCCGGCGTGGCGAGTCTCGGCAGCGCGGTGTGTGCTTGGATTTACAAGGAGATCGCCGAGTTCGATAACTTTACCGAAGACAACGATCCCTACGGGGATCACGATTTTGGGAGTGTCACCGTCTCGGTTTCTAATCTGATGACGGATGAAGATGAAACGCATAAGGTCTTTTGGAAGATAGACTACTATGAGGATGCCGATATGGAATTCGGGGCAGAGGATAAACTTAACGCCTACCGCGTCCTCGTTATCATGCTTTCAGAGGAATATTGAAATGAAGTCTCTCAATTTCTATTTCACGAAACCCAAACCGACACCGCCGCGTCCAATAGAGGTCGAAAACCACCGAAAGGTTATCTACCTGCTCCAGCGACGTGGCGTTAACAACGCGCACCGGCTCGGTTATGATGAAGCCAGAGAATTGCTGGCAAAACTCATAGCCATCGAAGTCCGGGAGAAAAATAACGCTACCTTTATTGGAGGATAAACAGATGAAAAAAGTTGTAGTTGAGGTTGAGGATAACCGACTCGATGACGATGCTTTTCGGCAACTGAAATCCTTGTTTCGACACCTTACCGAAGCACAGTGCCAGAAAGCGTTACGGGTGTTAGTGCTGGCACAACCCGCGGACGATGCAGAACAAGCGATGTTGGCACGGATTGCCGATTTCATTGCGTTCGGTGCGAAATATAGCGATATGCCGAGAGCGGAAGCCGTCGCAGCGTTCAAAGAACAGTTGACAGTTGAGAACTTGCGCGAGGCTTGGAACAACTGTGAATTTTAGATTTATGGCGGATATGGTAAAATAATGGAGGACAGATGCCCAAGAATTTTAACTATTACAAGATGGGCGCGGTTGCCTATCTCTTCATAAACGAACCGGATAAAACTGTTAAGGAGATTGCCGATGCGGTCGGTGTCCGCGAGAATACCGTCCACCAATGGCAAGCGAAAGGCGAATGGGACAAGGCTCTCGATGCGTTCAGCTTCACCGGCGACAGAAGCCTCCGCAGAAAAGCCACCCGCGACCTTGAACGTGACAGTAGCGACCTGATCGCACTTGCGAAATCCACGTACCACGATGCCCGTGCTGCTGGGATGCGGAAGGGAGACGCATCCAAACACACTGCCAAAGTCGTCAATGCTTCCGAAAAAACGATATTTAACTGGCGCAAGCGGTTCGGATGGGATTAGGAGGATTTACAAATGTCAAAAAATGGTTTGAACTTCTTATCGAAAACAGAACAGCAGCCAGCATCTGCTGTCGAGAAATATAAACTTGAAGCCGAGCAATATAGCCTTGAAGAGCTCAGGGCTAAGCTTAAGGCGCGCGGGATACAAAACGTTGACACGCTCGACTTCACAGAGGTAGTTAATCTGGTGTCGAGACTCGCTGTCTATGAAATCCGCTATGACCGAGTTGATAATCCGGACGCGCTGGCTAAAAGCATTCAACTGAGAAATGACCTTTTCCGAAAAGCCGTCTTCATGGTGCCGCGACCCGATGGCAGGGCGTTCATGACTTCGACCGTCGAGAACCTTGCGGCGGAGACGAAGGCGGTGCTTTTTGACAAGATTATCGCTTTCGATAACTTCACCCAGGACAACGATCCCTACGGTGAGCATGATTTTGGGTGTATCGAACTTGACGGTATCCCGAAAATCTATTGGCAAATTAATTACTACGAGGACGCGTCTATGAAGGCGCGCGCGGCGGACCCCCTCAACGCTTACCGTGTTCTCGTTGTTATGTTTGCTGAGGAGTATTAGAGAGACTACATGGGGTAATTTGTATGAAAAAAGAAAAAGAAGATCGAAACATCTACATGTTCACACCTGCAGGTTGGCAACATCTTGGAACCGGCAAAGTTGTCGAGTCTGGCGGCATTCCACTCGACGCAGAAGATGTTCAAGCACTCAAAGAGCTGTATCTTGAAGAAGAAGATGAAAAAGAAGGTAAAGAAGTTAACAGTGACCAGTAACCAGTGGCCAGTTAAGAGGACTCTTGTTACTGGTGACTGGTGACTGGTAACTGGTTACTGTTCGTGCGGTTCCAATTGCTCTGCGCCCCAGTTCCATGCATAGCCATCGATGGTGGGTCTCGCGAAACCGTCTCGTGAGAGGGTTGTCGTCAGATCATGGAACGCCCCACCGAGAAAAAACTGGACATCGCAGACAAGTATTTCGCCTTCGACCGTTATGTTCGATAGCCGCAACGACTGGTTTAGCATCAGCAACCGTTGCACAAAGTCCATGCCTTTTGCCCATCTTTCCCGTTCGCGGTCTATTTCGATATGCGGTCTGCTGTGTGCCTCGGTTGTGTCGCAGCTCGTTGGAACGGATACGTCACGCAACTTCACATACGCGTGGAAGTTCGTCGCGACGAAACCCCCCACAATCTCATCAATCCCCTCACCGGGGTGGTCTTGTATCTCAAGAAAGTATGTATCGACCGCTCTCACATCGTGTTTATATGCCAAGTGCGCGAAGATATAAACCGGTTGTTCTTCGTTATCAAACATGCCTTCGGGCGGTGTCTCATCCATCAGCGAGGGGTCATCGTCCCCAGATGTATCCGCGGTATGCGTATTAAAAAGCAATGACGCACCCGTGAGTATCGTCAAAACAGTGATGATGTAAAGCAGTTTCTTAATCATGATATTCCCTTTTAGAGTTTCCAGTTACCAGTTTCCAGTTACCAGAAAAGAGTGCCTCGCAGTGAGAGTTAACTGGTAACTCGTAACTGGCCACTGGTGACTGATAACCCATAAGTCTTTTATCGCGATCTAAACTTCCGACCACGCTTCCGTCTCGGTTTCGGTTTGATAGAGTTCTGTGCCTGCTCGCGCTGCTCTTTCTCAATCTGCCATCGGCGTTGATAATCGGGGCTTGGATATTCTCTGATCGTCACCTTGCGGGGAGCAGGTTCAATGAGGAGCTCTTGGGGAGTCTTTATCAAATGTCCTTGCTTATCCATGCGTTTAATAGTTTCCAGTTTCCAGTTTCCAGTTTCCAGTTAAGAAAGACTACGGATATACCGAAACCCTCTTTTAACTGGCCACTGGTTACTGGTAACTGGTGACTCCTCCTAAAATGCGAGATTTAGCGTTAGCAGCCCGGCGACTTCTTGCTCAATATCACCAGACCCACGA
This sequence comes from Candidatus Poribacteria bacterium, assembly GCA_003635255.1. Lineage (GTDB taxonomy): Bacteria > Poribacteria > WGA-4E > WGA-4E > WGA-3G > WGA-3G. The sequence continues at coordinate 58,735 of PYJC01000177.1, read as the reverse complement.
AACCGCTGGCAGCCAATATCCACACCTACACCCAACGACACCTTCTCTGAAAGCCGGTAATCGGTGTGCAGGTTCAAAATGGCTTGGTCAACCGCATCGTCCGTGCTGCCGACAAGTTCTGGCATCAGTTTCAAAGACGCGCCAATATCACCAACGTTTTTCTGCAGCGAGACCAACAGGTTCACAGAGTTCCGATCGCCAAAACTCAGCCCCGTCGGTGCAGGATTTAAGGTGGTGAGTCCGTCAATCGTTTCCAGGACGGCTTCGTCATACCCTTTCGCCGATAGGTCATCAAAGGCGTTGGGTTTCGCAAATGCGCCGCCGTTCCTGCCAAAAATACCGATTTCAACATCGCCACCCGGACGGTTCGTTCCGATGGTTACGCCTAAATCTGCCTGTCGTCCGAGATTCGCGACATCCGGTCCCTTATAAGTGCCATCGGTATAGAGTGTTACATCGAGCGCACCGAAAGCGTACGACACTTCGGCGTGATAGCGGCCGCGTATCAGATCGCCGCCTTGTGCCGCGGTAGCGAAATAGCCAGAAACATTATCGTTAAGTTTGTATGGCACGGCGAACGAGCCGCCCCAACCGGTTGTGTCGACAATTTTGTTGATCGCAATAGAGACGGAAGTTTCGTCTGGGTTGCTTGGCAATTGGGCATGTGCAAGCGCACCGATGAGCAGAACAAGCGCAACGATCGTCGCTGCCCAAAACCAAAGTCGTGTCTTCTGGAAATACATAAGTCTTAACTCCTTTTTTTTGAAGTTTCCAGTTTCCAGTTTCCAATTAAAAAACCTCTTTAACTGGCCACTGGGTACTGGCTACTGGTAACTGTTACACATTTTCTGTCGCGTGATACCGATGCACCACAACGAGTCTGAAACGGATTATCTCAAATTTGGAGATAGTACCTTCACTACCTCTCCACCCCACAATGCGTGTCTTTTCGGGGTTGACACCCTCGACACCCAGCGTTGGGTTACTGTTAATAAGCCGACCGATCGAATAGTGCATATCGGACGCTTGATCGGTCAGGTCTTTCAGATGCGGTTCCTCTTTCATGACCGCAGTGACCGCGATCGGAAAGTTTTCGTCGATGTAACCGACAACAGGTGAGTCCGGTGCGCTCCCGTTGTCGCCATACGTCAACAGGATCGCCGGCAACGCGTCTTGTTGGTCTAATGCCGTCCAGTGGACAAACCGTTTCTGGACGGTCTTCACCTGTATCGGAAACCCGGATTCGTCTACAGGTGTCTTGAGCGTCTCAAAGAGTCCCTCAAGGGCGTTAATGATCTGCGCTCGGCGGTGGATCACCTCCATTTGCTACCTCCTCTTTCTTGTTGAGTATCTGCGTCACTTTCTCGGTGGTGTAGAACGTCACAAACGCCCCAAACCACCCCAGAGGCGCGCCCATCATGATGCCGACGAGCGTATCATTGAGCAGATTGCCGTCCCTAGTGAACCACCAGTCCGTTGCAAATATGCCGACGATAATCATGGCAGACAAAATGAAGACATAGCGCATACACGCTTTCAAACCTTCCATTTTTAGGTCTTACCTCCAATTTCAAGCGTGACCCATTCTTGGTCGAGCAGCTCACACAGCTCTATAATTGCGGCACGCTGACCGGTGGAATCCATCGGCACTTCAAGGGTCAACGTGGCGAATTCCGGGTCTTTGATGTCGCCTTCTTTATCAAATTTGACAGGCGTTATCTGAATCTTTTTGAGTTTGGCATCCATGAGAATCCCCTTTAGAGAAATTTACTGAGCAAATACGCGATGACCACGGCAGCGATGGACGATATGCTCTGCGAAGTTATGAGTCGGTTTCGGATCGCCTCTTCAAACTGCTTTTTCCACTCTTCAAGTGTCGCCAGCCGTTCGCGGTGATCGTCTATCTCTTTGGAATGCGTGTTCAGCCGATCGGTATCTGTCTTGATGCTTTGCTCGATCTTCTCGGACATTGCTTTATGTTGATCATCATTGTGTTCTCGCAACGACTTAATTTCGCCGCTGAGCTCAACGATTTTCATTTCAAGCTGGTGGATACTCTCAAGCGTTTTGTCGACCAGTTGGTGTTCCATTTCATTCATGATTTTTCCTTTTTTGAAGTTGACTGTTACGCCAGCATGATGAACCCGAATTCTGCATCATACATGCCGTCCATTTTGATTACGAATTGGTCATTCTGCGGTTCGATCGTTGCGAAAGCGAGTCCGTTTTCTGTCGCGACAAGCAGCGCAGAGTAAGCATGTCCACCCGAATAGTCGATAACGATCCCGGCACCGTTGATGCTAAACTTATCCGCAACGCTCCCCGCGAAAAGGATCGCGAAGTTATCGCAATCGAAGGTATCCTTGACATAGCGTTTCTTGTCTGTGCCGTTATAGGCGAGAATCAGTTGCCACGTCTCCAGCGATACGCCCCAGTAGGTGTTATCGAGGGGCAGCCCTTGCAGTTTTGAGAGCCCGGATGCTTTGAGCGCGTCCTGAACTTGACGGTTACTGAATTGTTGTTTGGTATCTCTGACGGATCGCCAGACATCCCAGTACTTGACTTTCGGCATGATGCTTTCCTTAATTTAATCGTGTGCTAATCCGGCCCAACCGTTATGTTCCCGATCCCAATCGTCTTTTTCGCCGTTGGGATGGATAATCCGATGCGTATGCGTTGCACCGTCATGTGTGTGCGTGAAGGAGTGTCGGTGAAATCCTGCTGGTGGATTGTGGTAGCCCGGTTCCGTGTAGGTTGCACCTGCTGTGACAGAGATAGGGTCCGTTTCCGTGACATAGACTGTCCTGACGACTTCAACAATTTTTTCAACAGGCACTTCTTTGATAACCTCTACAGGGACCTCAACTTCCTTGACGACTTCGACCGGCACTTCCTTGATAACCTCTACCTCGACGATTTTCTCAACAGGGACCTCAATTTCCTTGACGACTTCAACAGGCACTTCGACCGGCACTTCCTTGACGACCTCTTTGATGATCTCAACGGTTCTTTCGACAAAGACTTCAATGGGGACCTCACGGTCTACATACTCCGTGACAACCCGTTCGACCACAATTTCCACGGGCACTTCCTTGACGATTTCCTCAACAACGACCGTTTCAACAATTTTCTCAACGATGACTTCTACAGGCATCTCGTGAACAGCGATCAATGTTTGTCCATCTCTGCCATCCTTGCCATCCTTGCCATCGCGGCCAGGTATCGTCTTGATACAGATCCGATCAAACCCGTTCCAAAGACAGACAAACCCGTTTTCTTCGGATTCTATCCAGCCATTAAACGCTTCAGGACCCAAGTGACCGGTGTAGGGGATTTCACATCCGTGATATGCAATGAGCGCGAAGCACAGGGCGAATATCAAAATCCAAATCCTTTTCATTTTAAAAGAGCCTCCCTTCCACTTCAGCGATCTCCTCGCGCACCCATTTCTCTGTGAGCTGCTCGATATTCTCATCTAACCGTCCGCCGACGGTGATAAGTTCAAAAACGGGGCGTGCGGGCAATCTTTCTGTGCCGAGTTCGTGTTGTTCCGGGTAGTTCTCACCGTAGGCAGCTTCAAAGTATCCGCCGTCAATACCCCAAATCATCTCGCTCGGTCCGAAACGGGCGATGTTACCAGGGTGCAAGGTACTCGTAGCAGCCTGAATATAGTTGTCGTCGCGACGCAAGATCGTTTTCCCCGGATGCGTGATTTCTTTCTCTGCCGCATAAACTGGGTGCAAGGGCGGCCATTCACCGCGCCCTTCGGTTTCAAAGACCTCAGCGATTTCACCAGCAACCAACGGTGCGATAAAATCTGAGAACAACCGCGTCCGATCTGTGAGCCTATTTTCGACTTCGTTCAGGTAGGCATGCAGTCTCTGTGTGTCGAATTCTATTGTGATCATTTTTTTATCGTTACCAGCCGCCAGTGACCAGTGGTCAGGTAAAGAGGTTTCTTAACTGGAAACTGGAAACTGGAAATTTCCTCACGGTATTTCGTCACCCCTCAGTTCAAGGATCATCGTATCGCCAAGCGGACGGACACGATGTACCGTCAGTTCACTGCTATCTGCTCGCCGTAAAATATCGCCACCGATGATGTCCGGGTTCGGTTTTTCGAGCAACGCTGCCCAGCCTGTACCGCCAACAGCGACACCGGAAGCGACTCGAATCAAATCGCTTTCTGGGGCGATCAGACACACGACATCTTCAGCGATGGTCATCTGGTTACTGCGAACAATCGCATCTTGACGGACAACGGTCACTTTCTCTTTGAGTTGTGGCGGTATCCGAAATCGCATTTTTTTAACTTTCCTTGCGGTTCGGTCAAGTGGGTTTGGCATTTGAAGTGCCATTCCGTATATCCGCGCTCCATTACATTACGCGCTACAGTTTCCGTGACAAAACCTCATCGGTCATTTACGCTTTCGTTTGTCCCTCAACGTTACGGGCTTTTCGGTCACGGGTTCGAGCCTCAAGGTTCGCTTTTCCGAAATCTATACCAATTTTGGCGTTTGCATTGTAATGGGACGGGAACGGTCCCTTCTGGAAACACTCCATACGATGCCCACAAATAGCAAGTAAAGCCTCGTTGGTGCAGCCATTGACACCATTTTCAAGGATAGCACCCTCTTGGTGTTTGATAACGGTTAGCGGTTCAACGGTTGCTACATCCGCATCTACTTCATAAATATGGTAGAGATGATGCGCGCCGCCAGCACCTTGCTCATCCATGCAGAGCACTTTAATGTAATCGTCACGGTAAATTTCAATAGATTCGGTCAATAAGTTCGCCATAACTCTCCTTATATTAGTTTCCAGTTTCCAGTTACCAGTTACCAGAAGAAGACTTTGGAACTATCCAAAACCCCTCTTAACTGGCCACTGGTTACTGGCCACTGGTAACTTTTAAAAAACGTGTTTCAATTAATAACTCGGTATCATTATCCAGTAGGAGTTTCGCGCACTTTCTATCAGGCGAAAGCGCAATGATCCGACCGCTAATCCACTTTGCTACTTTTTCAGTGCCTATCTCCGTAGCATCTGGGATCCGTGCCTTGACACGCTCTCCTAACCTGTATTTTCTCATAGGTGTTTATAGCCCTGCCATAAGATGAAGATACTAAAATAAATCGGGATGAATACTTTCGGAGCCGTGAACGCCAACATACAGAGCAGATACGCAAAGGCGGCCACAGCGGTCCCTATCAACAGAAACGCTACAAAAAATAGGATACGCTCTCCTAAGCTGTCTGCCTCATCGCGTGCTTCACGAATAAACTTGACGACATGCTCTATTCTTTGATTTATCATCTCCACCCTCTCATATCCTCGGGAGCAGCGCACGACCATAGAAAATCAATTAGCGGGCAGCTCCCTAATTTTCGGTATCTGCTCCCGAAGTCCTACAAATACATGATATGATGATTATCAACGCGCCAATGTCGCGTGAACGGTTTAAATATCCAGCCCCATCCCCGAAGTTTTGAGTAATACACCTGAATAATGAAATCAGGGTGATCTGGACTCTGTTTGTGGAATTCAATATCCCACGTGCCGTCTGCAAAATGCGTAAAACTCTGATACCAATTCATTGACATAGGTTCCGCATTTGTCACCTTGCTATCAAAAATAGGCAAAAATCGAAATAAGATTTTCCATACACCAGGATATGATAATATAGAGATATTTTCTCACCTGTCCGTATAGACCCTTCTATAAGGATACGCCGGCGTTTCGACTTCCTTTCGCTCTGTGCCAACCGCACCGAACGGGTTGCCACGCCTCCGCTTCGAGGACGCGCTACCGGAAACCTCGGCGTTCTCAATGATGTCGTTCACCAGTTCGTCGGCTTCTGATAGATGGAATGCTCGTTTCTCTTTCCAGTCGATTTCCTGTACATCAGTGATAACGCCAATCAAGTTCTGACGCAATTGTTGGGGTGCAGTCAAACACAACACCGCTGCACATTCATGCATCATAGCGAGTCGCGCATCTTCAAGGGCATCACCGGTGAGGCTATCAACATCAATACCGGCAGCCATCAACCGCTTGCGTACCTTGCGTTCGGCTTCCGGCGCGAAAGGGCGTTGCGACAGATAGTCATCGGAAATATGTTCCGCAGTGACATCCGGCGCAATCAACCCGCGCACGCCGTCATAATGTGAACTCGTCAAGACAGTGGCTGCCATCCGTTGCTCCTTTTATAGTGGTTACCAGTGGTCTCCAGTGACCAGTGGCCAGTTAAGAGGAGAACGCTTTTCTTCTCTGGAAACTGGTTACTGGTAACTGGACACTTTTTTTATGCCGCCTCAGCAACCTTCAACACATCGCTATCTTCATGCCCAGTCGGGAGTCCGCCCATCTGGATGATGTAGCATGCCTTTTTCGGCTGATACGAGATCCAGCCCCAAATCTCGGAGCAGACGATGTACTCGACCTGCTTGAGCATATCCCGCGTGGTTTCAATGATGTCGGTGTTCATTTGCGTGATGAATTCGATCGCTTTCCGTAAGTCGTAAGCGATATAGGCGTTGTAGGCATCTCCGCGCTTCGTCGTGCCGTTGGAACGGAACCACTGCAACCGGTCTTTTAACTTATCGTGCCAACCGATGCCGATACCCTGGGACAACTGGTTCATGATTCGGAATGCACCGCCGAAGCCGCTCAGCACGGCGTTATCGCGTTCGATCAATGCCGTCATCATCACATTCGTACCGGCGATTTTCGCGAGTTGGATGTCGGTAATATCGTCCTCGTAACCGATACCGGAGGTCATCATGTAGGAGCGTTTGAATTTTTTCTGGAGTGTGAGCCACGCTTTCGGGGTCATGGTTGTCGCGTCGGAATCCAGATCGGTCAACGGGATCAGCGTGCCACCGAGGTTATCGCCACCGGCACCAAACAGCATCACTTCAAGCCCTTCGTCAACTTTCGCCATCGTCCGCTGCACTGCGATTTCTTCTACGTGTTCCATCGCTTTATCGATAAACTCAACTTCGCGAAGGTGTTCGTAGGTAAAGGGAATCGCCAGCATCCGCTTTTTCGGACGGACCGGACGTTCAGAGGTCTCGAAGGTTGCCATGGGTGGATCGGAAGCAGGCGTGCGGCGTTCTTCACTAAAAGCGTTTTCGTCGTATTCCAGGATGGTGGCGCGGTAATCGCTCTTAGAGGTCTCTGCGAACCGACTCGTGAGTTCTTCCAAACGGATGTCGACTTCTACGTCCTGGTCCCAGTGTGCCATCGCGTCGTAAAACGGCGTGAGCGTGGAGCCGGGCTCGGTGTCATAGACACTGTTAAATGTACCGGCACGTTCCCAACGAGCGCGTCGATCCGCTTTCCGTGCTGCTGCAGCGATCTGCGGGGCATAAGAGACGCTTCGGTAAGCGTTCAGACACATCTCTTTGAGTACAAATTCCTTGGCAGGATCGCCAATCACATTTTCGCACCGTGTGGGCCAGATACCCGCAGCGGGGTTACACGTCGTCGTCATATCGAGGTCGTCTTGAATCACTTCCATCGCCGACAGACGTTCATCATCAGGACCGAGTTCGCTGTCTTTGTCTGGATCGTATTGGGAATCTGCATAAGCAGAAAACGGCATCCCTGCATCCGCAGCTTCTTCAACGAAAGTTGTACGCTGGCCATCGTTACGAACGCGATCTACCAGTTCTCGTGTCGTTAATAAAGGCATTTTTTCTCCTTCGTAAAAGCACATTGTGATACAATATGCTAATTCTTCAAATAGAATGAAATGGGGAAATCGTTAGCGACGGGTTCCCCTTTTCTGTTATGCGCCGAGTGCAACGAGGGCATGTGTTGTGTCGGAATTGATGACACTGCCTTTACCTTTCGCTGCAGCAACCAAGGCACTCACTGTTGCAGAGACGCTATTGATCTGGGTCCGTGCAGCGTTATGGACTGTGAGCTTTTCAGCATCGGTATCAATATCTGTTGCTGCGAGATCTGCGAGATCCGAAGGTAACGCCGCGGGTGCAGAGACGGCTTTGACGTGCCCTTTTGCTTTGTCAGCACCGAGCGCGCCGACAAGCTTATCGCCGCGTGCGACAGTCTCATTCTCGCCTAACGGTAAATTCAGTCCGCCGAACATATAGGCACCGGTGAATTTGTGGTCGTCGTCAACGCTGATCACCTTGCCATCAATTTCGTCGCCATCCACAACGAGTTCGCCTTTGCCATCGGCATTAATCTTGAACGCTTTACCGACGGCATCAGAACGATTCGGTTTCGTTGCGTCGTACTTAATCGTGTCCCCATCCCCTTGGAAGGTGGTGGTGACTAAAAACGGATGTTCTTTCAACATTTGTTGTACTCCTTATTTTTATAGTTTCCAGTGGCCAGTTTCCAGTGCCCAGAGAAGAAAAGCGTTCTCCTCTTAACTGATAACTGGTAACTGGTAACTGACAACTATCTTCTCCGCCCTCTCCGTCTGCGATCGCGTTCGGTCGCCCGTGTTTTCTCTGGTGGCGGTTCATGCTCGTCGGTTGTGCTGCGACCCTCTGGTAGTGCGGCATCAGCGATTTTCTTATTGCTCTCGATCGCCTTCTCCAGTTTATCCAGCGGCAGATCGGCGTAATACTCGCGGTGGTATTCCTCATCAAAATCGTCACCGTGTGCACGGACACCCTGTTTGATACCTTCGTCCACGCGTGCTTGGCGGTACGCTTTGCCGTCCTCAGCATCGAGCGTCAGATCCGCGATTTCGTCTTTCTGTTCCTCGACTTTCTCGCGTAGACTGGTTAATTCTGCTTCCAGCGTCTCAACAACGGCATCCGGTTCGTCCGTAGTCTTAAGGTTCGGGATGTCCAGTTTCTCGCGTAGTTGCGCGATCCATTCTTGGTCTGTCATGAAATTTTCCTCCATAAATTTTCGGATACCATCGAATATCGGGGAACCGACACCGGGTCCGGGTTTCTCCGTAAAGACCCATTCAAGTGCTTCAGCGATTTCCCGTTTTTTCTCGATGGCAGTTTTGCGGTTAGACCCAAACTCAACGAGGCTCACCTCTTTAAGCCGGGCATCAAAGACGGTATAGGTGGCCTTCTCTTTTTTACCGTCAATTTCATACATCTTCCCCATCTTATGGGTGCATTGTCCCTCTCGCTCTGGCTCCCAGTCCCAATAGGAATAGCGTCGGATCGGGAGTTGGCAGAGGTTACAAATCTCGCGGCCTTCATAGAAGCCGACGGATACCTGATTCACGAGTTCGTGTTCAATGGCGCGTATCAATTTTTCACTGGTGCGGAACTCACGAGAACCGGCATCGTATTCCATGTTCTTGAGGATATAGAAGTCTATGAAGAGTTCATTTTTGTCGGTTAACTGGGCATTGCCGGAGCGTCCGTACCCGAAAGACCTGTAGGCGTGATGGTCTTTCAACGCCACGCCGGGCTTCGTTTTCGCGTCTCGTTCATAGTTGCGGAGCGTCGTTTCCGGATCCATGATGGAGTTGTGTCCATCGAGTTTATCGTTGCTCGCCAGCACCCGGATCCAGTATTTATCGTCGTCATCTTCAGGCAATTCCGCGCCCATCGCACGGGTATTTATGATTCCAGGGAAATAGCGTACATCTTCCATTGGGTTTACTCTCCTTTGTATCAGTTACCAGTTGCCAGTGCCCAGTTACCAGTGTTCAATAATCAAGTTTCCTGCGACTATACGGACTAAAACCAGAAAACATAATCCAAGTGACCATGTGTCGGACAGCCTTATAGCATCTGCGGTGTATCCCGTTTTTTATCGGTTGTATACGCGCACGGTCTGATGTTAAGTGCCATCCTGCTCTTACCAACTTATAGGGTTGGATTAACCAAAAAGTGATATGAAACAAAATAGGGTTTTCATTCCGCTTGACTAAAATAAATCGGTTTCTGAAAGTAAAAGCAATGCTATTCATGTTTCCCTTCCTTTCTTAACTGGTCACTGGTTACTGGTCACTGGTTACTATTGTATAGGGTGCCCACCTCGCTGCATTTGAGAGGCACGTATCACAGTGTTGTGCCGCGACGTTCAAAAGCCAGAACGCCTCGATAGCGTCTTTCTTTTCCTCGATTTCCCACCGGCACCGGCATCGCACGTTACAGTCTTGGTTCCCATCACCCGGATACTGCGGCAACGTTATATCAAAGCTTGCCGCTTTCGCCTGTTCATGCGCATTTGTAGACGCTTCGACATAGAGCTCTGATCGAGCAGTTATCTGTTTCGCGCTCAGCCTACCGGCACGGACCTCCTCGCCAAACTGCTGCAAGTACCCAAACTGGTCATTAATGATTTCAGTCAGCACGTCCAGATCTGTTTGGAACATCGCATTTCGTCCACCGCGGGCAAGCATATACTGCGCACTGTGTGCATCGCGTATCCGTTTCCGCATCTCATGCACCCACTCCTGGACGGTAATCCGCGAGTTGATGAGGTTATCCGTCAGATCGCTGAACGTGTCGCGTTTCAAATCAATGAGATCGTCACGCAGTTGTAGCACTGTGTTTGCAGAGACCGTCTTTTTCGTCTTGGAATTCCGATACCGTTTCGTCAGCTGGTTCCAGACCCAATCGCCTTTCTTGACGGTATCAATCGCATCGGTTTGCGTCATACCCGTGACCCTGGCGTTGAGCATATTCTTATAGTCTGGAAGTACGTCCTCAAACGATTCGATCGCAGACTCAAGGAACACCGCAGTCACTTCAAAATCGGATGGCACGACAGGGAGTGGATCCTCTGAACCATCCGGGCTAATCGTTGCGGCTCTTTCGCCTTCAGGGTCAATGCCACATTGCGGACAGTCGAGATCCCAGCATAAATGCGCAAGTTCACGACTACTGGTAACTGGAGACCCCTGGTAACCGCTAACTTCAAAACTGCGCATCCCGGAGGAATGCTTATTTTTTTCTGCCTTGTACTTGTTGACAGCATCCTCGTAGACTTCATCATCGATACCGTCCATATCGCGTAGCTCTTTGAGTTTCTTGAGGTTCTCAATTTTGACACCTTCGGCTTCTTCCATTGCCTTGACATCTTCGGGATCCGGTGTGTTCTCGAAATAGAACATCACCTTCCCTTTCACGCCCTCGGCTCGCAAGACATACCCCAATTCTGTTGAAAGTGTCCCTGCAACGGTTGACTGGATACTCGATATATCGATCCTGTAATCCTTGCGCTGTTCACGGGCATGTGTCTCCGCGACGTTCTCGTTAGAGTGCTGCTTGATGGGCGTTGACCCCGTAGCCCGACCGACACGCCGATCATACAACCGCATCAATCCGTCCACTAACCCAAAGAACGAACTTTGCATCTGACCACCCACCGGCATGTTCACTTTCACGATGTCCAAATGCCCGTATCCTTCATTCGGTTTCAGGTTCGAGTACATCTTGTTCACGCCGTCGATAAAGTCCCGGATAAATTCATCTTCCGCTTCGACATCACCGATCACTTCTGGGGGCATGAAGTCCTTGAGTTTCTCAGAATTGATTTCAAAGTCTGCACGTGCCCAGCCCTGCGATTCCAAAACCCTCCGAAAATCGTTCATGACCCCGAGCATCCGTACAACGTCCAAAGGCGCGGATTCCAGCATAGATTTACCAAACGGTTCATTCGGTCCGGCATTAAAAGGCACGTACATCACCGTCGGGTCCTCCTGTAAAGATACCCATTTCCCGTTCTGCCATTGACCGAGCATCCAGTCGTTACCTACCCGATGGAAACGTGCCACATACGGGTCCATTACTGCGATGTCCATCGCCATATCCGCGGACGCGTTCAATTCGAGTTCAATAAAGATCGCGCCGCCTTTGTAGATGCCGGCGAAGATCCGATCCAAAATCACATCAAAATCGTGGTGTTTTGTCTCCAGCCGTGCAATAAAATCGTCTATAACCGGTGTCGCACTTTCGGGTTCGACTTGGTAGTACCACGATTCATTACAGTTCCGTAGGAAATCCTTATACGCCTTGTTCACTTCCGGAGAGATGCTCGTCACGACTTTCATGAACTGATCTACAGGCAGATGGAGCAGCTCTTCTTCTGTCCAGTTCTTCAGCTGAAAAACGCTCCGGGTCCGTTCAGGTGGTGCGACATGATACAGCGTCTGTGATCGGATCGGGTCCTGCATCGATACCCGACCCCCAGCAAGTGCCCGTGTGTTTCGGGACTGAGCAACGGTTTCTGGGTTCCGACCGAAAATTCGCTTATTCAGGCTCTGAAGTGTCCGCTGTAGATTCATATTCATTGGTTGGAAGGTTGGAATATTGGAAGTGTTTTTGATGGGGTGTTTCCCCTAGGAAACTTCCACCCTTCCACCCTTCTATTCCCTTCCTATCTTCCGGCCTTCATCTCCGCATTGTGACCGAGCCGTGAACGACGCGTCCGCTGCCGATACTCTGTTTCGTTCCCAGGCTTCGCACCAAATAGCTTGTGCCGTCGACACCGTGATTGTCGCCAACCGTATCCTCATCGTCTTTATTCGTGCCTTTCCGTTTCTCGTTGTAGCTCAGGCTCAAAAACTCATCTGTAACCTCAACAGGACGGTATTCGTCTTTGAGGTCTTGATCGGGTGGATGCACCAACCGATCCCGGAGGAACATAATCGCCGGTTGACCGCTTGCGTCGACTTTCAACCGTTCTTGGACAGCCTGGATTTGTGCGATTCTGTTTTTTACGGGTTCATTGACACGGAAGCCTGCACGCCGGAGCTGCTCAACACCGTCTTGGTCTGCACTGTCTACCGCGGCATACTGGATACGGTCATAGCGATCGCAATTCTCTTTTATCAACCGTATCAGATCGGGCTTCGTCAGCTGTGTTTTATAGATTTCCTTGTAGGCATAGAGTCTGTCGTCAGGTGAAAGTGCCCACCAGATCACGCTCGATGGGTTGCGTGTTCCCCAGTCCACACTCAGATACCGTTTCCAGTTCGGCATGATGGTTGCATCGACGATGTGCGTTTCCGGCTCAAACTTCTGAAAAACGAGACCTTCACCGGATGCCCAGAGACCGAGAAACCCACGCTTGAACCGTAAACCCTCAAGGTTCTTGAGTTTCTCAACACGCCGTAAACCCGGCTCCGTGAACAGATCCATTATCTTGTTCAGCAGTTTCGGATCGGGTTCGTTCTCAAATGCACGTTTGAACGCTATCAGTCGATCTGACTTCTGATCGGGAATAATCTCAGGATTGTCCAAAAACGACATCCTGAAATAGTCAAGTTTCTTGTCCTTCGCCTGTTGGCGGATCCAATGATGCGGCACATTCGGGTTACAATCCCCGACAAGCGTTGCGATCGGCATCGTGCCGGCACGTTCAGAAACCCGCGCTGTGAGTTCGTCCCACGCGTCAAAAGGTACGAGTTCCGCTTGGTTGACAAACCCTGCATCAAAGAAATCGGATAACAGGTTCTGCGGTTTATCCAACCCGTTCATATAGATCCGGGTACCGGTTTCGTATTCAAAGAACTCTGGACGCTCGCCACCGAACCGCGTTACACGTGTCGGGTTCGGATCATCACGGCTTGTCGGCTTGTACCCCAATAATTTCTCGTAACTCGGTATGATGTTCCGATACACACGGTTTAGGCTCCGATGCACAAAGGTCATTCGAGAGCCGGGATACCGTATTGCCATCGCGTGCATGTAGGCGATGAGCCCGAAGGTTTTGCCAGCGTCGTAAGTGCCACCGGCGATTTTCACACTTTTACGTGCGTCCCATAAATCCCACATCCGCGCATACGGACGATAATGCCCATGGCCATATCCGATAACAGATCGTTTCTGCATGCGTCAAACCGTTATCTCCTCTGTGTCTTTTTCGGAGAGATTCTCGAGATCCTCATGGGTCGGGAAATTATCAATCAGTTGCTTCGTTTCGAGATCGAAGCTCCCAATGATGCTGACTTGTTCTTCAATAGGTGCGTCTTTGATGGCTTCTTTCTGCTTGGCTTCGATCTTGGCTTTCGTATCCTCTTGTGCTTGACGTGTATTCGTATCGTAGCCGACATGCACCAACGCCCACCGTTTCATCAACTTATCGCCGATCATGGTGAGCCATTTGAAGTTCTCGATAAAGAGGAGTTGCTTTTCAAAGTCTATCTTTTCAGAAGCTATGTTTTGGAGTACCCAGACCTGAAAGATCGCTAACACTTCGTCATAAGTATTCAGCAGCGTGTTAATTGTTTGCTCGTTGTTTTCGGCTGACCGCGCGTCACTGGAAAACTTTTTGCGTGCTTTACTGAGCCGTGTTTGTGGATCTGTTGCTGCCGGTTTCCTATAGATCCCGTTTTGAACCCTTTCTATTTCGCCTCGCTCTGTCAGTTGCCTAACATGATAATCCCGCGTTGACTTTTTCACGTCAGGCTTACTGGCGAAGATGTCATCAACATGCATCTCGCCTGCATCTTCAAGCGTATCGAGGATATGTAGTTGAATCCAGTGTCGTTTTTTCATGGGGTTTTCACAAACTTCTGATAGGTTTTCGCAAGGTTTTCATAAAGTTTTCATAAGGTTTTCACAAGGTTTTCGCAAGGTTTTCATAAAGTTTTCATAAGGTTTTCGCAAGGTTTTCGCAAGGTTTTCATAAAGTTTTCATAGGGTTTTTTAGGCGATCTGGGCATCGTCAAATGACGAAGCTCGTTCAGTGAATTTCCCTTTCTCTTGATACTCTCAATTATAATGTGGTGTACGAGGCGTTCAGAAGTGGAATTTTTTGGGAAAGCAATACATAAGCAATACATAAACAATACATTTCAGAAAATAAGGGGTTCGGGGCGTTGAAAGAATGGGCTGCTTATGCTATAATAGGTATGAGTAGTTGTTGGTTCTTAGTTATAAGTTATAAGTTATAGGTTTGGTTTCTGATACTTTATTAGTGCTTTGTAACCGGTGTCGCCGCTCTGGGTAGCAACCGTAAGAAAAAAATATGAGCGTTTCAGATCCCTCCTAACCAGCAACGCATAACCGACAACCAGGCTTCCCTCTTTAACTTATAACTATTAACTTATAACTTATAACCATTTACAAGGAGATACCCTTGGCAAGTAGTCTAAAACCCGTTACTTTTAAGGTGACGCAGCAGCAACTCGACTGGCTCGAACAGGAGAGCGAAAAAACAGGCTTGAATAAGGTTGAAATCGTCCGACGCGCACTTGACGACTATAAAGATGTCCAAGCGGAGAAAGAGCAAAGCCAATACTTCACGCTGCAGCAACAGCAGAATATCAAAATTATGGCGAAGATGCAGAATATCTCTGAAGCAGAGGTGATTCGCAAGGCAGTTGAGAGGGAAACCCGTTTCATTGCAAAATCGCAGAAAAGGAGGTCATAGTGCAAAACCGAATGAACGTCCCACAGGAATATGAACCCGTGCTACCGGGGAAAATCCAAGAACACATCGCAAAGAAGAAGGCGGAAGCAGCGTCGGAGGGACAAACGATCTGGTATCAGTGTGTCGATATGCCGAACTTCTATGCGAAGGACGGACATAAAAGCTACAAACAGGAAGATGTCTCCGCAGTGGATGTCGTGCTCAATAATCCCGAAAACGAGGGCGCGCTGATGGTTACCTTTGAAGATAACCGACTCTTCAAAATCCAAGACGGCACAATGCTGCCTTGCAAGTAACCAGTAACCAGTTAAAGAGGTACTGTAGCGCGTAATGTAATGGCGCGCGGATCTACGGAGAGGAACGTTGGTTTTTCTATCCACCCTCACCGAACCGCAAGGAAAGTTAAAAGAATGAAATCGCTGGATTACGTTATCGACACAAGGAGTAACCAATTGGAGTACATACCTGGACATGCCAGCAAAATCAAAACCGATGCTGCGTATGTAGAGGCAGCAGTATCGGCAATCGCCGATATAGAAACGATAGGTAAGAAACTTGAAGAATTTACAGACGATTTTAATATTAGAGTCGCATACAATAAGTTGGTAGATGTGTGCCAGACCCTGCAGTTCACAATTCGCGAATCTGAGGATCGCAACTGATAACCGAAAGGTTTTCATGCCTCACAGTGAGAGAAACCGTACTGAAAACTGATAACTATTATGAACGACATCCGCACCCAACTCCCCGAATGCCCGCTTGAATACGAAGTGCCACTCATCCCCGGCAAACACACCGCACTCCTTATCACCATCCATGCCGAAGACATCGATTGGCAGGAAAAGATGTTACCCTGGACCCTCGCCAGCCTTATCAATAATACCGATCTCATCATGAAGGGGATACATCTCTATATCGTGTGCGATCATAGCACCGAGACCCGTATCCAAACCGCACTGAAAAAATTTGACCTGCCTGAAAACACCATCCTTGCGCAGAGCTCCGGCCCCCTCGCAACGAATGACTACGATTCTATCCCTGTGTTCGACATCAACTACTGGGCATTCCGCGATGCGAGTAACACCCACAAACTCGACATCGGAGACACGCTAAAACACAACAAAATTGAAGCTGAGCCGTATCCGCCACTCCCGAAGGTATCGCCATCCCCAAGTTTCTATGATATGACGCACTGCACAGTTGAACAATTCCGACACGCCATCAAACAACTCATGGGCGCACAACTTGCTATGAAGATATAGTTGTCAGTTGCCAGTTACCAGTTGCCAGTTAAGAGCTTGTGATGGTTACCGTTCCTGTTACTGCCACAACACACCTCTTTAACTGAAAACTGATAACCGAAAGATTTTTCGCAGAAAAATCGTACTGATAACTTTCCGTATTGTTTATGTATTGCTTATGTATTGCTTTCCCGCCGAATTCCCCTTATAGACGCTATCTGCTCCCCCTTATAATGGTTATTAGTTATTAGTTGTTGGTTTTTAGTTCTTGGTTTCCGATACTCCCAAACGGTTGGGGCTTACAAGAAACCTCTTTAACTTATAACCATTAACCATTAACTATTTAATTGAATCCCAAAAATCATAGTTCATAATTTTTCATCACAACCGTAGCCTGTAATGTAATGGAAGGGTTTTTGATAGGGTATTTCTTCTAGCTGGACGGAATAGCACTTCACAGCTGCGATTTACCTCACCGAACCGCAAGGAAAGTTAAAAAAATGGCGAAAGTTATTCTGAAAACCGATCAAACCCATACTGCGGATGCCGATATCCTCGGTGAAAATTCGTATGGCGAATACCAGCTCTTTTGCGATACCTATACTTCACATGAAGTGCATGTGCAAATACGGCGCGAGGGTGGGACCTGGAAAAACGCACGGTACAACGGCAACGAAATCAAACTCACCGCGGAAGGTGATGTGCTGGATATAACCGTCAAGAAGGGCTTCGATTACCGACTCTTCACGAAAACTGCCGGTGCTGAAGTCTGGATCGCGAAAGACGACCCACACGGGAGTTAAACATGATACGTGGTGGGATCGTTGGTGGGCTTTACGGAAAAGGTGGCGGTGGTGGCGGCCCGGTCTCTTACTATTACGGCAAAAGCCAGACGAAAAGGGTCGGTGAGAACTACACACCTGCCGGAAGTGGAAACCGCAGGCTTGCAGAATTCAAGGCAACCGCGGATGAAGTTTACGACGGCGGGAAATCCGATCTCCTGACAATCCTTAACGGTGGGGATGTCGCCAATCTCGATGTAACGGGGCAGGCGGATAAGACTGTCTTACAATTCTCCAACGGACGCTACGACCTCTTATTTGAAGGGTATAGTGCAAGCGCGTCTCAGGGTGGATTCCGGGTCGAATTGCGAGAAGTCAAAATGAACGCCGATGACACTGTCATCACGCATACATCAGGCTTTACATCGGGAACAGCACCTGCCAACACAACGTATCAGCTCATCTATCCTGATTTTGTCGTTGCTGGCACAGAACAGTTTTATTTCCTGTTCCCTATCCACGGTGACCGAAACAGAAGCCATTTCCTACGCGTTGAGAAGGTCGGATAGGAGGCAGACAAATGATACGCGGCGGCATCGTTGGCGGACTCTACGGTAGCAAAGACCCTGTCTCTTTTATCTATCTGCAAGGTAGAACAGTTGCAGGTAACGTGCTTGGAACCGTCACAAAGCAGACAGATAGATTTATGGGTGGCGGTGTCCATCACCCTTTCGTGTCCACCGGTCAGGCTTACGCTGTCGGCTTCTCTGGGGTGGTCGACGAACATGAATACGGCGGTGATACCCTTGGACTCAACTTTACAAATGTCGTTGACGAAACCGATTGCGACATCACCGCAGCCTCCAGCACACAACGCACACAGAACGAGGTGATCCAGTTCCCGAAAGGGCTTTTTAACATTGACTTGCATTTCGATATAGATGTGCAAGGCGCGCAACAGAGCCGGACCCTCGAAGTGCAACTCCGACAGATGATGGAGAATACGGACGATGTTGTCGTCGATTTCGCAACAGGACAGGGCGGTTCCGGTGGCGGGTTAGGACACGTAACCGTCGACTTCCGATGGGATTTCTGGCGACCCAAAGCCGACGCGAAATACTACTTCGCTATCGTCGCTGAAAGCGAGGCATACAGAGTCGGCAACTGGCGAAACCGGACGCTCTCCGGGTTTCTCGAAATCGTAAAAAAAGGATAAAGGAAGTTTCCAGTTGCCAGTTACCAGTAACCAGTTAAAGAGGGTTTCTGATGAATATTCAAGCATAAATGTAGCCCGTAACGTAGTGGAGGGGTTTTTGCTGGGGTATTTCTTCTAGACTTACGGAGAGGGGCGTTGGTCATTCAACCCACCTCACCGAACCGCAAGGAACGTTAAAAGAACCGAACCGCAAGGAAAATCAAAAAAATGAAAGAACGTATCTCTTCAAATGTCCAGAGACAGACGAAGCTTCGGGTCAAGAAAGCCGCCGAGGCGTTAGGGCTTTCAGAATCCAAATTCATCGAGCAAGCCATCGAAACCGATCTTGATAAACTCGATATACGGATTCAAACGCACGAGGCACGCAGACAACGCGATCATTTTAAGGCGAAATTTGATGGCGCATTGGACGATCTACGCGCGGCAGAAGCAAAAATCAAGGCACTCCAGAAGCGAGGGCTACTCGCACGACTCTTTAACCGTCCGCCTAAAATCTGATCTATGCACACTTACAATTTCACCTATACCCGATGCACACCGCACGGCACGATCCTTGAGCATACCGCAGACACGATCTCAGCGCATACGGTCAGATCCGCGAAACACGCCCTCGTGAAACGCTTCGGGCTCCAAAACTGGTCACCTTGGCGGCAAACAGCAAACGGGTTCGTCAAGACCCGCACCACACACGATGAGCGCGGCAAAATGGTTGTCAGTTCCCAGTTACCAGTAGCCAGTAACCAGTTCCAGTAACCAGTTAAAGAGGGTTTCCGATGAAAAATAGTGAACAACCGTAGCCCGTAACGAAGTGGAGGGCGAACCTACGGAGAGGAACGTTGGTCATTCAACCCGCCTCACCGAACCGCAAGGAAATTTAAAGATATGGCACCTAAAAGACGTACCGGCGGCGATTCTTATATATTTATCGGTCGCCAACTCAAATACGGGGAACCCATCACCGGCGCAAATGTTTTTGATGGGGCAGCACCGACAACTACACTGGCGAAACTCATCCGCAACCATTTTGTGTTCACACGGAACACACTCGATCCGACCGCAGAAGAAACGGAATCCGAAAGCATTATCGGCGGGGGCGCGACCCCAGAAAGCATCATCTCTAAACGCGGGGGCGGCGG
This sequence comes from Candidatus Poribacteria bacterium, assembly GCA_003635255.1. Taxonomy (GTDB): domain Bacteria; phylum Poribacteria; class WGA-4E; order WGA-4E; family WGA-3G; genus WGA-3G. The sequence continues at coordinate 39,027 of PYJC01000177.1, read as the reverse complement.
CGAATGGGAATTTGAACTGCTCCCCGACGACGCGATCCACATGCTGTTAGGTTGGTTCAACCCGACCGCACTGCCAACGAATAATGATGTCGACGATCAGGCGATCCCCGGTGGCAAAATCGGTGCTCCCAGCAGCAATATCGTGACAATCAATAACGATGATAAAACGGCACTCGCAGAATGGCCAGGCCAATTGGAGATCACCCTAAAAGGTTCCCCTTCGGGTGCAGGTAAAATCCGCGTCTACGGACAAAAACGCGGCTCACGATCCAACGATTTCAATACCCCAACAACCGAAGAAATTGCATTCGGTGCCAGTGATACGAAAAAGATAACCACAGATTTCTATCACCGCGCCGACAGACTCATCCTCGATTGGGGGAATGGCACCGCACCGACAAGCGTAGAACTCAAGTTCCTCCCAGATACGAAATGGGCAGCCTTGACGCTCAACGAGAACAATAACCCCTTCGACGGTTGGAGCTCACAGATGCTCAAGGCTTTTACACCCTATATCGCTTACAACATCATCCCGAATCTGTTCCGGCTCTCGATCGGCGCGAATATCCGGTTACTGCTCGGACTGCTGGCATCTTATGTCCAGGAATCGAGAAGCCTTGCCGATCCGACCGTCGTCGCGAACACTTTGGCGAATTTGCGTGCGGACGACGGTATCCTTAAAAAGTATCCACGCAAACCGCTCAATTTTTATCCGAGCCTCGGCACAGCCGTCGTACTCGGAGAACCGGACGAGAGCCTCGAGGATCTTGTCGCACGCATTGATGGCGATCCTGATGATGCACCTGATCCGATCGCAGTGACCAGCGTCGATATAGAAGGCAACCATAACTATGTCGATCCCGAAGGCTTTACAGGCGATCCGCTTGCCGGTCAACCCGTAACCAGCGAAACGGAAGGGCGCACTGTCACTGTCAATGCCGGCATCTACCATGAAACCGATGATGCTGCAGAGAATAACGAGACTGTCCACTGGCAGGACATCTATTTCGAGAAACGCAAGGTGCCGATCGTTATCCGAAACTATAACTGGTTGTCAAACGGTCGACAGGTCATGGTCGAGAGCCGGTTCCCGAATTGTGGACTCACAGAAATTCCCGGACTGCCTATCGAAGGCAGAGGCTCCGTCACACGGAACCTCGCATTCCAAGCGAACCCGTCCGTCGGTGCCACCACGCCAGATGAAATCTCGATGCGGTTCTATTCAGAGAAAGGGTTTGCGGAATAGTTGTCAGTTATCGGTTATCGGTTGTCGGTTACAAGAGATTTTTGATTAAACCCTCTCCCTCTTTAACTGAGCACCGATAACCGAAAGATTTTTTCGCAGAAAAAATCGCACCGAAAACCACTAAAAAAGGATTTGGAGAATGACGAAAACAATGGAAGACATCGCGGCGAAGGCTGCCACCAAGACAACGCAGGTGATGAAACGCAAAGAGGTTGAAGGGGATCTGAACTTCGTCACAGATTTGAAGTCTCTGAATAAGAAACTTCAGAAAGATAATATTATCGCTCGATTCCCTGACCCCGAAGGCGGTGACCCAATAGATTTTGAAATGATGCCAATGACACCCGGACAGACAGCCGTGTACTATAATACGTTACTTGGACATACCTTTTGGGAGGCTTCCGCTGGTGAAAGCCCGGATCCCGAACTCGACGACGAACAGCGGCAAAAACTTGAGGATGAACTCGCCGTCAAGAAATATGATGACAAACTATTAAACATCCTTGAGTCATGTATTATTAGCCATCCGGGGCTGACTGCCGAGCAGATGCGGGAATGGGAACCGTTTTACGTCATATCACTCCATAATGCCTTAATTGAAGGGAGTCGCCCGTCAAAAGACGTGGCACGATTTTCTGACGTGGATCCATCAAAGTGATGAGAATCGTGACGAAATCCTCGCGCTCTATTATACCGCCAAAGAATTTGGACAACGTCCAAGTTATTACGCCTTCGGGGACAAAATACCGCTCACTTCGGCTTATGAGATAGATTTTGCCGTGATGTGTGTGGGTAAAGATCACGAAGCAGAACTATTGGAGGAAGCGGAACATCGCGCTTTATCCAAAGCCTAATCGGATGATTGCCATTTCTTGACCCATCTGTAAATTGTGGGTTGGGAAACGTTTGAAAATGTTGTGAAAAGTAATTTTCTTTTTTCTGTAAGTGGCATATCGGGAGAGAGTGAAAAGAAATATTCACGCGCAGCAGCATGATCTGGATGCTTTTTTGCTTCAGAGATTTTACGACGCGTAGCCGCGATATGTGTTTTGCCAAAGAAAGGATGTTTTTCACCCTTATGTGCCTCAGAGATTTTATGACGCGTAGCCGCGGTATGCTTTCTGCCTTTCAAGGTCTCAGAGATTTTATGACGATGTCTCTCGGTAAGTTTTTTACCTTTCTTGGTTTCAGAGATTTTATGACGCGTAGCCGCGGTATGCTTTCTACCTTTGTTAGCTTTAGACATTTTACGACGCGTAGCCGCGGTATGTGTTTTACCAAAGAAAGGATGTTTTTCACCCTTTTGGGCTCCAGACTTTCTACTTTTATGTACTTCAGACATTTTGCGACGCGTATTCTCGGACGGTATAGCGTGGTTCCCCCCAGAATTGAGGTTATAGCCGTGAGGTGCAACAGTATTAAATTTAGCAATATATGCAACCTCTAAATCGGGTAAGAATTCATCAAAGACATCTGCCTCAAGGATTTCGTAAGTAAAAGCATCTTTGCCATATTTCTTAACGGCAGCAGCAACAAGCCGACTGCCACGCCCGGAAAGATGGTCTTTGATTCTCGTTTTCTTAGGTGGATGGATACAGATACCGATGTATGCTTTAGAATTGATGTCGTTGGTGATCATGTAGACGAAACCCATGCGGATACTCCTTTAAGAAAATGTGGGCGAGCGAACCCGCCCACGTTGGTTTTACAGGCAAACAAGCAACCGCTCATCGGATGCGGAAACAACATCCTCAGAAATGAATGGACTCAGTGTCAGTCTGCCGTTCTTAATACAGACCAAGCGTGTCCATGCACCTCTACCGACAACGAGATCGCCGAAGATATTCAGCCTGGCATAGACTTTCGAGTAAATGTTATCCACGTAGTTTGGAAAGATCCACCAATGGTAGCCTCGAAGATACTGATTCTCATACCGAACCGGACGAAAACCGCGTTGCTGTTCTGCGGTGAGACGCGCGTGCACCTGTGAGGGCTGAAGCCCCACCGAAACGGAGAGCGCGAAAGTTGGACGGGTCATAAACATGTCAAGCTCCTATAGGTTTGGGGACCTCGCTTGACATTTCAACAGGAAGGTGTTAAAATAAAAATGCCAATGCGAAATCCAGCTTAGTCGTTAGGTTTTTCAATACTTGGCACGGGAAGGGTTGCGCCCCTTCCCACTTATCCCTTCTATTGTACCATTTTCCCCACTTTTTAGCAAGAAAAAAATGCCTACGAATACCCTGGTTTTCAATGTCGAGGACAGACGCGCACGTGCCGCTTTTTCGCGCCTCAAGCGGGAAGTGGATTCGCTTGAGGATGAATTCAATACCACTCGCAGCAAGGCACGCGACGCTGGCGAAGCGATTGACCGACTTGGCGACCAATCCAGGACCACCGCAAGAGACGTTGACCGGCTCGGCGATCAAGCCCAAAAGAGCGGCGTACAAATAGACAGCCTCTCAAACGCCGCACGCCGTACCAACGCAACATGGCGAGATACAAACGGTAGGCTCCGAGATGCGCGCGGTAGATTCGTAGCGGCTGGACACGGTGCTGAGTTCTTCACGAGATCGTTAGGCGGTGTCCGCGGCATCTTAACAGGCTTAGGTGCAGCACTCGCCGCACGCGAAATCTTTGAGTTCGGCGCAGCGTCCGTTCGGTCTGCTGGACAAATGGAGGGCTTATTGCGTGGACTCCGAGCCATCGAAGGCACACAAGCAGATGCCAGACTCCGGGATTTCAACGAGATCGCAAAACTCCCAGGCCTCAACACACCCCAAATTATCCGCTATTCTAACTCGCTCCGTGCAGCAGGTGCAACCACCTTAGAAGTTGATGCGATTATCACGACTTTTGGACAAAGCATCGTCGGACTCGGTGGCAACGCTGCGGATACCTCGCGGGCGATGCTACAGCTCACACAGGCTTTCGGTGAAAATAAAATCTCGCAAGAGAACTTTTCGACCATCAAAGAACTCATCCCCAGTTTCAACAGACTGTCACAGGAAGTCTATAACACCGACGGCACCATGGATGGCTTGAACAAGAGATTCCAAGCCTCCGGACAGACGCTCGGACAATTCTTGTTACCTATCCTTGCGAGACTCCGGCAGGAGATCCCGGCTGCACCCGTCGATTCTTACGCACGTTCTGTGGATGCCTTACAAGAGGAATTCAATCAACTCCAGATCGCTATCGGGGACAGACTCCTGCCGGTCGTCTCCAGCGCGGCACGCGGGTTCGCTGAACTCTTTGATAACGTCACAAACTTCATTCAAAACACAAACGAGGCTAAGCAATCCGTTGAGGGGTTCACCACTGCGTTAAGTACGGCTACGGCTGCTGGCACGATTAACAAGGCTTTTGAAGACCGTATCGCATTCCTGAAACAGGAGAAAGTCGCACTCGACGAGGCAGCGAAAGGACGCACAAACTTTTTCAGGTTTAGAGGCAGAGAGACAGAAGCCGGTAGACAGTATCGGGAAATCACGACCGAACTGGAGAAACTCCAAGCCGCACAAGGGAGCGTCTCCGCACAATCCGAATACCTCAGAAACGTTCAAGCCGCCCTGGTAACACAAGCGAGAACACTCAACACAGAAATCGCAGCACTCACCAACGAAATCGACGAACGCACAGGGAAATCGGTACAAGGGCTGAACCGTCGGCTGAGAGAGAAAAGACAAGCACTCGCTGAAACGCAAACGCAACTCGCAACCAACGCCAACGCTTTACGCGCTTTAGCCTCCGCGAATACAAGCACCGCAAAGGCTTCGGAAACCGCTACACGTAACACTGAAAACTTCGCGCTAACGCTGGCGAAACTCAGAGCGAATGCTGAAGATACACGCGAAGCACTTAATATCAGTATCAACCCGCAACAGCTATCAGCCGGATTCCAAGCTGCACTTACAGCGAGCAACGCTTACTACAATGCACGGATCGCGAACGCCCAGAACGCACTCGCACAAGAGACAGAAGGCACCGAGGCATACAATACACTGCAAACCCGAATATTTGAACTCGGTAGACAACGGCTCCAAGCTGAGCGACAGATTACCGCTGAAAATCAACGGTTACTGCAACAGCTCTCACAAGAACGGATTGACGCTGCCAACGCTGTTTCTGATGCTGAAGTCGAGGGTTTCAAGGCTGCAGCACAAGCAGGGCAAGCCTACACAGACCAGCTCACGAGACAGATAAACGCCATCCCATCTATCAGCAGCCCTGATGCCCAATACGGTAATTTCACCTCGCAATTGCGACAAGATTTTGAAGAGACGGAACGGCAAGGACAGAGCTTATTGAATGTGATGCGGCAGATCGCTAACTTCGCCTTTGCGACCGATTTAGATGCCCGGATACCCGATCCGATTGTGCGAGGGGCTGACATCGATGACCAGATCGCTGAACAAGCACGTGGGGCACGCACACTTTTAGATATTCGCCAAGATGCCGCCGAACAGGGCAGGCAATTTTTGAATAGAGTCCTACGGAGCGAGGAGCGAGATACCCAGCGGAGTATCAATGCCCGTGTCCGGTCCTATAGGCAATTTACCAATCTGGTCTCTAATACGTTTTTGGATTTAGCGACCGGCAGAGCGCGTAGTTTTGAAACTGTCGCGACAGAATTTATAAGGCAGTCGGTTCGGATTATCGCAAGGGCGTTCATCGAGCATCAGATCAGATTACGGCTTGATGACCAGTTGACTGCCGCACGGATAGCGAATATCCAAAAGATTTCTGCAGCACAATCTGCTGTAGGAGCAGGCGGTCTTGGTAATTTTGCTGGACTCGGTAATTTATCAGGACTCGGTAGGCTTGGAAGTGCACTCGGTGGTGGTGGTATCGCTTTGGGGGCCGCTTCGCTCCTGTTCCCGGAGCAAATCAAAAACCTCGCTGGCGGTATCACAGATACGATCAGTAACCTACTCTCAAACGTCGCATCCGCACCCGATCGGGCGTTTGGGGCGCAGCAAGTCTTTCTGAAAATCGGAGATCAGGAGGCGCGCGATATTTCTGATTTGCAAAATGAACTCCGACAAGAAGCGAGGGCGTAACACATGGCATCAAGACCATTGAATTGTTGCTTGACAAAAAGTTGTGAAAATAGATAATAGATTATAATAGAGAAGGGGAGGCGGTCACCTCCCCAAACCAAAAACGAAAGGCTATTTCGATGTATTGGCATTTTAATTTTAACACCGATGCCGATGCACGTCAAGCCGAAAAGGAGTCAAAATGTTCGTCAAAGTACAAGACCCAACGTTTGCTTCTGCACTGAACATCAACAAATTTGATACACCGCTTGCGCGTGGCAAATCAACAACCGATCAACTTGGGTTATTTGACGATTAATCACAAAAGGCAGCAGTTTTCTGCTGCCTCAAATATGAGGTAAATCCAAATGGATCACGTAAGATTACGCACAGATCAAGCGATAGGACTACTTAAGGACGTAGTCATAGATGTTCTAAAGAACGCACAAGAGAGCGAATATGTAGACATTCCTCCTAAGAAGTGTAAACCTGATCCGGATGGTGGACATGCATATATTGAGGCTACATATATAGGTGAAGAAATGGGAACATACGAGAAAAAACGGAAAAAAGGAAAGTCCCCCGGTAGAATACATAGGGAAATTCTTGAAAAGTTGGAAGATGAGGGTCGGGTTGAGTCTTTGCGAAGTAAATCAGGTAAACAGAGAATAGGTTGGCGACTCACCGAGTCGGAATACAATAGATAAACCGTTTTTGCGAAATTGTGGTCTAAATAAGCGTATGCACTTCAGTTGCATTGTAAATAATGTTGCATATAAAACACCGTTGCATATAAAACAAAGAAGGAAAGACAACATGAAAACAATAGCAATCATGAGCCGAAAAGGTGGCACTGGAAAAACGACACTTGCAACCCATATCTCGGTCGCCGCAGAAAAAGCCGGGCACACGCCTATTCTCATTGACTTAGACCCCCAAGCATCTGCGGCAAAATGGGGAGACTATCGAGACGCTGAATCACCAGCTATCATCGCAACACCCGCATCCCGTGTCCAACAGTGGCTGAAAACAGCCAAAGATAACGGAGCAACCCTTGCGATCCTTGATACACCCCCCAATGCCGGACATGACGCTCTCGATGTAGCAAACGCCGCGAACCTTGTCTTAATTCCGTGTAAACCGTCGATTATGGATTTAGACGCTATCGCTTCAACACTCTCTATCTGCGAAATCGCAAAAGTCTCCGCACACATTGTACTCAACTCCGTTCCAGCCCGAACAACACTCGGAAACCAAGCACGAACAGCACTTCCGGGACAGTGCGCCCCCTGTGAATTCGGTCACCGTGTAGCCTTTGTACATGCCCTCAATCACGGACTAACTGCACAGGAATATCTACCAAAGTCTAAAGCATCTATCGAAGCACAAGTACTATACGAATACGTCGAAAAGCAACTGGAGGTGTAGCATGAAACAACCAAAAAGCCTACAAACGATCTTGAACGAGAAACAACAGGCAGAGGCCCCTAACGAGACTCCAAGCCTTGAACCCAAAAACAGACCAGATTCCCGGAAGGGCAAGAAAATCCTTCAAGGGTGGTATCCATCCGAAGTACACCGACAAGTCCGACTGATTGCTGCAGACAAAGGAACATCCATAGAGCGCGTAATAGGGGACGCACTCAATTTGCTGTTTGAAAAAAATGGCAAACCACCACTGGCCTAATACTATTCTCAATAAAGGAGAACTTTATGAAAAAGTTGCTAATGCTCTCTATCCCACTCATACTCTGCTTGTATATGGGATGTGCCCCAAGAGTTCAACTACCGCCTGATGACATTCCCGAATGGGACTCACCTGTATCGCCTGATTGGATGTCTGACATAGACCCACCTCTTGACCCCAACAAACTATCAGAGTACCTCTTTGAAGGTGAGAGTGGCTACAACTTTCGCAAAACACGGTGGGGATTTAGTCGTGAACGTGTTGAATTGTCAGAAGAAGGGATACGACCTGATGAAAGGACACGAGAACTCCTCGTCTACAGAATTAAAATCAACGGTGTTAAATGTAAACTCATTTACACGTTCAAGGATAACAAGTTGCGAACCGCAGGCTACATAACCATACTACCTATAAGGAACGCAGAAAAACTAATCCAAAAAGTCATTGAGAAGTATGGTGATCCAACAATGCCAGAGTTAGAGCACGGCATGGTGTGGAAAGGTGATGACTCTATTATATGGACGAATAGCTATGCGTCAGTTATAAAGGAGACAATCACAAAATATAACTACACAGACGGCGGCATGCTTGGCGATTTACTTTATAGGGAGTTGGAGAAGCAGAAACAGGCTGGTGAGGTTGTCTACTTTGATGGGGTAATAGGATATGTTGATAGTGCATTCTATGACAAACTCCAAAGAATGCGTTTCAGACCCGCAAAGATACTCTTAGAGTTGTCTCGCAATGAGAAATTACTAATGGGTATACTTCAAAGAGATGGACAGACTATCATTCCGGGATTAGGGAGGATTCCACATTAAATCTTCGCACTATGAGAACTTTATCGTTCATTTATTTCATTCTGCTCATCTGTTGTATACCGGTATCCGCACAGACAGGGATTTTGAGTATGCCCGCAAAAGAGAGTGCTATTGGGTTAGGATTTCAATATTACGAACCGCCATCCCAAATAACAGGAAGCAGCAACTATCGGCACCAGTTTAGAGTGAGCCATATTCGCGGAAGCCTTGACTACCAGTTCAACCCCACATTGAAGATTTCTTTTCTACCGGGTATCGCATTCCTGAATATACCAAACCAGCAAACAATTGACGTGCCACCATCACCTTCAGTCGAACTTCAATTAGCAGCCACCGGACCACTGATCGCTGAAAAGACAATAGATTATTTTCTCAGAGGTGCATTCCAGTCACACTACTCACAAATCTATAGAAATGGCGAGGCGACGCACTATATCAATATGACAGTTACAGGCGGTATAGGCGTTATTGGCAAACTCTGGACAACAACAAAATGGGGATTCCACCCGTTCTTCGGTGTCTTCTATTCAAACAGGTGGCGAAATACGTCCACAACCCGTCGTATTATTGTTGATGATACATACAATCTCTTTACAGGTGAGGCTGGCGTTGAAATACAAGCCTCACCGACAACACATATCATCGGAAGTGTCGGGTTCTCTTTTCAGGCCTCCGAGGTTATCTACAACATCGGGATCAATTTCCGATAAGGAGTCAGAATGAGATATGTACTCGTTATATTTTTATTGTTAACGTGCATCAGTTGTGCGACGGATACCGAAAAGGGCACGCCTGAACCTCTTTTCGCAATACCTACCTTGATAGAAGATCCTAATACAGAAGTACAATCCGAACCTTTAGTCCCACAGCCAGATCCAGTCGTTCCTGTTGTCGCGCCTATTGTAGATGAACCTGAACCTGAACTTGTTTTTGACATCTTTGGTCCGAAACTCATAGAAAGCATTGGAGCGAATGGTAACAGAAAAATCAAGATATCGGACGGTGCGCGAGACGTAGATATACATTTGGATACCATCACCTTAACTTTCGATGAAGATGTTGCAAAATCGAATGTCCAAATCCACAAAAACCACAGCACGTTTAGACAGAGTCTTCGTTGGAAACGGATTGTGAGTGGCAAAAAAGTGGTTCTCACGCCCCTGGGAAACGTGATTAATTTAAAAACCGACGGACAATATGAAATATCTGGGGACGTCGAAGACGCTGCGAGAAATATGCGCACCATTCTAATTACATTCACAACCAAGAAAGGAGACAATCGAGCCCCCCAAATGACCAGAAGTAGTGTGAGACATGGAGGGACAAATGTACCTATAAACACAGAACGTTTTGTATTTGACTTTGATGAGGCTATTCATAGAGCAGACGTGAAACTCTATAATCGCACGCGCCAGATTGATATGAAATGGAAAATGTTGATAGATGACAAGCGTATTATCCTTTTGAGATTACCGGGTGAAGGGCTTCGGTTACGGCATAAAGAGCGTTATAGAGTACAACTCCGATGGGCAGATGCCGCAGGGAATTGGGAACCCGCAGACTGGGGGATTATACGCATTTTTGATTTCACAACAGAGGCAAAGAAATAGGATTCATTTCTCAGGAAAAGCCCGCGACAGCGAGATTGAAACAGCATTTGCGAACTCATATATTATTCAAGAATGGAGGTTTATTGAATATGAGCAGATTCATCTTTACTTTTTCGATATTTCTATTGTTTTGCGTTTTTTGGGTATCCGTTGTTGACGCGCAGCAGAATATCGCACAGGAAGCGTATACTATTTTGGAAGCCAACTGTGCGAGGTGTCATGATGCGACCGGGGCTTTTAAGGACGATCTCTTGCTGGACCGTGATGCATTAGTTAATACTGGGGTTGTTATGCCGGGGAATCCGCTCGAATCGGAGTTCTATAAACGTCTGCTCGGTGAGACGGAAAAGGGGCCACAGATGCCGTTGGGATTACCCGCGCTCTCAGATGAAGCGATTCGGACAATAGCCCTTTGGATCGCACTCGGTGCACCCGATTGGGATGTATCGCATTCCATTGACTTTATTGCGCCTGATACAGTGCTCGATACGATCGCGTCTCATCTTGGCGGACTGGATCCGCTTAGCAGGACATCTGCGCGCTATTTTACCTTGACGCATCTTTATAATTCGGGCGAATCCCCTGAGACATTGAGAGACTATCGTGTTGCCCTTTCTAAACTCGTCAACAGTCTATCTTGGGGTTTTGTCGTGACCAACCCCACGCCTGTAGATGCGTTAGAGACAATCTTTTACATTGACCTGCGTCATTATGAATGGGACCGAACGAATGCCTGGGCGCAAATAGAGGCTGCGTATCCTTATAACCCTGCGTTTGATCCACAAACACAAGCCGGTCGCCTTGAAAAGATGGCAGCCCTGCGGGCAGAAACGGGTAGTTTCGCGCCGTTTGTGCATGTCGATTGGTTTTTAGCCACAGCGTCCTTGCCGCCGCTCTATAATGACATTTTAGGGCTGCCGCAGAATACCCGTGAATTAGAGCGTCAACTCGATGTCAATGTTGCCGTGAATATAAGGAATGCACCGGGGGTTCGCGTCTGGCGTGCGGGTTTCAACGATTCGGGTGTCTCGAATCACAATCGTGTTGTCGAACGGCATACCGCGCGGTATGGTGCGTATTGGAAAAGTTACGACTTTGCTGGCAGTGTCGGTTCACAGAATATCTTTACACACCCCCTTAACTTCACCCATGATGGCGGCGAAATGATCTTTAACCTACCCAACGGACTACAGGCCTATTATCTCGCAGACGCTGTCGGAAATCGTTTGGATGTCGCACCTACAACAATTGTCTCTAATCCTGCAGCGAGCGATCCTGCTGTTAAGAATGGTCTCTCCTGTATCGGGTGCCATACCGAAGGTATGAAGGATTTTACAGATTCTGTCCGTGCCGCGATAGAACAGAACCAAAACCCCCCCTACAATAAAGCAGAAGCCTTACGCCTCTATCCGGCACAATCCGTTCTGGATACGCTGCTGCAAACGGATACGGCGCGGTTTGAAAGTGCCCTTGCGAAAATTGGGGAGCCCTTTGCGAATGCAGAGGAACGCAACCAATTCTTTGAGAGACATAAAAATGAACCCGTCCAACGGTTTCATGAGGCATTTCAGGCACCGCTGGATGTCGCATCCGCTGCGGCAGCCGTCGGGTTGGAAACCCCAGTATTTCTCACGGAGATACGCGAGAAACAGAGTTTGAAAGACTTAGGGTTGACACCGCTTGTCGAGGAGAACGGCACTGTCAAACGGGATGCGTGGACATCCAATTTTCACGACGTGCGCGCTGCACTTTTCAATCCGGAGTATGTTGCGCCTGATAGAGAGGGCCCGATGCGTCCAGTGGGCGATTTTTATATCCCTGATGTGAATCTGCGTGCGGTTATTGCCGAACGTTTAGGGAAAGCAGCGGATGAAGAGATCACAGCCGCAGAGATGTTAAACTTACGGAATATTAACGCCGATCGGAGAGGGATTCGTGATTTGACAGGCCTTGAGTTCGCGACGCAGCTGGAACGGATAGAGTTTCGGCACAATATGATAACGGATCTATCGCCGCTTGCGGGTTTGACGCAGTTGAATAACATCAAGCTCCGCGACAATGAGATCACAGATGTCACGCCGTTGGCAAAGTTAATCCGAGTGGATTGGTTAGGACTTGAACAGAACCGTATTATCGATTTAGCCCCACTGTCAGGTTTAACAAGGTTACAAGGGATCGGGATTTCTGGCAACCCTGTCATAGACGTGTCGCCCCTGGCAAAGTTAACCAGTTTGGAAAGAATAGATGCATGGCAGACACCTATATCAGACTTCTCACCGTTGGCGACCTTGCGTGTATTGAGATGGATAGAATATGGCAATGACAAGTCCACAACAGCGCTGCCATCTCTGACAGGTTTGAAAGCGTTAAGACGGTTAGAAATTCACGGCTGCGGTATTTCAGATATCTCTGCATTAGCGGAATTGACGCAGCTACGATGGTTAGAATTGGTAAATAACGCGATAACGGATCTCTCGCCGTTGGAAAACCTCACGGATCTGACGCATCTGAATCTTGATGCGAATCTCATTTTAGATGTATCGCCGCTCTCCGAGTTGACCAACTTGAACTTACTCTATCTTGAAAATAATGTCATTTCAGATGTATCGCCGCTCTCCGAGTTGACCAACTTGCATCGATTAGACGTGCGTAACAATGCGATCTTCGACTTTTCACCGTTAGACGATTTGCAAGGGGTAGCTATCCGCATGACAGGGAATCCGGGGTTTCCCACCAATAGGGGGGCGCACATAACGGGACCGTGGTTATGGGCAATTGTTCCGGGTACACGTCTTGATACGCAAACAGATTTTTTGTCGCGGGCGACAAATGGCGCAGCGACGGAGATAAAAGTTGCGACCAACGGCGCGACAGCAGGCAAGGCTGTTGGAAAAAGTGTCTGGACATGGCATAGACTCGACACGGGGGGCAATAATATTAACCGAATGACAGACGCTCTCGGCTGGGGAACAGGTCGCGAAATCTACGACCATATCGTTTACGGTGCTGTCATTTTGGATGCACCGCGCGAACAACAGACGACGATGTTCATTGGCAACGATGACGCTGTGAAAGTTTTTCTGAATGGCGAGTTAGTTCACACCGTACTCCACGCAACCTTTGACCAAGATGGCAGCTTCTTCCCTGTAACGCTCAAACAGGGGCAGAATGTACTGTTAGTTGCGATTGACAACCACGGACATGGCGGTTTCAGTGGACATTTCGCATTTGCACGTGATGCCGAATATGAGGTGTTTCTGCCGAGTCCCCGGTTCGTGTTCTCCACGGACGCGACAGCATTTGAGGTTGAAGATACGTTTACGCTCGAACTCCGCGCCGAAAATATGGAAAATTTAGGCGGCTGGCAAGCAGATCTCGTGTTTAACCCCGCCGTGCTAAACGCAGTTGAGGTGAATGAAGGCGATTTCCTACAAGCATCGGACGAAGAAACCTACTTCGAGGCAGGCACAATTGAGAATAGCGATGGTAAAATCACAGGTTTGAAGGCACTAAGACTCTCTGGAGACAGTGTAGATGGCAACGGCTTATTATGCTCAGTAACATTTACGGTTGTCGGGGCTGGAGAAAGCCTGTTGACTTTGGAGAATTTTGAAGCAGGTTCGGGTCGCGGAAACCCTGTGCCTTCTATCCCGCCGGAGCTCCGCATCGTTGTAGAAGGCGATGAAACCACGATTCCAACCTGGGATGTCAATGAAGATGGCATCACAGATGTCTCGGATGTTATATTGGTGGTCGCGGCATTGGGGCAATCACCGCCAGAGAACCCCCGCGCGGATGTCAATGGCGACGGTGTTGTTGATGGCAAGGACCTTGCGATTGTCGCTGCACACCTCGGTGAAGGTACCGCGGGGGCTGCACCGTTCGGGGACCCGCAATCGCTTGGTCTGACCCCAGAAAACGTTGAAGAAGTCCTCGAGCTCTTGCGCGCTGCAGATGATGGATCGCTCACCTTCCGGCGCGGTATTGCAAATATTGAGGCACTCTATGCTACTTTTGTGCCGGAAAAGACGGCTTTACTGCCAAACTATCCAAATCCATTCAACCCCGAGACGTGGATACCGTATCATCTTGCGAAACCGGCGACGGTTACTTTAACAATCTACGGTACAAATGGCACAGTGGTGCGGACACTGGCGTTAGGACATCAGCCCGCAGGCATTTATCAGACCCGGAGTCGTGCTGTGTATTGGGATGGCAAAAATGATGTTGGTGAACCTGTCGCAAGTGGCATCTATTTTATCACACTCACCGCAGATCACTTCACGACGACCCGTAAAATGTTGTTGATGAAATAAGCTGATGGCGCGCGGGACACGCGCGCCGAACTCAAGAAGGAGAATTTTTGATGCAACGCATGAAATTATGGCTGTACCTGTTCTTGTTTTATATCGGACTTTTTAGCTTACCCCAGGGGATACTCGCCCAAATCGTAAACATTCCGGACCCAAACCTGCAGACTGCACTCGTAAACGTGCTTGAAAAAGCACCCGGTGACCCTATTACTGCGGCGGATATGGCAACGTTGATACGGCTTGACGCGGAGGAGGCGAACATTACCAACTTGACTGGATTGGCAGCTGCAACGAACTTGGATAGACTCGAACTTCGCGATAACGCTATATCTGACCTGTCACCGCTTAAAGATTTAATCAAACTGCAAGTGCTCGATCTTGACAGTAATAACATATCCGACCTTTCACCCCTCAAAGGGCTCATCAACTTGACAAACCTGAATGTTTCGCATAACGCGATCACGGACTTTTCACCGCTTGCGGGGCTCATCAGACTCGAATCGATACATTTCACTGAGAACCCGATCGCTGATCTCACGCCGCTGGTCGGGTTGATAAGTTTAAGACGGCTTCATACGTGGGGCACCCCGATCGAAAACCTTTCAGCACTGACCGCTTTACCGAAACTCGGTATCCTCGATATCTGTGGCGGCGAACTCACCGATATTTCACCTTTGGCAGAGATGACGCAGTTGCGAGAGGTCTATCTCGTCGGCAACGAAATTACAGACATCACGCCCCTATCAAGTCTCACAGGGTTGGCACGTTTGAGTCTTCGACATAACCAAATTTCGGATGTCTCGCCGCTTGCGACCCTTCATAACTTGACGTGGATAGAACTCAATAATAATAACATACAAGACTTCTCACCGCTGAATGCGTTGCCGAAAGATGTTAATATCATAACGTTCAGTAACCCTGGAGAGGTCCGGCCCGCACCGAAAATCACGGGCCCTTGGTTATGGGTGATCGTTCCAACGGGTGACGTGTCCGGGGCGGCAGCGGCGGCTTCCGGCAGAGATTATCTCAGTCGTGCCACTGACGGCACCACAACGGAAGCGATGATTGCAACGCAGGGGGCAAGACGGTATGATCCTGTCGGGAATAAGAGATGGACAGAGGGGTACCTCTCACGCAGCGGGGGCAATAACATCAACGAACTCGTCAACGAGATCGGTTTAGGCTTAGATAATGTGGATCACCACGTCGCTTATGGATCCATCCTCTTGAACGCACCCCGAGAACAAGAGACGACCCTGTTTGTCGGCAGTTCTGACGCTGTAAAGGTCTGGCTCAACGGGGCACTGGTTCATACCAACGCTATCGACAGAGACGCAAATGATTATCAAGACAGTTTCAGTATCACGCTCTTGGCAGGAGATAATGTCCTGTTAGTTGCTGTTTATGAAAAGGAGGGGTGGTGGTCAGGTTTCTTTGGACTTCCCCCCGATACACAATATGAGGAACGGCTGCCAGGATACCAAAATCAGACACCCCCGCGCCGTGAAGATGTCAATGGAGACGGGAAAGTGAGTATCCTTGATATGCTGGAGGTTGCATTCTATTTTGGTACACCGCTCGCCTCGAAGGACGATGGCAGCCGTGTCAGTGTGGATGTAAACGAAGATGGGGTCGTCAATATCAATGACCTTGTCCTTGTCGCACAGTACATCAACGCGCCCGTAGAGAACACCCCGGACGCACCGATCTCGCCCGAATTAGTCCAGCAATGGATAGACATGGCATGGACAGAATACGACGGGTCCATCGAATTCCAGAAAGGTATCACAAGCCTTGAAAATCTCTTGATGTTTTTGAAGTCAGAGAAAACAGAAATGAAAACAGCACTGTTTGCAAACTACCCGAATCCGTTTAATCCAGAAACGTGGATACCTTACCAGTTAGCTGTGCCAGCTGAAGTTGTGTTGACGATACGGACAACAACAGGAACAATCGTGCGAACCTTGCCGCTCGGACATCAGCCCGCGGGTGTGTATAAAACGCCAAACCGCGCTGCCTACTATGACGGGAAAAACTATCTCGGTGAACCCGTCACAAGCGGAATTTATTTCTATACGTTGACGGCAGGGGATTTCACGGCAACACGGAAGATGTTGATTCGGAAGTAAGTTTTATCTGTGATGTTAATATTAAACTAAAAGGACAATTAGTGAGAAATATAAGTTATATCGACTCCCAAGATTACACCTTAATCCGTGGTGTCCTTGATAAACTCTCTCGTGAAGGACGTGTCAGGAGAGTTGAAGGTTCCCGAAAAATGATTTGGAGAAAAATATGAATGATCTGTCCAAGTTTATCCGAACCGTCCCTAATTATCCTAAGCCAAGTATCATGTTTAAAGACATTACACCGCTTTTAACAAAGGAGCGATACCCATGAAACGTTGGACGTTATTTTTGGCAGTCACCTTCCTACTGATAAACGCCACTTTAGGGATTACGGGTGAAGACCCGGATATGGTGGCGTACTACCCATTTGATGGTGATACGGAAGACGCATCAGGAAACGATAACCACGGCGACATTACAGGCACATCTCGGTGGGTAAACGGCAAATTCGGAGATGCCCTTGAACTCGACCCAACCGCCTATGTTGAACTGGAAACCTCCGACTCACTTCATGGTGACCTTTTCAAAGAAGATCCGTTCACAATTTCTGCTTGGGTTAACCCGAACTTTGAAGGCACCACATGGGAACACATCTGGCGGAGTTTACCGTCGGGCATCGGACACAACACTTTGTTCATTAACAAAGACGAGGGACTCATCTCTTGGCGCGGCCGCGTTGGCGGATGGACAGTCCTGTGTCAGACCGAACCGGGCATCGTCAAAGAGGGTAAGTGGATGCACATAGCCGTCACAGGCGATGGTGATAAGTTCAAGATTTATGCCGACGGTGAGATGGTTGCTGAAACCGACTTTCAGGAAACCGATGGAGCGAACGACATTTATCGCATCGGTGGTTCCGGTGGCGAGACCTTTGCCGGGTCAATGGACGATTATGCCGTCTTTACGCGTGCATTAGACGCAGACGAGATTACTCTGATCATGGACAGCGTTGAAGTGTTCCTGCCGGTTGAACCGCAAGGGAAATTGGCAACGCAGTGGGCAGACCTGAAACGCTCTGTCCGATAGGTTATCAAGCACTGTGAAGTGCATACGACGAGAAGATTTTTCTTATTTATCAAACTCATGTTAAGCTAAGAAAATTGTGGTCCAAATAAGCGTACGCACTTCAAATTCCACCCTTCCATCCTTCCGATCTTCCATCCACTTTTTTTCAAGTCTATATTGATTCTATATATTCCCCACCGAATTCCCATTCTAACCGCCCAACCCCTCTACATTATAAGAGTTGTCGTTTTCAGTATGCTGCGCTTTGAGTTATCGGTTAAGAGACCTCTTATAACTGATAACCGAAAGATTTTTCATGCCTCGCAGTGAGAGAAAATCGCACGGATAACCTTCCCTTTTTCTTAAATGTATTGCTATTGTATTACTTATGTATTGCTTTCCCACTGAATTCCCCTTATAGCCGCCACGCACTCCACATTATAATGGTTGTTGGTTCTTAGTTATAAGTTTGCCTCGCAGTGAGAGTTAAGAGGTGTCCACGTCACCGAAGGGTTTTCTGTAACCCAACCCTCTTTAACTTATAACCATTTCCTGGAGTGCACCCATGGCGCAATTTTTTTTACCCGCTCTGAATTACGGCGGCGGACGCAGCCAATATAAAGCCGTAGCAGATAACGACTATAACACCTTCACGTCAGAGACCTCGATGCTCCTGCATATCGACACAGCTGGCGATGGCTCTGGTGATGCACGCGCCTTTACTGATATTTTTGTGAAGGGATCCGGTGTCAGCAGCTATTCTGCAGCATTCACCAATCCAGAAAATATCACCAGTCCCGCTGCGCGCACGCTACCAGCAACCGTGACAAACGATTCGAGAGACGAAGTTTCTACGACCGTTGACGGATACCAACACGATCTGCACAACCTCTGGATAGACGAAAGCACCACGAAGCCCAAAGCGAAATCTATCACTTTGACCTTTACTGGATCATCACCACGCATTTATGAGGTGATGGTTCTCGATCGGCTGCTCACACTGAATTCCGATGGCGGGTTTAGCCGTATCGAGTACGATTCTCTTGATCTCGGCACTGTGGAACCCGATCTACGCAAACGGCTCTCTTACGTACCACCTATCGGGGGCGAAAGGGACAAGTGGTTGGTGAACCTGACGCTCCAGTCACCGAGAAAGGGGACACGAGAGACACTCACAGATCAACTTATCTCGTTTATTCGGAGATACAAAAGATTTGTCTTTGCCGCAGAATACAATCGATACCCGGATCGCGTTTTTCCTGCGCTCTGGCCCAACCCTGAAACACAGATCCGATACCTATCAAGATGGAAAGGCGGCGGACGGCGGGTATCATTTAGCGTTAGGGAAGCCTAAGCAACAAAAAATCATGGGCACAGTCGCAATTCGCGTGAAAATCCACAAGAAGAACGGTCCTGAACTGCCCAAAATGATACTAATGTGCAGTTCATACAGAAATGAGACGTAACGATGCCAAAGGAATTTAGTTATAGCGGACATCCAGTCGCCCTCACGGTCAAAATCCACGACCAAGACGTGACGGATGACATCGCATCAATGGACGACATCGGACAAGGAGTGGACTATCCGAACCTCACAGAATTTCGCGTGGGGGAAGCGAGTTTCACGCTTCGCGACATCCACGGCGATTTTTCACCCAACAACCCGTCGAACTTCTTCACGCGAAACGGCGGTCGACGTACCGGTCGCAACTCACCTATCGAAATCGAGGCAGGGTTTATTGTGGACGGCACCCGCCACACGGAAACTGTCTTTAAAGGGACCATCATCCGACTCGTTCAGGACGTGAAGTCACTGAGAGTAACATGTACTGACAATTTCGGCGATATACGGAAAAAAGCGGTTGCTGACTTCGGTTTACCGCGGCACTTTATGTTAACGGAAGATCTTGAACAAGCCGCTGAAAACGGGGTCTATCCGGTGATGGATGCCATCATGCCGGCATCACACGGATCTGTTAAGTTGGCAACACGTACCGGTGAGGAGATCGAACCCGTTCAGAAACTCGCAACGGAAGGGACCTTGGACTCGCAAAACTTTATCATAGGTGATAAAGGTGTACGTACCGAAGGCGGATTTATAACGAATCCGCAGTCCGGATACCCGCAAATCCGAATGAAATCGCCATACCGATACCGGCATCTCTTGGATGTGATTACCGATATTCTCAACCATGCCGGCATCACGAATTCCGATATAGCGATACCAGCGCGAGACGCTGACCCACACTTTTCGTCAAATGGGCGAATCAATTACGATCTGATCGGGAACATCGGGAGCGGGAACCCTGTGACATGGAACGGTTATGTGACCGATTTCCTACACGACGCTGGCAAGTGGTATTTTCTCTACAATAAGCACAGGAACAATCCGAACGGGTTCTCGCAGGTGATAACCTACGATACCAGGACGCGCACCTATACCAAACTGCACGGTTTCAGTTCGGCGACAGAGGTGTGGAAATTCACGAAATCCGGGAATAACCTCTATCTGCTAACAACTACGGGCGGGAATTACGACGCAAATGAGGCGAGCAGCGAGAATCAGATTATCCAGTTGGACATCACCAGCAAGACAGAAACCGTTTTTGTCGCGCATACTGTGAGCCTGAAGCCCCAACTCGCACATTATTATCATGGGGTTGCGAGTGTGTTTATGAAACCTGATTCACGACGGCAGCTGATCTATAGGGAAAACGATGGGCTCTATTATGCCTGCGTCAATGCCGGCAATTCGCAGTTTGGGGTTGCGAAAGCGACGGCAGCTGGTGTTACGCCAACTGCCCTGATTACGATGAATATGGACAACTACGAAAACCACGGGGGCATCGGCTTCGATATAAGTGGTAGTACACTCCTCGGCGGGATGACGTTCCTCAGCGGCGGCAGATCGCAAACGCTCGTATTCAAAAAAGCACTGTAGCACAAACTTTCAGTTTGTGGCTTATGCGACGCAAACTAACAGTTTGCGCTACAAAAAACCCTTCGCCAAATGACGAAGCCTATCTATACAAATTATACATATCGGTCGCGACATGTATAGAAATTGCGAAAAAGTATACATGTTGTAGCATAACCTGTTAGGTTGTGCATCTTTGATTATCAGCCCTACAGGAGATAGAAAATGAAAAAGCTACTGGACAAATACTTTCGTAATCCCAACGCCAAGAAAATCGTGTTTATCTACTCGCGGGAAGAATTGATAGCAATGACGCGAAGATCCCTGTTTATGGCAGGAAACCCACCAAGGCGAGGTTAAAGGAAGAAAGTACAGGCTGACAGCCTATGCTACATGGAAAGATGGCTATACGCGGGACCCCGAACACCCAGTCCCTCACTATGGTGAGCGGCAATCAACCACCGGTGACAGCGACGCTTTCGCTCTCAGTCGTTATCCGTCCACCGATGGCATCGCGTTATACCGGTCGTGTCGCAACGATTGTATTTGACTTTGAAAATAACAACGGGCAGCCTGCACCGGTGAGCGGCTTCGGTATCGGTTCTCTAATAGGCGACCCCGGCGGTGAGATTTTCAGATTTACAAAAGTGAGCAACAGCCGATATACCTGTGATGTGAGATTTATAAAACGGACGGGGAATTGGACAATTACTGTGCTTGCGAATGCCGCAACACTGATAGCTGATCCGAATGTCACCGGTCCCTCGGAGGATACATCTGCGACTATAGAATTGGGAATTGTCGCTCCGATCGTCAAAATTGGCGTGCCAACACAAAGACCGATTACGCAACGACCTATCCCTCTCACTTTCGACTGGACCTATACAGATGACACACCGGTACCGATGGAAAACTTTGTGCAGGCGGATGCCCAAACAGATGTGGGGACAATCGGCAACTTTCAACAAGTGTCAGGGGATGCGAGTAAATACACAGCCGAGCTCACGATACCGCCAAGCAACACCAGCACAAAAGTAACGATTACGGTTTCTGCTGAATCTGCACAAGTCGCAAATTCTAATCCTGCTGTCCTCGGCCCTTTAGAGGATACCTCTAAAACTTTCGAGATCGCAGCACCAACTGCAGTTGCACAAGTCACGGGTGCAGATGAAGTTTGTGTCCTGGAGAAAGATATTATCGCAAACGATGTGCTTAACGATGTAATTCCACACCTCGGTGATAATGCCGGGGGAGCCTTTACATGCGTACTGGAATCTATTGCTATTAGTGATTATGTGTACCTTGTTGTTCAAGTGCGAAAGTTCACACAAACGGTCAACGATGACGGTGAACTGGTTACGCCAACAAACCCGGAAAACTTCCTCTCAAACGGACAAGCAGGTGCCGTACTGGTGCGAGTAAACACCGCAAACTGTCAATTTGAGGTTTTGAAAGCGTATTCGGATATGACGCTTGCAGCACGATCGCTAACGGTCAATGGAAACATGCTGTATTTCATGGAAGGCTCACATTATGTATACGAGGATGAGACCGAGTTCTCGGATCCTGACTATCGCGAAAAAATAGGCCATCTGTACAAGATTGAGCATCCAGCAAGCACAATTCAAACGGTCGGACGCAACTGGCGCAGCGCGTCTACAGATGATAACCCGGACACCGAGGAGACAGATTATTTTTATGGCATCCATGGCGGCACTGCCTCACCGATAATAATAGCAGATGAGGTTTTGCATCTGATTACCGGCTTCGGGAACTTCGACGATATTGGACAACCCCGCGGTGAATTCCCCGTCAACCGTATCGGCAATTGGAACTGGATTCAGCATCACAACCAGATTAATCAACGGCTGAGCGAGGTTTTGACAAACGGACGCACAGGGTTTGATGTGTTGAAAGATATAGCGATTCTTACGAATGCTATCATAGGCTTCAAAAACGATACCTTTTTTATGCGGCCCCGTGAACCCCAGAAAGCTCTCAACGGAGGCGGATCAGGTATCTCCGCAACGCAACGATCGGTTACCGCGGCTAAACTGAATTGGGGTGAATTCCCCAACGAAGGATGGCTCTTTATCGACGGTGAACTGATAAAACACACAGGCGCAGATGAAAACGGTCAATTCGCAAACCTTGTCCGCGGTGCCGAGGACACCACCGCTGCTGCACACACCGGCAACTTCGACATCACTTTCGTCGATCACATTTTGGCACTCAACGCAGATGTACTTGAGATGCCTATCAAATCTATCGTCGCCACCAACGATCTCCGTCAGTTCTATAACAGGGTACGGCTCCGATATGGCGACGGCGAGGCGGTCCTTGTTGAAGACGCAACAAGTATCACTGAAAACGGCGCACGGCTTTTGGAAGTAGATATACCTTTGGATGCTCATCAGCGCGTCTGGGCTGAATGGCTCGCAAATGCGTATCTCGCTCGCTTCAAGGAAATAAAACAGATTCTTAATCTAACACTGAAGCCTACGTTCTACATGAACGTCGGTGATGTCGTCTATCTGAAAATACAAGAACGCCTGCACCTCAACGGAAATCTTTGTCAAGTGCTTGAGATCCGGCACGCATTCAGACAGCCACCAACAACTTCTGTTAAACTGGTTACTTTGTAGGTTTTTTATGAATGAATAGCACCCAACGTTGTAGGCTTAGGCAGTTGATGTCCATTTGCGCACCCAGTGATAGATAGTGTTTCTATGAATATTTCGGAATGCTGTACGGAGCAACTTTCTTCTCTCTTTTAAAGGCATAGCAGACGGTAGAGAAAAGAAATAATTACGCGCTCGTATGTGCTCCGGATGTAAGTTTGGGTGCTTTTCACCCGTCAGAGCTTGAGATATTTTACGACGGTGTTCAGCAGAAAGTGTTCTGCCTTTTTGTGCTTCAGACATTTTACGGAGGGATTCTTCAGAATGCTTTCGGCCTTTGTTCGCTTGAGATATTTTACGGCGATGTTCTTCAGAAAGCGTTTTGCCATAAAAATGGTTTTTTTTACCTTTCTGTGCTTCAGACATTTTCCGACGTGTTTCTTCAGAATGCGTTTCGCCAAATTGATGGTTCTTTTCACCTTTCATGGCTTCAGAGAGTTTGCGGCGATGTCCTATGAGAAACTTTCGACCTTTACCTCCTTGAGATATTTTACGACGGTGTTCAGCGGAAAGTGATTTACCTTTGTGTGCTTCAGAGATTTTACAACGCGTCTCATCAGAAATCGTTTTAGCAGCCTCACCGCCAGATGTGAGATTATACCCATGCGGATGGACAGTTTTAAATTTGGCGATATACGCCTTTTCAAGATCAGGCAGAAGTTCATCAAAGACGTTTGCTTCAAGGATTTCATAGGTAAAGGCATCTTTGCCATAGATATTGATATCGTCGGCTATACCCTGATTGCCACGCCCAGAAAGATGGGCTTTGATTCTCGTTTTCTCAGGTGGATGGATACAGATGCCGATGTATGCTTTAGAATTGATGTCATTCGTGATCATGTAGACGAAACCCATAATGTCAAGCTCCTATAGGTTTGGGGACCTCGCTTGACATTTCTACAGGAAGGTGTTAAAATAAAAATGCCAATGCGAAAACCGGATTGGATTCTGTGATTTTTCAATACTTGGCACGGGAAGGGGTTCCATCCCTTCCCACTACCTTCCTTATAGTATAGCATTTTCCCCATTTTTTAGCAAGTAAAATGAGAGAATGGTTTCCAATTCCCATCCAGCATGTGCAAGCGAGTAAGGTTGGCACAATACATAATATCTATGAGTTTCTTAGGGATCCAATTGGTGCAACGATTACACTTGAGACACCGCCTTCGCAATTTGTGGCTGCGCAAACGAAAATCGTTAGAAACGAATTGCGATATAGGATTGCGAATGTCACACAAGAGACACAAACACGCCTGGTGCTTGTTGCGGAGTGGGAGGAAAATGGCGAAACAAAAAAATCTAAGAAAACGATCAACTTTGAAATTTATACAGATTTCGTTGTTTTCAGGCGAGGTTCAACAGGGATAGGACCGACAGGCGTAGGTGAACGTGGCACCGGGATTACGGGTGCTACGGTTAAGGGTAGGCAAGTTACCGCAACTGTTGACGATTTAGTTGGTACTGGGATTACGGGTGCTACCGTCAAAGGTCGAGAAGTTACTGCAACAGTTGACGATCTGGTTGGCACGGGGATTACAGGTGCCACTGTCAAGGGCAGAGAAGTTAACGCTGGGAATTCGCTCGTTGGCACGGGGATCACAGGCGCGACCGTTAAGGGTCGGCAAGCTAACGTTGGGAATTCTCTTATTGGCACGGGCATCACAGGCGCGACCGTTAAAGGTAGACGGGTTAATGCAACTGTCAATAGTTTGCGCGGCACTGGGATTACGGGTGCAACGACTAAAGGTAGAGCTGGGAATGCAGTTGTCGGAACCGGCATCACAGGCGCGACCGTCCGCGGACGTAGCGTCGATGCAGCACATCTTGTTGGTACGGGCATCACAGGAACCACAACAAAAGGCAGAGCCGGAAACGCTGTTGTGGGAACCGGTATCACGGGTGCTACCGTCCGCGGACGTAGAGTTGATGCAGCACCTCTTGTTGGTACAGGGATCACAGGCGCAACGACTAAAGGTAGAGCTGGGAATGCAGTTGTGGGAACCGGCATCACAGGTGCGACAACAAAAGGTAGACAAGCGAATGTTGGAAACTCACTCGTCGGCACGGGCATTACAGGGGCAACGGTCAAAGGCAGACGGGTTAATGCAACTGTCAATTCATTGAGAGGCACGGGGATCACAGGCGCGACTACAAAAGGACGGGCAGGGAATGCTGAAGTCGGGACGGGGATCACGGGTGCTACGGTCAGAGGACGTAGAGTTGACGCTGCCCATCTTGTCGGAACCGGCATCACAGGCGCAACGACTAAAGGTAGAGCTGGGAATGCAGTTGTGGGAACCGGCATCACAGGTGCGACGTTTAAGGGGAGAGCTGGGAACGCTGTTGTGGGAACTGGTATCACAGGCGCGACGGTCAGGGGGCGTAGAGTCGATACAGCACCTCTTGTCGGCACGGGGATCACAGGGGCGACCGTCAAAGGGCGTAGCGTTGATGCAGCACCTCTTGTTGGTACAGGGATCACAGGGGCAACGGTTAAGGGTAGGCAAGTTACTGCAACGGTTGATGATCTTGTTGGCACGGGGATCACAGGTGCAACGATTAAAGGGCGTGTGGCGAATATAACGCCTGATGATCTACGCGGTACCGGCATCACCGGGGCAACCGGAAAAGGGCCAACAGGTGTTGGTGCGCCAGGCTCTGACGGCACGCTGAACTTTTCGCATATCTCGCAGTTTTTCAGTGAATCCGCTACAACTTTATCTGGTTCTGAAACGCCAGGTGTTCTCGAATTAGGCAAGATGGCATTTCTTGAGATTGATAGTGCTGCGAATACGATAAAAACAAATGTGAAAGGTGTTCAGTACCATATTAGAAATTTGACTTCCCTTGTATCGGGATTAACAGATCGCGTAACGACTCTGGAGTCTTCTTCTTAGGAGAATATAGATGATAAATCAAAAAACTGTAGCGCGTAATGTAATGGAGCGCGGATCTACGGAGAGAGACATCAAACGACCAACCGACCTCACCGAACCGCAAGGAAATATAGAAAAACATAAACCGCATATTACGAGGCTACCGGTCGTAGAGTATCCCAACTACGAAATCACGGATACGGAAGTTGCTGTTTCGATAGCGTTGTTCCATTCTGCTATCGACTCGGCGACACTGACACCTGCGAATTCGCAACGGCTGAAGGATGTCCACGCAAAAGGTGCCGTCTGGGCGGCGATGTCCTTGATACGCAATACGGATTTAGCCGAGCGCGGTGTCGGTATCTATTTCCATGTCGAGGACGCTGTCTACGACGCGGTTTCGGAAGTCTTTGAAGCGTTCCAAGTGCCTAAGCAGTTTATCCGTCGAATGGATATTGCGTTCCCACAATCGGATAAAGTTAAGCACCCGCACTACGGCAAAAAGTTTATGTGCCTCGAGGATAATATCGAGACGGCGCGATGGCTTATTGCCGATTCCGATGCGTTTGTCTGCACAGCGGGTGATAAATTCTACTGGTACGATAAACTGAAAGCCTTTGAAAACCCGTCGGCGATCAAGCGGTTCATGGGTTCGTATACCGGCGATCAGTACCGGATCTGGGTGCATGGGGTTTGTCTTGCGGCGGGGATACCTTTTTTCGCTGACGAGGATCTGTTTGGACAAGAGTTACGATGTTTTTATGCATTAGAGCATTGGATAGAAAATAAAAGACCCGTACATCCGAAGTATGAAACCGATCGCCCAGTCATCTCTACACAACTCTTTATGCTGCCGGTGAAACACTCGCTCGCAGCGCATATCAAGAAATTCTATAAAACCTGTTATCAGGACGAATTCTTGATTGCGATGTGGGAATCCGCGCATCAAGAGGTCTCTGATCTGAGAAAAAAACTCGGTAGCTTCCACTTTTACAACTATGAATCGGAATTCATTGCGCGGGACAAGACCCTGGATAAAGAGGGCTACGTCGCACATATCGTGCCGGACGACCACGGACCTGAGCAGAAAGATTTTGAGAAGTATTACGACGATTTCTACGAGGCGTTGACGTTCCATGAACCGCCACAGGTAACTGATTCACAATCCATTTCGGATAAGTTGATAGGTACGCGATCGGACAAACAGCATCCAAAGGGTCACCAGTACGGCAAGTTTTACGATATGATTTTCGAGTCGATGGTATTCCGTAAGAAACGACCGCTACGGGTCCTGGAGATCGGCGTGAGCCTGTTTGGTGAAGGTTCTATGGAGGCGTTTCAGGAATCAGAGCTTGTAGAACAGGTTGTCGGCTTGGATCTCATCACTTATGTAGGTGAACTCAACGAGAAATCGGCTTTCCATAAAATCGACGCGTATAAGCCTGCAACGATAGCGTTTCTGAAAGCGGAATACCCGGACGGCTTCGACATCATTATAGACGATGCGACGCATGAACCTTCTGACCAATTATATTTTTTGGAAAACTATGTAGAGCTGTTGTCCGATGGCGGTAAGTTAGTGTGTGAAGATGTTAAGGATGAGGATTTCTTCCGTAAAATGTGTGAGGTAGGAGACTGTTACGGTATAGACGGCACAGCAAACGCTTCCATCCGAGTTCAACACATGGAGCGGATCCTTATCAAGGATAGACCGAAAGTGTTGCCATCTATCACTGCTGCGCAAAGTGGGGTTGATGAATTCAATTTCTACACACCGCCTGTCTGCAAAACTTTCCACGTCTTTGAAGTGCCTTACGCGACCGGCAAAGAAGATTTCGCGTGTGCTTTTGTGCAGCGGATCTTTAAGTGGTGTCGCGCCATGAAAAATCTTGGGCATCGGATTATCTACTACGGACACGCGGATTCAACTGTGCCATGCACTGAACACGTTACCGTCTACGATAACAAAATCCTTGAACAACACTACGGTTCTTCAGATTATTTTGTGGTGCCGGAGCATGGGATGGATGATCCTGTTTTCAAAGCGTACGCCGAAAACACTGAGCCTGAAGTCCGTAAACGTGCGCAAGCAGATGATTTTATCCTTGCGTTCTATGGACTCGGTCACTTGGCACTCTGCGAAGCACTTTCGGATCTACCAGTGCATATTGTTGAGCCTTCTATCGGTTACCCAGATGCGTTCTCTGAAAACCGTGTCTATCAGAGCAGCCCGAAGCTGCACTTTGAACGCGGCAAAGCGGATGTCAACTATTTCATTGCGGAGAAATACCCGGACTGTGAATATAACGAGTTTATCTCTTCGCAATATAATCGGATGCAGTACACAGTACCGGATCGGAATTCTGTTGTGATCCCGAATTTCTTTGATTTTGATCACTTTGAATACAAAGAAAAGAAGGATGATTATATCTGCTTTGTTGGGCGGATCAATATCTGTAAAGGCTTGCACGATGTGTTTCAACTCGCGAAGTATACGAATACTCGGCTAATTGCCGCGGGTGTTGGACGGTTAGAGCAATGCGGTTTAGAGATTCCGCCGCAGCTTGAGTTTGTAGGTGTCGCGGATATTGCGACCCGGAGCGATATTTACGCGAACGCGATGGCGCACGTCTGCCCGAGCATCTATCTTGAGCCGTTTCTGGGGTCCGGTGTGGAATCGCTTTTCTGTGGGACACCGCATATCACATCGAACTGGGGCGCGCCGATGGACTGGGTAGTAGATGGTCAAACAGGTTGGCGGACACAGAATTTCGATCACATGGTGTGGTGTTTGGAAAATATAGACCAGATTTCCCCAAAAGATTGCCGGCATCAGGCTGTCCAGTACTCAAAAGAACGGGTCTCACTGATGTATCACGAGTATTTCAATATCCTGTTACAGAACAACCGTGGCGGTCGATGGTCGGTGAACCCTGAACGCAAACGGCTGGATTGGCTGTACAAGGATATGACAGAAGAAGAAATCCAGGCACAGATAACAGAAATTCAGAATGCAATTTCAGCAGAGGGTAAATAGAAGAGTAAGTCCCCCTGATAAGGGGGATTTAGGGGGTTTCTTCAGTTCAGAGGGTAAGTAGATGGCATTGAGTGTAGTCGTGACAGGTGGCGAAAATATTGACCAAGGGGGGCAGGTTACCTTGAACGCGACCGTAACGGACGCGAACGGGAACACGCCACCAGGAACACTTCAATATACATGGCGCGCGAGTAGGGGTACGTTTATTGGCGCGACCGATGAAGCCTCTGCCGTGTATCACGCGGATTTTACGGATGCTGCGGATGTTGATGTCACGATTACTTGTGATGTTACGCGTCCTGCTGAAAGTAACCCAACAGTATCCGCTGGCTCGCTCACTGCAATGACAGCACTGGGCATCACCGGACAAATCCTGAACATGTTTATTAACCCGACGGCTGACACGCGTGAGAATGCGCGATCTAACATCCATCCGGGGGGGACGCTTGCCTCTGGTTCGGATAGTGGGCTATCCAGTAATTTACAGATTACGCAGATCGAGTGGAACGATAGGACAAACAGGTTTATTCTGACCCGTTCTGGTAGTGGGAATATAGGGACGTTTTTTCAAGGTGTTACGACCCGTGCTGTTTTTGTCATATTTTCGGACGGCACTGTGCTTGAGTTGAATTCATCGGATATAGCAGTAACAACTGCTGCTCGTGCCCAATGGAATGTCTCTAACGCAACGCTCCAGCAGAAATTTGTTGACCTTGATGGTAGTGGTAGTGATAGTTCTTTGTTGGTAGGTGTGGCAGATGCAGGCTCTATCGGCTGGTCAGAGGATACCGGTAGCGATACTGAGACGTTTACCGCGGCGGCAGTCGTAACGCGTGCCATCGCAATGGTCGCGGATCAGAATATCGTTGTAAATACAGATTATCGCCTGACAGTTGCAATCACCGGGAACCCGACAACCGTCGAAGTCACCGGCGATATGGAGTATTTCAACTACGATTGGCGAGCTGGCGATAACGAGGTGAAAATTGTAGGGCACCCAGAGAAATTGCTGAACAACAAAAACTGGCATATCGAGGCAACTTATAGCAGTGGCGATCCGCTTGAAAGGGATATTACTTTCAATGTTGTGCCTGCCGCGCCTGTCTTTGGCACTGTCCCCGATATACATCTTTATAGAGACGTGGATATAAACCTTGAGATCCCGATAACCAACCCACCGTCAGAAGTGATCGCTAAAACATTGCTACTCGGGCTGGGTATCGAGAAGATAGAAACAGGCGCGAAAATTGATGGCGTTATACCCGCCGACGCAAACTTCACCGTTACAGCGGGCAATATTGAGATGGAAGCCCCGCACCTTGGAGAAACCGTTATGTCAAGTGTTCCTTATACAATCGAAGCGGGTACCCCGCCTGCCCTTGGTCAGATCGAGCAGACACCGAAAGGTAATTTTGCGGTGGTTTCTTTTCCCGATGTCCAACACGCCATCGAATACGAATGGGGGATCGACGAAGGCAGCGGTGTCGATTTTATTAACTACAACAGATTTGGGCCCAACCGTCCCGTCATAGATTTAGAGCACATAAAGGTAACGCCCAGACACCTAAACGCCACAGTGACTTTCCCGCATGTCCCAGGCGCGACGCGTTATGAATACCTGATTGGCGGCAATTGGCATGAATTCGTCGCCGCGCCAGTGAATAATCTGATTCAAACAATCATACCGGATTTGGAGGAAGGTGAGACTTACCAGGTCTATTTCCGTGTCTCCAGCCCGTGGATCGGTGTACCAGTGCCAGTGCAGGTTACTGGAGGGCGATTGGCGTATGCGCTTCACGGAGATTCCTCAGCGAATGATGACCATGTGCTTTTTGTTTTTAGCACGGGAACACAAGATGGGATAGCAAGCCCAATCAAGCGGATTTTGATACCTGATGATGTAAACACTCCCTCAGATTTGGCTATAGATTTTGAGAATAATCATTTTTATATCTCGGATACTCAAGACAGCTCGATTCATGTATTTGATTTGAACACCAACCACGACACACAAGCGACACGATTACGTAAGTTTTTTAAACCATCAACGCTTTCAGGTGTCTTTGCGCTTTCAATATATGGCAATACTCTGTATGGAAAGTATTTTGATAATAATTACTTTGAAAGTTTTTCGGCGAATACAGCGAATGGACAAGTTGCCACACGCATAAACAGGTATATAACGAATATTCCTGGTGGTAACAATTCAAGGACTTTCGCATCTTATGCTACAGATGAATTGGTTTATTT
Source organism: Candidatus Poribacteria bacterium (assembly GCA_003635255.1). GTDB lineage: Bacteria > Poribacteria > WGA-4E > WGA-4E > WGA-3G > WGA-3G. Next base: position 7,413 of record PYJC01000177.1, on the reverse strand, counting down.
TATGAATACTTCTGGTGGGAATGCTGTTGTTGCTTTCCCAAGAGAGCCTGCAAACTATGCTGATGTGGATTTTACTATAAACCAGCGAATTGCAACGGATATCCACTTTGATTCGTCTCGGGGTGTAAACGGGCTTTCTGTAATCGGGAATACCGCGTATATTTCTGATCTTAGCTCAAATACACAGCGGATAAATATCGTTGATTTGACAAAGGCACATACGGATGCTGGGCAGGTGATAAAGCAGTTTATTGCGCCTCCAGGTTGCGATAGAATCGTGGGCTTAGATATAGCAGTATAAAGAAAAATGGCAAACGCAACAATCTCTGGACACACAGGCATAAAAAACGGCAACTTCCCACTCATGGTGGCGTTTACGGAGCCGATTACGTCCGTTACTGGATTCGACGACGCGGATATTACGATTACCGCGGTGTCAGGGAACGGCATCACCGGCGTGACGTTTGAAGTAACCGGCAGAGGCGCAGATTACCATATCACTTTCCAACTGCCGGAAGATGTTCAGGGGTCTTTTCGGGTCACGATTTCGGGGATGGTTACGGTAGAAGGCGGCAGTGGCCCCGAAGCGGTGATGGCGAACTCGCCTGTCGTTACGTACAACAATATTACGAATGTTCCAGCGACTTTCGGGACCGTGGAATACCGCGATAACGGTGTGCTTGCGATTCCGATGACATTTGGTGTGGCGGTCACGGCACCCTCAAAAACCATCTGTCGGTTCGCGAATCCGTCTGAGGATGCAGGGGATGGGATCGCAGCGATTGAAGATTTTTATATCGTCGGTGAAAATACGGCTTATGCGCTGATCGTTCAGATCGCTGAGGAAAAGAAAGGTAGCTTTATCTTGCGCTTCGAGGGCGATGTCCTGAAATCCGACACCATGATCTGGGACAACGTGACCAACAATCAGCCGCTCGCAGATCGTACCTTCGCGTATGATACGCGCGCACCACGGATTGTTGCTTATGATATTCCTGCAAACTATACCGAGGGTGAAAATTTTGATGTGCGCCTCGCGTATAATCTACGCGTGACAGGCTTGAGCGATAATAATGTGCATCAGGTTTTCATTTTGGAAGGTGCGGCGAATATGATGGGAACACCTACACCTTATAAATGGGTAGGTGCTTCGCCTCCCGATTTCAATGCCGCAGTGCCGGACGATCTGACAGGCACGGATTGGCAACAACTCACATCTCCGCCAGCCGGTGTCCCTACCACTGCCGAAAACGATTTTGATGAAAACGGGTTTTGGCACGGTGCCGCGAATGAAGGGCAGTATTTCTTGATTCGCTGGGTTGTTGCTGAAGGCACCACCGGCATCTTCAATATGACACCCCTTGAGGGGATGCTAAGGGGTCAGACTGGCGGCTAACACCCCCAACCCGGTAGGTGCGGTGTTTTTGCTGGGGGGTTTCCCTCCTAACCGCACCGGATCTTAGTTTGTGATCGGGTTTAGGTTATCTCTAAAGTATTCAAATTCAACCTGCATTCGCTTAGAACTCGTCGCGTTTCCTGCGTAAATCCCAACCCATAGCGGTGGTGTGAGTTTGAATTCAATATCGCCTACATGTGTCCAGTCCTGAGTTTCTTGTGCTCTATACCAAGCTGTGTACGTGTCGCCCGCTTTGGTGAGGCGATAAAACAGGTCAGTTTCACCATGGTTTTCGATTTGGAACTGCCTTCCAGAGAGGATGTTCGCGCTATAATCCGGTTTATTGTGAAATTGGACGAACCCGCGTGCCGTGGCATCTCTCGCCCAGAATTTGAGCGTCACCCAATTATCGTCTGCCGGACTCTTCACGATAAGCCCTGTTACGCCTGATGTCGTGTTCCACCGAGCCGTGAATTTTGTTTCTACATCAAGAACGTCTGTATCAATTTCCTGATAGAGAATATGTGTTTGATCGGTTGTCCAAAGATTTCGGTTCGGTTCAGCCTCGATGAACAGGTGATTGGCGCGTGTTTCGCCGATGTCCCACTTAGCGATGTTTTCTATTTCGTGGTGGGTCCATGTCGGGGGTTCGTTCTGCCATCGCCAGTTCAGGTTTTGTAAAGCGGCACCTTCAAACGGATCCCCGAGCGAATCTGTCGCGTCGCTCGTGATATCGTCTATGATCTGATGGATCTCTGCTTCGTCGCAAGCGAGGACACTGAGTATTAGGATGAGTAGACAGTAGAAAGATCGTTGAAGTCTGTTCATTTTTTTCTTCCTTATCTGAATGCTAACCACAACATCAAAAGTGCCATTGCTAAGAGTGTGAGCAGCGTTGCGAGTCTGAAGCGCATTTGAGCCTCTAATCCTTACCGCGGCGGATTACACACCCTACAAGGTCCATACCGTAACTTCGCTTCTTCCAACGTTATCGGTATCTTGCTTTTCAACCAACGACACCCCGCGCGATGGTATTTTTTGCCGGTCTTTGTCCTATAGACCTGCACATCTTGTACCGCTTCAGGTGGTTCTGGCTCATTAGGAGGCTGCACAACGCCATATAGCCCTTTGCCAGATTCACGCGCTTTTGCCGCATAGTGCTGAAAGATTTTACTGTGCTTAAACGGAAATTTGGTATAGGCGTGTCCGTACCCCTGCCGCACGATTTCCAGATTCACAAACAAGCCGTCCGGTGCGCGATACAGATATGCCAGCAGCCTGCCGTATTTGTCCGTTTTGTCCCTGTCAAACCGCAGATACACAGATTCGCCAAGCAACAGGTTCTTAAGGAACGCCGAAGCCTCCTTGCCATACGACTCCACCGGTTTGCTCGGATGCACGGTCTCCGGTGTATCCACACCGATCAGCCGAACATCCATCTTTTTACCTTGATAGTCAATCTCAACCGTGTCGCCGTCCACCACACGCAACACAAGGTAGGCAGGATTCTTTGAAAAATCTTCTACCGGATACGCTATATCGTTCGCTTGCGGATAGAAGATAGCACACAGAAAGAGCAGCCCCAGCGAAATTGATAGCACTGTTTTTCGCATAAAAACACCTCTATTTGATATTCTTTACTTTGTTCTCATGGTCGAATGTCCGAATCACAATAGCATTCTCCGCGCCATCCGCGATTCAGACACATTATAAAACAAAAAAGGCGTGGCAGCAATCATAAACCACGCCTCCATACTCGTTAGTATGTTATTTAAAAAGCAGTGAAAGCTCCTCACTGGATCGTGTGATACTTTTGGCGGATCGAGGCAGATCAGGTCAATACTTCCGTTAGGGAATTACGAAGCTTCCATATCGCCGAATAGGTGCGTGAAATCCACTTTTGTAAGACATATTTCTTTTTTTTATGTTGGGTCCACCACCAGCAGGAAATTTCCCATCGTGTTCTAATGCTTTCGCTGGTTGGCAAGGATGACCGAGTATACCATCAGCTATATCCCATGAGGTCGCATGTAACGCTTTAACTGGCTTGTATTTCTTTTGACCCTGACTACATTCAAGGATTACTGCGTAGACAAGTGCGCGATGATTGCCATCCTCAATGTAAAATGATCCCTCAGGACACAGATCTCTTTCACCGCCAGGATAGTTTGTTAAGTTGCGAATCCATAATTCGCCCATAACTTCTTTTTCAAAGCCTTTGCAAAGCAGCATATGTGGTTTAAACCAAGGGTGATCCTCAACACTATCATCATCTTTTCTGGCTTTTATATCTTGATTGATAAGATGTTTAAAAACCTCTGTAGGATTAGATGTAGGGCCCGTCTCACGTGCTTTTTCCACAACTTTTTTTACAACACATTCAAGGGGCTTATGGCAAAGGTTAAAGAGAAACTTACAGTCTTCATCATAATCTTTATATTTTTCCCAGATGGAAGGCGGTCCCATAAAAACTAAATTTTTAAATTCTTTTTTGGTGAGTTCAACTTCAGTAAATTCATAAGATATGTCTTTACAAAACATATTCTTATTCTCCTTTATTGTGGCAGCCGCGTTTGTTCATAATACTGGGTAATTTTGAGCGGTCCAAGAAATACTTTGTTTAACCGTTCAATATTTGTGCAGAGCCATTGAAATTGGTTTGACCAGTCGTTTGGGGCCCTTTGATCGGCTTGTGTTTTACAACCTATAATATATATTCTTGGGCGATCTGGCAAAAATAGCAACTCCTCGTCAAAATCTCTCTGAAAAATATCTTGTGCAGACCTTAACGCTTCAAAAATATCTCTATTTTGCTCTATCTGCTTATTCAAATTAATATTAGCACTAATTTCAGAATCGCCAAGTAGAAACACCCCAAGACTAATGTGGAAGTGATCGAAATTGTCCATCCGAAAATAATAGGACTTCGGTCTTGGACCTCTATCACTAACTCCTACAGAAGAAAGCGATAGACCATTAGCAATATAGTATTCTACAAATTCAGACCAGTATCGCGGATATAGTTCATCATCGTTATTTATACGTGATTCGCGAAATAGCATTTAAGATCTCCTTCATAAAAACAGATTTCTAATAATCTTCAGAATTGCCAGTGGGATAAGTGTAGGGGATTCCTCGATCACCAGTAGCGACCATAGGCGTACCTCGCTTACCCCTTTTTTGGCTGCGTATGTCAGCTTTCAATAATTTGTCAAACTTTTCTACTATGGTCTTTTGCACATTACGCACTTTGGGAATGTTAAAATCAATGTCAGAACATTCCATAAGAGCGATAAGAACAAGAAACGTGTCTGCAACGTAAAAATATCTCTCGGTCGTGCTAAAGTTTTCTTGCAATACTGGATAGCGCAGAAAGGTATAAGAGTTGTAATATCGGTCCATAAAGCCCTTTATTGTGTCAAAACTCTTTGGATCTTTCTGCCTATTATATGCCGTTAACTCGTCAAAACACGCTTCTATACGACCCCGGTCATCTTCTGTGAGCCTCCCATATAACTTTCTAAGGTTGTGTGTTTGGGGAAACTCGTTGCCATTACTCTGGATTTGATACTTTAGCAAGTATTCTATAAATTGCATTAGCAGAATAACGCCCGCCCATTGATGAGCAACCGTGCCTTTAATATGTCGGCACAAAAGATCTAAATTGCCTTGTATCAAGTTACGCAATCCGTCTTTTGATAAATCGTTAGTATTTTTATCCTTATTCACACGATATTCCGCTGTTGTTTCTGACATGATATAATTCTCCTTTCTATTAGGCGGATGGAGGAAGGGTATCTACGCTTCATTCAAGGTGGAGGGGTTATACCGCCGGGCTGACCCCACTTGTACGAGATTTATTCAATGAGTTAGAGACAGTCGCCATAATAGTATTTGTTCTATAATTCGTCAAGCATGCATGAAAGTTCAGACTTCCGACGTTCAAGTTGATTAATCTGCTTATCAACAAATTCAACTTCGTTTTCAATAACAGATCGCAACCTGTTCACCTCGTCTTCGCCTACCGGTTCTGGTTGTTCTGGCGGGTTTTGTTGATGTATAGAATAATACCCCCCTTTCGCCCGGGTAGCAATTCCTTCGTTCAGTAAATTGTCCAATGCTCCTCTAACAACAGATGTAGGATCATCAATTGGATCCCCACCACGCTGAACATGTGTATCATGTACATCCTTTATGATTTTCTTTCTTGGGACCATATTCGATCCTGAAAATAATTCCAAGATCAGTTTTTCGGCTATAGGTCGGTTGAGTCCCTGTCCTATATAATCATACATGTTCTACTCCTTTCACGATTAGGTGGATGGGAAGGGCACCTACGCTTCATTCAGGTTAAACTCCCTCACCCATAAGAATTGTTTCAATATCGCAATCGAGGTGCCCTCGTTAGTAATCTTCGGAGTTCCCAGAATTTGGAGGTCCCGGGATTTCTCCGTCCGCGAGTATCTCGTTCCTGTCGTAAACAAACTCCATAACTTTATCCCAATGAGGATAGCCAAACACAGGTTAGATATGTTCCGTTTTGTAGTCTTCCCACGGTAGCGGTCTATTCGGATCAATCCGGGTCTCCTGATCCATCCGATTGGTAGGCTTTTCCGGCTTGTCTAAGACAATTGCTGTAATACATGGTATCTCTCCATAGTTCCAATCCTCCGACCTCTCCAATTCCCAAAGCGTTGTCTGAATCCAAGCAAGCGTCCATCTCATACTAAAATTAAATCGAGGGAGATCTGGTGCTACCTCCTTGGCTAAATCCCGCATAATAACGATATCGCATTTTTGTCCAAACGAGATAAGGATCGGTAACGCTGCCTGTGCCATCCTCTGTGAATCCATACTGCCAAACATATTACGATTAAAACGTTGATTTTTCATTTTATACAACTCCTTTTTATCTATACTCTCCTTCTATACTCTCTTAACTGGTAACTGGTAACTGGCAACTGGCAACTAATCTAATACCACCGCAACCCCACATCCGGCAGACTGACAGGCAGTGGCACGGAATGTGTGCTTTGCTCTCCAACAAGCGGTTGGAGTGTATCGTGTAGAAACCGCTCTATGCCGTCTATATAGTGTATCAACGCCGGTGCCACGGCAACATACAGGTGTCTCGGCGCGTAGGTCATGATCTCAGGGTCGTCGCGGTGTTCTTTGAGCCGCTCTTTGATGAGTGTCAGTTTCGCTTTGCCAGCATAGACGGTTACGGCGCGTTTGCCTTTCTTATACCAAATGATATACACGCCTCTGAGGTGTTCAAAGAACAGATCGTTGAGATCGACACCGTAGAATTGGAGGTATTCGTTGTGGGTGCTGGTGGAGATCCAGTTGAGTTCGATGGGCATTTTAGTCTGTGCGTTTCCAAATCCTTTGGTTGTTACTCTTTTTGGGGTGTTGCTGTGTTTATAGTTTCAATAGTTCCGATTCCCGACTCTTAACTCTCACTGCAAGGCAAACTGATAACTGAAAGATTTTTCGCAGAAAAATCGTACTGACCACTATTAAAAGTGCAAGGCGGTGGACAGGGAATCCACCGCCAAGCGTTAGGTTAGTTCGGTTATAGACTTCTCCCTGAATAACCGAGTTGTTGCTAAGCGAAAGCACGCCATCACGATAACCGCGATCGCGTGCCTTTCGTATTATTGCAACGCTTTTATTTCACCCCATATCGTTGTCATCTTACCATTAGGTGAGACATCACCTTTCAGACGGCTCATCCGTAGGGTTTGGACTTTACCGTCGAGGGAGACATCTTGAATCTGGTAGTAGTAAACGACATTGGGCTTCGCAGATTTATCT
>PYJC01000177.1:0-166 GCA_003635255.1 Candidatus Poribacteria bacterium | reverse complement strand
GCCTTGACCTGCGATCAATGAAGTGTTAATCTTCGTGAATGCACCGTCTCGTTTTTCACTACGCAGGATATTGAAACCAGCGTTGTTCAACTCAGATTCGGTGATCCAACGGATAACGATTGTACCATCGTCAAGCCGTTCCGGACGGAACTTCGATAACGAGACC
>PYJC01000176.1:35160-41781 GCA_003635255.1 Candidatus Poribacteria bacterium | reverse complement strand
TGCTGGCTAATAGCCCCGTTTTGGAAGAGTTGGAGCATCCGCGTGTGATTACTTTTAGCATTGGTGAGGTTTGCATCTGCCTGATTCAAGCCAGCTTGTGCCTGCCGTCGGTCCTCAACGCGGGCACCGCTTTTAATTTTCTCAAGATTCGCGACGAGTGATTTCAGTGCTGCTTGTGCCTGCTCTATCTGCGTGACCGTCCGAATTTCGGAGAGGTCGATAACTTGCTGTAGTGCGATTTCGGCTGCTCGGAGTTGTGCCCTTGCTTGCGCAATCTGCGATTGCACTCGTACTTTTGCGAGCTGCTTTGTTTGAGAATAAGCGGTTTCTGCGGCTTCCAATGTCGCTTCTGCTTGTTGAACAGCAAGTTCTAATTCTTCATGCTCGACAGTGGCAAGCGATGCGCCTTCTTTTATTCGATCGCCTTCATCTACATTTAGGACAATGAGACGCCCCGCTATTTTAGGGAAAACACTAACTTGTGATGCCGCCTGAATTGTTCCAGACAATTCAAGTTCCGAACGAATCTCGCCTCGTTTTGCTTTTGTAACTTCCACCGGTTTAAGCACGGCTGCGGCTTCAGCCTGCTCAGCTGCGGGTTTCTCCTGTTTTAGAAACCGTGGCACGGCAAGAATCGCGCCGATCGCTAATATTATGAGAATAATAACCAGGACTTTCTTCAATTTTTTTTCTCCTTTTAACCAACGTTGCTGAAGTGTCTGTTTATTGTAGGGGTTGTCCTATTGCCTTTTCCAATCTCGCTAAACCGACAACGTAATCGTGGTACGCCTGAAGACGGTTGACTTCAGCTTGTGCTAAGGCGAGTTGTGTGTCGGTCAACGCGACGGTGGTAATGATTCCGTTTTGAAACTGGAGATTTGCGATGCGTACACTCTCCTGTGCTTGGGTGACCGCCTCCCGTTGTACATCAATAAGTGTTTGTGCCCCAAGTAGGTTAAGATAGGTATTTCGCACTTCAAACTCAACGCCTGTTTTGACCTGTGTTCTGCCCAACTGGACCTGCTTTAAAGCGGATTCGGATTGGTGGACGGCTGCGCGCGTTGCGAAACCGTCGAAAATAGGGATGTTGATTTGGAACCCGACGCTCCAGATTCTATTCATTTGCGTAAGTCTTTCGTTCTGTGAAATTTGATAGTTTGTGAAGAGGCCGAGGTCGGGACGGTTCCGGGTTTTGGTAATGTCGATCTGTTTGCGTGCGGCCGCCTCACTGAGTTGCGTGCGGTGCATCTCAGGACGATTTTTAAGTGCCTGTTCTATTAGGGTGTCAAGGTTTAACGTTGGCATCTCATGTTTTTCTGGGATTTCAAGTGTGCCTTTAACGGATATGTCTTCGGCGAGTGGTATGTTGAGTACTGTTTTATAGGCATCTTTGGTAGTGATGACAGCGTTTTCGGCACGCACGAGTTGGGACGTAGCGTTTGCGAGTTGGACCTTTGCGCGAAGCACATCAAAATCGGTTGCAGCCCCTGCCTCAAGCGATGCCTCTGCAATGCCGAGTTGCTTTTCAACAAGGGATACACTTTGTTGTGCTACCCTCACGAATTCCTGAGTGATCAATGCCCCGTAGAATGCCTCGGAGACATCTAAACGGAGTTGATTATAGGCGGCATCAACATCGCGTTGCACTGCCTGATAGTTGAGTTTCGCGGCTTGATAACCGTAATAGTAGCGTCCCCACGCAAAAACAGGTTGTGTTAGACTAACGGTGCTTTGAACGTTATGGTGTGCGCCAAATTCCAGTTCAATCAGTTCAGACTCGTTGTCTGCACTTGGGGATGGTGTCTCTGCCATTTCGCCGCCCGGCATCGGGAAACCGAATCCGCCATCGGCTTGAATTACTGATTTTTGTATATCTTTAAAATAGGTATAATTACCACTGGCTGTAATTCTTGGCAAGAGTCCTGCACGTGCAGCACGGACTTGTGCCTCGGCGGTCCTGAGGTTTTGCTCAGCAGTTTGAACGGTAAGATTGCTCTGTTTAGCAATCTCGATGCTTTGCTCTAATGTTAAAACGCGTGGTTCTTGTGCTACAGTGGAGAGGTTTATTAGAAGTAGTAAAAAGGTTCCGACACAGGCGAAGTGGCAGAACCGGAACAGATGCATTGCAGTGATGTCCTCCCAATGTTCGGTAAAGATGGACTTTCAGAAAGGCGTATCTCTATAAGGGAAATCATGAATATAGGTGGGTAGCAAGTACCCACCCGGACGTGTGTAAGCAAATCTAATGTCGGATAATGGTTGTAGCGTCGCCAATTGCCCAGAGTTGACCACTTGGCGTTTGCACGAGATCGCGGAGATGATTTGTGGTCGGTGATTCTTGCATCAACCAAGTGACACCCCCATCGTTTGTATAGAGGATTGTGCCATTGTCTCCGACCGCCCAACCTTCTTTGGCATCACGGAACAGAATCGCTTTAAGGTTCGCATCTGTCGGGACTGTCTGATCAATCCACGTAGTGCCGCCGTCTGTGGTTACCATAATAGCCCCCAGTTCACCGGCCACCCATGCGTTTTGTTCGTCTATGGCATGGATATCGTTCCACGTTGGTCCTTGCGAAGTAGGGGTCCAGGTAAGTCCGCCATCCATAGTTTTCGAGATAGTGCCAGCATCTCCGACGACCCACCCCACGTTTTGATTAATGAAATGCACCCCGTACAGATTGACAAACATAGCGGCACCATCTTGGTTTCTCCAAGTTTCCCCGCCGTCTGTGGTGTGCATAACTCTGGACATTTCACCGACTGCCCATGCGTGTGTAGGACTCCCAAAACTCATGGCGTAGGAACCCATGGCACTTAGAAAACTCAGGTCCCCTTCAAACTTAATCCGTTCGGCGGTGCCGTGGCCTTCATCCCCTGGGTCGCTGAGGTCTCCCCAAGTTTTGCCGCCATCTTTTGTTTCAGCCAATGCTGCATTGCTTCCAACGATATAACCTCTGTTTGCATCAACAAATCCGACACCGAAGAGTTCAAAGACATTCCCACTATCTTGGGGTTTCCATGTTTCGCCGCCATCGTTGGTGTGCAAAACGCTTCCAGCCAAACCGACTGCCCAGCCGAGCATGTCGTCATGGAAATAAACAGCGCGAAGTTCGCTTGCGCTTGATATAACGTCCCACGTTTCCCCACCATCTGTGGTGTGCAGGATTGTTGCCTTATCTCCGACGATCCATGCTTCGGTTGTGCTGATCATGTGAATGCCTTGGAGTCGAGCCGCCACGGGTCGAGTTTCAAGGGGTGCCCAAGTTATGCCACCGTCTTTTGTACGAAGGATTACACCGAATTCGGCGGCGGCAATGCCTATATTTTCATCGGCGAAGTGGACATCCCATACCGGTTCAGGCATCCCGTTTGAATTTGGCACATTGCTTGTTTGGACTTTCCACTTGGCTCCATCAACTGTTGCGACAACGGCACCACCGGCACCGACTGACCATCCTACTTTGTCGTTTAGCATGTAAATGGCATCGAGTGTGTTGACAGTTGCGCTGGTCTGGAATCCCCATGTCTGCCCACCGTCCATGGTATGAAGAAGGGTTCCACCGCCACCTGCTGCCCAACCGACTTCAGGACTAACGAAATGGATACCTTCAACTGTATTATTGGTGTCAATAGATTGTTGCGCCCACGTGGTACCACCGTTCTTCGTCCCCATAATGAATCCACCGTCACCACTTGCCCATCCGTGTTTTTCATCCACAAAAGAGACTGCTAACAGGGCGGTGTTAGTACCCGTATTCTTTTTCATCCACGTCTGTCCACCATCTGTAGTCTTCAGTACTGTGCCGTTGTCCCCAACAGCCCAGCCGACTTGCGGATCGATAAAACGAACTTTCTTTAGTTCAACTTCAAGCGGTAACGGTTGCTGGTTCCATGTTGCCCCGCCGTCATTGGTATGTAGAATTGTGGCACTGCTACCAACGATCCATCCGTGTTGTGCATCTACGAAAAAGATATCGGAAAAGGAAGCCTGCCACTTGGATTCACTCACCGTCACCCACCCTTTTTGGGCAAGCGCGAAAGGTACGCCAGAAAGCAGCAGCACGACTACCAAAATAGATAATATTTGCTTTCTCTGTTTCATCAAACTTCACAGCGTCAAAACCCACCCTTCAGGTATGGAATGAACGCCAACCTCCTTATTTCTTGAAAGGGCTTGCGAGTAACGCCCCGCATCTTAGGTAATGTCTTGTACTTTTCTATAACCGTGAACTGAAGTCTAAGTGCTTCATTCTATTGTACATGATACCACTTCTTGATAACTTGTGTCAACCGAAAAATTGATTGACATAACCCCAACCTTTTGGTATAATAATTGGACACATGGGTTGAAAAATTTTTAACGAACTTGTTGAATTCGGTTTGTACGGACACAAATATCTAAATACGTTAGGAGATTTCCATGAAATTTATGAGGCAATTAACTTTCGTAGGACTCAGTTTAATACTGAGTATTTGTCTGCTTACGGTCTCTCCCGCGCTTGCCCGGATTGAGATGAATACAGTAACAGGTCTCTGGCTCTTTGACGAAGGCAGTGGCAATCTTGCCGCAGATTCATCCGATAGTGCCCTTGATGCTACGTTGGTAGGTGACCCAGCATGGGTTAGCGGTGTGTTTGGTTCGGGATTAGAACTTGATGGTGTAGACGCTTATGTCGAAATTCCTGCACACGTAAATCCGACGGATGCCATTACTGTCTCGCTTTGGGTTAAAAGCATGACAGATACATGGAATCAGCACGGGTGGATGGTTGAAAAACGGAACGCATACATTATCCATCCGAACCAAGGGACAAAAAACGTTTCCTGGCCGATTTGTAACAACGGTTGTTGGAACAAACCCGGTGGTTGGCGTGATGGCGAAGTTGGTCCGGACGACATCACCGATTGGCATCTCTATACCACTACATTTGACAGTGCAACTGGGGTGTGGAATATCTACATTGATGGTGTGGTAGAGAGCACAATGACAATCAATAAAGATCCGATTGATGCTGACGACGGACCGCTGTTCATCGGTAGGGATACCTGTTGTGACGGCAGATTCGGCAATGCGATTATTGACGAAGTCGCCATCTTCAATGTTGCTTTAGGTGCTGACGATATCCAGATGATGATGGACAAAGGGCTTTCCGCGATGCTTTTGACGCCAGTTGAACCGGAAGGCAAACTCTCCACGACTTGGGGGAAGGTCAAACAGCAGTATTAGATAATTAAGCGGCGGGCGGTGTGCATCCTTGCCCGCCTTTTTCCAAAAAAATTTAAATATAAGGAAGTAAAATTATATGTTAAAAAAAATATCAATACCGATTCTGCTTATTGTGTGGCTTTTTGTATCGGTTTCTTTAACACAGGCGCAACTTCCACTCGACGGTGTAGTGAGTTATTGGTCTTTTGATGAGGGCACTATTGCGGGTGGTAAGGTTGAGGACGTTTTAGGTGACAACGATGGCGAGCTTAAAGACGGTCCGAAGTCTGTCGCTGGTAAAGTCGGTAAAGCCCTTGAATTCAGCGGCAAGAATTCCGTTCATATTCCCGGCACGGCTTCTTTAGAATTTGCCGGTGAAAAAGAGATGAGCGTTGCGGCTTGGGTAAACGCTGACAGTGATAGTCCTGTACAAGGGGTCGTCGCAGGCTGCTGCGGCACAATCGTTGCACAACGTGATGTCAACGGTTGGGCATTGCGGTTTGATGGTAGAAATGCCGGGCAAGAGATGGAATTTATCGTCCAACCGGGTTGGCAAGGGGATGGCGGTTTTGGTGCTCCCCAGTTTGATAAAGGGAAGTGGCATCATCTTGTCGGTGTTGTTGCTGACAAAGAGATGTTTCTTTATGTTGATGGGAAGTTGGAGAAAGAACAAAACTACAACGGTCCCATGGCTACGGGTGGATCAGAAACCGAGATCGGACACGCAGGTGATGGTGGTTTTGTGGGGATAATTGACGAGGTTCTAATTTACAACAGAGCTTTATCTGCAGACGAAGTTGAGCAGGTTTTTAAAGCAGAAGGTCTCCCCGTCGAACCGCAAGGTAAACTCGCAACTCACTGGGGACAAATCAAAACTTCGTTCTAAAGGAACGTCCGTCCCTTTTCCCGAATTAGCGGATATTGTAAACAGTTATTTTATGCTAAAGTTTGGACGATTTTTTTCTCGAAATAGACATGCCGCCCCTACGGGGCTTAGCCGCGTGGAGGGTGGCGTTTCTATAAACATACTGAAGAAACACCCAAGCAAAAACTCCCTACGGGGCTGCGAATCGGTGCATCCACGTTCAGATCCCTCCAACAATAGAACTAAAAGTCCCTATTCACCATTTATAGTAAAACCCGTAATTAATTATACACTTTTATAATGTCATCAATAGAAGTCTCAGCATTGTATTGACGTATCCGCTTGATATTGGCGAAATCCTTCTCAATGGGATTCAACTCCGGGGAATACGGCGGTAAAAACAATAGATCCGCACCAGAACCCCCGATCAATGCCGCTGTCTGAGAACCTTTGTGGAAAGAGGCATTATCCATAATCACAACATGGGTATCATCAAGTAATGGACATAACATCTCCGAAAGCCACGTGTTGAAGGCAATCGCATCGC
>PYJC01000176.1:34976-35140 GCA_003635255.1 Candidatus Poribacteria bacterium | reverse complement strand
ATCAAGACGTGCGGCAATCAAGGTCGTTGTGGTATACCGATGACTCGGCACTTTATCTGCAACACGCACACCTTTCGGGGCATAAGCATACCGACGAAAATCGGTTTCACTGAAACCGCTCTCGTCAATATAAACGGGTGTTTTGCCATGCGTCTGTGTCGCTT
>PYJC01000176.1:0-34956 GCA_003635255.1 Candidatus Poribacteria bacterium | reverse complement strand
TTGCTTGAGGGCATCGTAATCAATATGTCGAGGGCCCTTGGGGCCCGGTCTGTCATAAGTCAACGGGTTTTCTGCTTCTAACCAATTATAGATCGTCCTTCTTGAGATGCCAAAGGTCCGTTCAGCGTCGGCTTTACTGCCACCGTTATCAATGAAATCAAGGACGCGTTTGCGTAAATCTGTTGAATATGCCATAATCGTAAACGATAACATAAATCTCAGAAAATGTAAACTTATTTTCGGGATATACTATAAAATTTCTTGACATCAATTTGCCTCCGTGCCATAATAACCCAATAAACTTGGGATTGATGTACAATTGTCGTTAGTACCCCGGGTTTGTTCCTACCGCTTAGATTTCATCTTGAGAAAGGACCCTTATTGTATCATGGAACCCGTAAAAGTAGGTGTAATTGGATGTGGCGTAATCGGGAGTAGACATCTCGGTATCGCATCAGAGGTATCACACATTGAGTTAGTTGCCGCGGCGGATCTGATTGAAGCAAATAGGATTAACGCTGCGCAACGCTTTAACCCACCCAAAATGTATAGCAACGACCTCGATCTGCTCGATGACGATGAAGTCGAAGCAGTTGTACTTGCATTTCCCACACAATACCGGACTGAGGTAGCCTTACGTGCGTTTGAGAGAGGCAAGCATGTCCTGATTGAAAAACCGATAGCGATGAACGCTGCCGAAGTCGAACAACTCATCGCTGCGCGTGGTGACTTAATCTCAGGATGTTGTTCCTCGCGGAACCGTTTCAGTGCAGCTGCGCGGCTTGCGACACAATTCATCACGACTGGCGGTTTGGGCGACCTACGTAGTGTCCATTGTCGCGCCATCAGAGGTGCGGGGAAAGAACCCGACACGCCGCGCCCAGCTTGGCGGTTGACGAAGGCCCTCAACGGCGGCGGTATCCTCGTAAACTGGGGATGTTATGACCTCGACTATCTGCTTGGTCTTACAGGATGGCAGCTGAAGCCGCAGACTGTATTTGCACAGACATGGACGGTGCCATCGGTCTTTGAATCACACATCGCTCTGGGTTCCGATGCGGAAACGCACTATACTGCACTCATCCGATGTGAAGGGGGTATTGTGCTCAGCGTTGAACGTGGTGAGTTTATGACGATGCACACACATCAAGGTTGGGAAATTATCGGGACAGACGGGTCTCTTAAGTTGACCATGGGCGACGGGAAACCGGAAAGTGTTACTTATAATCGCGCAACAACAGAAGGCGGTGTTGAATCAACATCCCTTACGGAAATAGGGGAGGCCCCGGGATCACAACACAGCAACCCGTTGGCTGATTTTGCTGCCGGTATACGCGAGCATCGGCAGCCTTTGACGAGTTTGGAAAATGCGCTTGTTGTTCAGAAAATAACCGATGCTATTTACGCCTCCGCAGAAACAGGAACTGCTGTGGAGATCAAAGGAGGATAGAAGGATGAAATCCCGTGGATTCACGATATTGTGTGGTGTTTGCCTCAGTCTTATAGTCGTCTCGTTTAGCGGTGCTGAAATTAATCTTGACGATTTTGCTGGTGTGTGGCTCTTTGATGAAGGTAAAGGAAAAGTTGTTGGAGACTTTACTGAGAATGGAAACGATGGGGAATTTGACGGACCCAAATGGATAGACGGGAAGTTTGGCAAAGCTTTGGAATTCGATGGAAGTCCGAAGTTTGTTACTATTGCCCATAACGATCTTTTCAATTTTGAAGATGATGATTTCACTGTTGGGTGCTGGATGAACTCAGAAAATAAGGACGCGTATGTCGTCATAAAACGGAACGGCGGTGCAGGGTTCTGGGCGATGAGCTCAAGTATCGATAGAGACACCGGCTTCTTTATCTTTGAGGGTGGCGGAAACCACATTGACGACGGTAAAACCGATATTGTCGGAAAGGGTTGGCATCACACCGTCGCTGTTCGCAAGAAAGGGGTCATCTCGCTATACGTCAATGGAAAAAAGGAGACAGAAAGAAACGTCGGTGCGACGATGGATAATCCAGCGGCGTTGAAATTTGGCGGATGGGGCAGTGAGAACCTCGTTGGTGGATTAGATGAAGTTTTTGTCACGAAAAAAGGTGTGGCGTTAGAGGAAGAGGACATCGAACTCCTCATGGAAAGCGGTTGGGAAGCTGCATTAGATGTCTCGTCGAAAGGCAAGTTAGCAACCACTTGGGCGACGCTTAAAGCGCGATAGGACGAATGTATTCATCGAGATGTGTTTACGTGAATAGGTATATTTTGCTGGCTTTGTGCTTAAGGTTCGGTGCGGTTGCAAACCGCACCTACTGGCCTGGGGACCGCGGGGGTAGGTTTTGTGCCTACCCCTTGGATTATTTATACAAAAAATTTTTCGGCGACTACAGTTATGAAATTCTTACCCATGACTCGGTAGCCTTCCGCATCGGGATGTAGGTCATCTGGGAGTAAGTGAACATAGTCGGCTCCAAAGACACTTAACCCGTCAACGTAATGGACCTGCTTATCGCCGTGTGCTTGAAGTGCTTCGGCAGCGGCTTGTACCTCTTCACGCATGCCTTTGAGATGAAATCCTACAGTGTTTGGATTTTCTTCTCTCGGTGGGGAACAAATAGGTGACATCAACACGATCGGTATATCTGGCTGCTTCTCTCGAACAATCTGGACAGCACCAATAATCGCCGGACGGAACGTTCGCTGTCCTAAACTGGATGCCCCTTGGATGTTGATACCGAGGCACATTGAGATATAATCAGCAGGCGTATCACGGATCATCCGGGCCACCATTGCATCGAGATGACACTGTCCCCCGTAACCGAGGCAGGTTAAATTCAGTCCGTGTGTGCGAGCAACGATTCCTGGCCACGTCTGTGTTGGGGACGCAGCTGTCCGGCACTGCGTGATAGAGCTACCATAGGTAATCCACCGCGGGCGTGTGTCTGTGAACGGCTCAAGTGTTGCGCCATCATCTATCTCTAAACTGCGGAGTTGAAACCTTCCGAACTGCGGCAGCCACAATTCGATCAATTTTTCTTCATTAGATAAGTTTTCAAAGGCGAAACTGTCCTGTTGTTTCAGATCAATTGAATCTATTAATTCCCCGTTGCAACAGAGATCAAGCATTCCGCTTTCATTCTGCGGTACGATATTACCCGAAACCTGGGTCGTATTACTCCGAAAACTGATGCGAACGCCAGCAGGCATCGCTGAACGTTCAAGTAACGGTTCTGGGAACAAAATATGGGCTGGGTGCGGTGTGCGCCACGGCATCATCCAATCTTCAGTTTGCTGGAGGGAAATGGCACCCTGCCAAGTTAATTGTGGTGCGTCTGGCTTCAATTGCATTGCATTTCTCCTTTACCTATAGAAGTCTACATAGCATCAACTAAGGCACGCAGTTGCCGCACCCCTTTCAACATATCGCCGGGTTGTCCCCAGTGTTCAATGCTCGCTGCACCAGTGAATCTATCAGCAACAAGCACTTCGAGGATCTGTGCATAGCGCAATTCTGTGTCGCCGATAGGATCAAGATTTTTCTCCCGATTCGGTTTCACATGCAGATGTCGCACGAGTCCTTTAATGTGGGCATACCCGTCTGGGAGCGGATTTTCTCCGCAGTGTAATCCGTTATTAACATCCCAGCACGAAGTGAGTGCGGGGCTATTCCCAAGGGCATCAATGACAGCACGCGTCTCCTCGCAAGTGCCAGCAAGACACGCGCTTTCGTTTTCAAAGCAGAGCGTAACGTTTGCACTCTCTGCAACCGGAACAACCAGCGAGAGTTTCTCGACAATGCGCTCCATATAGTCGTTAATATCCGGACGCGCCGCGCCTTTCGTTCGACGATTCGGGTTCCAAAACGTGAACCCGCGAATGACTTGGGTATCAAAGGCGTGTGCGAGTGTGACCATCCTGTCAAAGTGCTTTCGGTGTTGATCATACTCCTGCGGATCGTCAATTGCGCATTTACCAAACGGCGATCCGATACTGGCGACGCGGACATTGTAGGTGCTCAGCACATCTTGAACGCGTTGAACATCGTTATCGTCAATTTCAGTTACGTGTTTGCCCCACACACCACCTCGTATCTCAACGGTATTCGCGCCGGCCCCAACACCGAGTTTGATGGCTTCCTCAAAATCAGTTTTAGAAACCTCGTCAGCAAAAAAACAGACATCAATCATTTTTAACCCCCTTAGAAGAAACACCCCAGCAAAAACACCCCCTT
Source organism: Candidatus Poribacteria bacterium (assembly GCA_003635255.1). Taxonomy (GTDB): domain Bacteria; phylum Poribacteria; class WGA-4E; order WGA-4E; family WGA-3G; genus WGA-3G. The sequence goes on along the minus strand of PYJC01000176.1, from coordinate 30,733 downwards.
ATCAGGAGGACTTTTGAAATCGTTGTGTAGGTTCTACAATTTTTTCAATTCAGTCAGAATCTGCTCGGAACTGACGCGCGTATCAAATCTGACATCAAGGAACTTCCATGTAATATGCCCGCCTTGGTCAATAATATAGGTTGCTGGGCGCGCGATACGCGTGTTACCCGTATCAATCACATTATAGGCATCAATCGCTGCCTTATTTTCATCCGAGAGTATGAGATATGTTATCCCGAGATTCTGCCTTGTTAAACCTGTAAGAGCTTGTGAATCGGTACTAATCGCAATTATTTCGGCATCTTGTGCTTTAATGTCCTCATAACCTGTTTGCAACTCGCCGAGTTGCGCTTGACAGAAGCCTCATGTACCAAACCGATAAAAGACAATCACCAACTTTTGTCCGCTGTAATTGGAGAGACTATGTATATTTCCGTCTGCATCCGGCAACGAGAACGCAGGTGCCGTTGCACCGATGACGAGTCCCTCACCCAACGGGAGTTGCTCGACTGTCTCCTCTGGAGACATAATATCTTGTAAAGTCTGCTCTGGTTTGTCACATGCCGGACACAAGAAGATAACGGCAGCAAATAGGATTGAAAGGTTCACTAAGTTCATTAAACTAAAAGTGCCCGAAAACGGGGTTTTCCGTTTCGGGTTTATGAGATAATGTGTTATCAATTTGAATTGCATATTTCACGCTTCCCTTCGTCATTTTGTGAGCGCATCCAGTAGCGAACATCGGTGCGCATCTTTTCGAGAATCGGACGCGTCTCCGCACTGAAAGCTAAATTGTTGAACTCGTACGGATCCATCGTTATGTCATATAGTTCCTCCACGGGATGATGTTGCGTGAGATAGATGAGTTGTGCGGTTTGTGGATCTGTCTCAGCTTTTTTCACCCAACTTTTCCATACCTCAGCGTGGCTTTCTGGAATGCCTTCAACTTCAGTGAAATGGGTTGTCCATCTGTTCTCAGGCATCAGATTCAAGATATACTTATAGCGGGTATCTCGGACACAGCGTTGCGGAAACACGTTCATGTTGCCGTCGCGGGTATGTGTGCCGTAAATTTTATCCCGGAAAGTTGCCTGTTGACCGAGTAAGACTTTCTTAAAACTTTTACCATCTAAATCGTCATCGTCCGACGGTTGACCACCTGCGATGTCTATAAGCGTAGGAAAGAAATCGACGTGTGAAATCATCGCGTCGGTGACAGTATCCGCGGGAATCTCACCGCGCCACCTCGCGATGAACGGCAGACGCGTGCCGGTGTCATAGAGTGTCCATTTACAGTGTGGCCATTCAGAACCGTGGTCAGTGGTGTAGATGAACAGTGTATTGTCGGTGTATCCGTGTGTTTCCAGCATTTTGTCAACTTCACCGATACGAGTATCCATTGTGGTGATGTCTTGATAGTAGTTAGTAAGCGCATTTCGGGCAATAGGGGTGTCGGCGATATAAGGTGGCAATGGCAAGGCATCGGGGTCATAAATTTTATTCGGTTCCCATGTGACGTGCGGATTGCTATCACCAAGGATAAGGCAGATCGGTTGATCTGGATTTTCTTGTCGATGGCTTGAAAGGAAGCGTTTGACTGGCCCCGTATCAAGTCCTTCCGCTCGGTATTTTCGTCTATGTTCCGGACGCTTAGGCAGAAAACCGCCGATGTATTCAAAATCGAAGAGAGTTTCCGGTTTTACATGCGTTTTTCCAGCGATTGCGACGCGATAACCGAGTTCGCGGAGCGTACTTGGTAGTGATTTGAGATGTGCATGGCATTCTGTATGATTCCCCATTGCGCCGTGTCGAGCTGGATAGAGACCGGTATAGAGTGTCGAGCGGGAGGGGGCGCATGTCGGTGTCGGTGTGAAAGCGTGTGTGAAATGGATACCTTCTTCTGCGATACCGTCCAAGTGTGGGGTTTGGATATATTCGTTCCCGTAGCAACCGAGGTACTCCCAGCCGTGATCATCGGAAAGATAGATAACGATATTTGGCTTCTTTAATGCCATGGGTTAATAGTCCTCAGCAGGTCGGAATGGCTTCGGTTTCTGAGGATTTTCGATTTCCATCTCGACATTTTCCGGTGGAAATTGTGTGCAGATCGCACCGTCCTTCATTACCCATCGAAAGTTATGCCAGAAGCGTTTGCTTGTCTTGACGATTTCTGGATTTGTATAGACACCTGCGACAGCAATACGGCTCCGCTCAGTTTTGTTTGGCGGGCTATAGTGCCAAAGACTGCTGTGCCAGATGACGACATCTCCGGTACCCAATTCAATGTGATGTACGCCTTGCTTTTCGATCATCTCCTGAACGGTTTCTCGTGGTAGTTCGCCGTGTATGCTATCAGGATACAAGACGTGTTCTATAATCTCGGTTTTGTGGCTACCGGGTATGAACTGCATGCATCCATTTTCCCGCGTTGCGGGTTCAAGGGGTGTCCAGAAATTGAAAGGTTCGGTTTCACCATCGCGCCAGAGTCCATTATCTTGGTGCCACGGTGTTGCGCTGCCAGTGCGTGCGGGTTTAAGGAAGCAACTATTGTACTTCATAATAATGTCATCACCAAGGAAATAGCGTGCGATATTCAGTATTTCAGGACCGGCATGGATATTGTGCCATATCAGTGGCGATTGGACGCAGAAGTTGCTGAGTTTACGATAACGTGCGATACGTCCTTGTGGCGAATCGTCCATCGGATCCATGGGATCAATATCAGCGAACTGTCCGGGATCGGGTAGCATGATGTGATTACGAATCACGCCGCGAAGTTGCGCAGCCAAGTCTTCTGAGATAATATTGCGAAGGATAAAGTAGCCTTCGTTCTCATATTGTTCTTTTTGTGCAGAGGTCGGTTGCCAATCATGCATAAGTGTGTCTTCCCTTTCGTAATATCTGCCTATTGCTTTGCCTTGAGTCGTCCCCATGTCGTCGTGAGCAAGCCGTTCGGGGAAACGGGTAAGACAGCCTCTACACCCTTCATCAACGCTGCGATCTCATCCTCTGTAATACCACGGTCAAAGAAGATGATCTCGTCCAATCTGCCGATGAATTTCTCACCTCCGAAGGTCCCGAAAAGCAGTTCGCCTGCTTGATCTACATCACCGTCCTGTTTGGTAGTGGCTTCAAGCGTGCCGTCCACATAAAGTTGCATCTCGCTGCCGTTGTAGAGTCCGACAATGTGATACCATTTTTCAGGTTCAACGACGGTTTTTCCCCACACACCCCCTGTGAACCCACCACCCGACCAGATGCCGAAGACGTAACCCCCCGGCACTCTTTCAGTTGCCGATTGAACCTCCAACAAATAAGAACCGTTTCGTCGAATAGCAGTATCAGAAACGCCTTTATTCATATAGACCCAAGTCGCGATGGTCATTTGGTCTTTGAAATTGAGGCTATCAGCGGGTTCAACGGTCACAACATGCGGTGGTTCAAATTCCAATGCGCCGCCGAATTTGCCTTCTGCCCATTTCGCGCCGGTAATCGTGCCGTCGTTTCCATTGCCCGATGTATCTGCAGCGGTCCCGCCTTTACCCTCATCAAAAAGCCAAATACCAACGGCATCATCCAGCAGTTCTGCAGAAATCGGGCACGTTGCTATACACAAACCTCCAATGATAGCGAGCCAAAATACCTGTTTCATGTTTCTATCCTCCCTTGATGATGTATGAGTTTAGCAGAAAGGGAGAAATATGTCAACAGATCGGGCAGCGTCAAAGCGTCTTTTCCGTTGAATTGTTTGGGAAAGTATGATAGATTAAATTGAAAGCAACAAATATTATTCTGTGAATTGACTGATGCTAACGCAAGAAATGATAGCCGATGTGCCATCGGATCCGGGGGTCTATTTTTTTCGTGGAGCCACGGGGACGATCCTCTATATCGGCAAGGCGAAATGCTTACGGAAACGGGTGCGTTCTTATCTCCATAAAACGAAGAACCGCCCGAGCAAGATCAAACGGCTTATCCGTTGGACAACAGATGTCCGGTATCAGATTTGTCGTTCAGAGCAAGAGGCACTCTTCCTCGAATCGCGATTGATTCAAGAATATCAACCCTCTTATAACACTGCTCTAAAATACGGACGGACATCTTGGTACATTCGGATAGACGTTGGAGAGGCTTTTCCGCGCCTTGATCGGGTGTCCGAAACACAACCCGATGGTGCGCGATATTTCGGTCCGTTGTCGAGTCGTCGATGGACGGATGAAGCGATTGATGTTTTACAGCGGATCTTTCCAGTTCGGACATGTGAAGGCGAGATCACACCGGTTTTGGGTTTTCGTGCCTGTTTTCAGTACGACCTAAAGCGATGCGATGCCCCTTGCGCAGCGTTGATTACGCGCGAACGTTATGGAGAGATGATTACGGATATCGTTAATTTGTTAGATGGAGAATATGAAAAAGTGCAGACGAGCCTGGTTGCTAAACGGGATAAAGCGTCGGAGGTGCTGCAATTTGAGCGTGCTGCTGCGTTTCAAAAGCAGTTGCAACGGATTCAAAAGGTCTTCACATTCTTGGACGTGCATCGGAAGGTAACCCAATAACAACAGGACTTACGCAAAAGTGATATTTTTCATGTTATAAACCCCCTAAATCCCCCTTATCAGGGGGACTTTAAGGAGGAATGCGTAAGTCCTAAACAATAGAAAAACACCGAAAGCGTCTCTCGGGTAGAGTTAATAAAACGGCACGTTGTCACTGCAGTTATACGCGCTATGGCAGAGACAGAATAGCGTTGAAGGTAACTTTTCGAGGATTTGGTGCGTAACTATAGGGCGTTTTCATCATTTTGTAAAAATATGTTGCCAAAAAAATTGATACGTGTTAGAATGATAGTCAACTAATTCTAAGGAGGTTAACCCATGCACATCGCAAGATTATCGCTGATTTTCCTTGTTGTCTTTGTCTTCATGGTCGGTTGTGGACTTTTCGGTGAAAAGATCCAAGAAGTAACGTTCGATGTCACGGGCATGACGTGAGGCGCATGTACCAGCAAAGTGCAGGAAGCACTCAAGAACACTCCCGGTGTTACTGAAGTGGTAAGCGTCTCTGATGAGAGCAATACAGCTGTTGTAAAGATTGAGAAGAGTAAGGTTTCAGCTGACAAAGTCGCCAAGGTCATTACAGACACAGGTTTCAGTGCCAAAGTTGCTGAATAAAGCTTAATCGCTTAACCGGAAGGGTGGGCTTTACCCACCTTTCCTGTCTGAATCGGTTACAAATCACCGCGTTTTTGTAACCTTAATCCGAGTTCTAATCATTTTTATAGATAAACCTGAAAAGGAGCGACATGAAATCGCTCTACAAATAAGAGGGATAGACTCATGCGTCAGTTAAACACGGGAATGATATTCGTCTGTTTTGCGGCACTTCTATTTGTTGTCGCTTGCGCAGACACGCAGCAAAAGAAACCCGCAGAAACACCGAGTCAAACGGCAGAAGAGACGACAGAAACACCAACCCAAGCAGCAGAAACAAGCATTGAGGAAGTGACGCTGGCTGTCACAGGGATGACGTGAGGCGGATGTACTAGTGCGGTGCAGGATGCACTCAGCAAGGTCGCCGGTGTCTCTGAAGTGGTCAGTGTTTCTATGGATGAGAATAAGGCTGTAGTGAAGGTTGAGAAAGGCAAAGTTACAACAGATGCGTTGGTTAAGGCTGTTGAAGCGGACCCGCGTTTTAAGGCAACAGTCGCTAACTAAAAATTTAGGTTGGGTAGACTAAGATGCGCCAGTTAAGTCGATTATTTCTCTATTTTTTCGTCGTGTCGTCTGTTTTTACGTTCGGATGCACTTCGGAAGAAATGGGTAAAACAGGTTTTGATGTCACATTGTCAGTTACCGGAATGACACGTTTCACCTCTACATTCAGTGTCATGAGGTCGCTGGAAAAGGTGGACACCGTGGTTATTGATGATGCTGTCTACAAAGTAACGACCACCATGTTTCCATTTGGCAAAGTTAGCAACGAAACCGACGATTCTATTTTAGAGAATAAGATTGGATGGCGTTTCAATCCTGATGAACCGAAGTATTTTCGTGTTAGTCTACAAGCAGTCGCTGGTGCAGATCCCGCGAACGGTGTTAATGAGGCTATCTCTACGCGTGTAAAAACGGCGTTAGTTGAGGCAGTTGAAAGCGCGGGGTTTGAGGCGAGTGTAGAAAGGATGGAGGTTCGCGAATCAACAGCATACCGCATCCATAGACTCGGACTTAACAAATAATATGCGGTTGCTATCTGCTCACAAGGCTTGTACCTAATGATCGTATGGCGAGGTATCAAAACCTCGCCATTTCTTTTTGGTGGGTAAAGGTGAAATATAGGAAAACTGATGTCTGACTTACTGTCTATTGGTGTAGAGCGGATTTTCCAGTAGGGATTGCACTTCGTAGATAGAGCCTTTGCGCTCTGCATAAGGTTCCGGCATACGCACGGGTGCAGCTACCATACGCGGTTGATTCGTCGGTTCACCACGGATGATCAAATCGTTGAAGGTGTCCCAATCCGGGATGCCTTTTAGGGGCCAGGCATCTACGGCGCAATATTGGAAAAGAAGTAAGCGTCTCGGTTTATCAGAGGTGTTCGGGGCAGAACCGTGTAATGCGCGAACATGATGGATTGTGATCCCACCTGCTTTCAATTCAACAGGCACAGCACCCTCTGGCGTGAAATCGGGATCCGTCACTGCCCCGATAAAAGCACCATTTTGATGATGATCTAAAGTTGGTCCCTTATGAGACCCCGGAACTATCATCAGCGCGCCGTTCTCCACAGTCATATCGTCAATGACGATCCCAACTGCGAGTAGATCGTCATTGGTGTGCGGATAAAACGCCCAATCCTGATGCCATTCAACCGGACTTCCGAACTCCGGATATTTCATATTTAATTTATGTCCATTATACCGAACACCGGATCCGATGAGTTGCTCTACTATATCCAGTACCTTAGGGTGCCGTAGCGTTTGATCATAGACGGTGTGGTAAAGTGCTGGGCTTTTGATACGACGCACGCGTGGATTCGCTGCGGTATGCCCGGGTTCCAAGTCAAAAATATCAGTATGTTCAGTAACCTCTCTCGATTTCTCAACAAATTCATCGGTGACTCGCTGGAGATCAGCGACCTCTTCTGCCGTTAGCACCGCCTCAACACCGATATAACCGTTCTCCTCGTAAAAATCACACTGTTCTTGCGTCAGCATTTTTCCACTCCTCATAGCGAAATGATACTGTTAGTATACACCAATTCGTTAAAAACTTCAACCCATGCTTAACAATTTTTCATAAATGTCCTGTACCTTTTGGATATGTGTTTCAACACCGAATGATTTCTCGGCGTGTCTCCTTGCTCGCTGCCCCATAGCTAAACTTCGGGTTGGGTCATTGGCGAGTTCAATAATTTGGTTAACGATTGCGTCTATTGACGCTAAAGGTATAACATAACCCGTTATACCGTGAACAATCATATCAGTAGTGCTACCGATGGGCGTGCCGATCACAGGTTTGCCAGCTGCCATCGCCTCCGCTATGACACTTCCCGCCGAAAGGGTTACGAGGAGGTCGAGTTCCTGCATCGCATTCGGCATATCCGTACGGTGTCCTGCGAAGTGGACAACCGCTTGCAGCTGATGCTTAACCACCAACTGACGGACATCCTGTGCATAGGCGCGATGTTCAGGTGTATCCAGCGCGGCACCGATAATATGAAACCTGACCTTTTTACACTGCGCAGCGACCTTAGCGGCTATCTCAACAAAGGCTCTTTGGCGTTTGAAGGGTTCAATCCTACCCACAATCCCAACGACGTATTCCGCTGATGGTGCAGTTACAGAAGGAGGTTGAAAGACTGATAAATCAACACAATTCAGTATAACATCAATCTTCCGAGCATCAATCCTTGCTTCGAGCAGTGGAGTTTTGCTCTGCTCCGAGATAGCGATGATGCTGTCCATCTGGTCGAACTTGTACTTTCGCACCTGCTTAGGTGTAAGGAGATTCCGAACGTGTGAAACAGTAGGGATTTTCAGCCTTTTTCTCAGATACCACAGATACGGATTAAACCACGAATCGGAGGTATGTACCAACTGTGCCTTGTGCGTTTTAGCAAGCGACACTAATTTCTGGGAGGCATTGTACCTTGCTATCAACGATTTCGCTTTTCGCCACGGTGGGAGATCGAGAATCAACACCGGAATATCGGCATCCCTCAAGTGTTCTGCGAAAATACCATCATCCGGGCAGACAACAAGCGGCTGATAGTGTTCGCGATTGATATTTGTGACGAGATAAGCGAGTTGTTTTTCACCGCCACCGATGCTTGAACCGCAATGGCTAAGGTACAGTATCGATTTTTTGTCCATGTGCCCGCCTGTTTATCACGTGAGTTAGTTCTCAGCGACGGGTTGGGTAACCGACAAATTAAACAGGAAAATCAAGTTTCTGATCGCGGAAAACTTGACTCACCGATCGGTGTTGATGTACCCTCAATATGGCTTGTGATAGGAGCGGCGCGATAGAAAGTACTTTAACTTTCCCATCCAGCTGCTTTTCAGCCGGAACAGGAATCGTATTAGTAGTGACCACCTCACGAATTGAGGAATGATCGAGACGTTCTAACGCCGGACCGACCAATATAGGGTGTGCGATACTCACATACGCGGGTTTCGCACCCGCCGCCGCCAACGCTATGGCTTGTTGATGAATACTGCCTCCGGTTTGTATTTCATCATCAATGACAATCGGAGTTTTACCGTTAACCTCGCCGACAAGTTCAACGAATTGGACATCTTGTCCGTCAACACCGGCTCGCCGCTTGTGCATAATGGCTAACGGGAGTCCGAGAATATCGGCGTACTTTCCCGCTAATTTGACACGTCCTGCATCTGGGGCAACAACGACACCATTTTCGACCTGTTTCTCGCGGAAGTAGTTTGCCAAAGTCGTCACGGCAGTTAGGTGGTCCATAGGAATGTCGAAAAAGCCTTGGATCTGTGGGACGTGTAGATCAATCGCCATGACGCGACTCGCGCCCGCCGTTGTCAAAAGATTGGCAACGAGTTTCGCGCTGATCGGTTCGCGTCCTGTGGTTTTGTGATCTTGACGGGCATACCCAAAATAAGGGATAATTGCCGTAATCTGCCGGGCTGATGCGCGTTTCATCGCGTCAATGGTGATGAGCAGTTCCATCAGGTTTTCGTTGGCAGGTTGACTTGTTGGCTGGACGATATAGATATCGGTGCCTCGGATACTTTCCTCAATCTGAACGCGCGTTTCAAGGTTGGGAAACGGACCGATTGTAATTTTACCGAGTTCAACACCTAAAATCGCAGCGATCTCTTTTGCCAATGCTGGGTTCGCACTTCCAGCGAATAGCCTGAAATCGTCGCTAACTTGTTGGTCAATCGGTGTGGACATGCCAAAACCTCCTTATACCGAGTTAATCTTATTCATCACAAACTACCTGTTTATTCAAGCATAAATCGTAAATTCTGTACATTGTGTTGGGTTGTATGTATGCTACACAAGCATCCCAATAAGCATTATCCATAAGAACATAAGGATAAAGGGAACAATGAGACCAATCACGGATTGGCGTGTTTGAACACTCCGACTTTTCGCTTTGTAGCTATCTGTGTACAAGGCTGCATCTTCAGATGATTTCTCAAGCAGCCGTGAGGCTGGTGGCATTGGTTCGTAGATAGAAGCAATAAGGACCCCGACTATATTTCCAAAAAAACCGATGAAAAACCATCTAATTTTCTTGGCATCGGATTCTGCATCTTGTTCAGCCGTTAGATGGGCTTCTGCTGCGATGGGGTGCTGTTGGTGCTCATTCATTTTAGAGACTCCTCTTTACAATTTGTGAATGCTATTATGGAACTAATGATTCACCGGTCATCTCAGCGGGTTGTTCTAAACCGAGAAGATGGAGTGCCGTTGGTGCGATGTCTGCGAGCCTCCCACCTTCACGGAGTTGTTGTCCCCTACGTTGATTATCAACAACGATGAGATCCACGTCATACGTCGTATGTGCGGTGTGAATGCCTCCGGTTTCCGGGTCAATCATCTGTTCACAGTTCCCGTGGTCAGCGGTGACAATGAGTGCGCCGTCCTTTTTAAGCACAGCGTCAACGATTCTCCCGACACCTGCATCAACCGCTTCAACGGCTTTGATGGCAGCTGGAAGAGAACCTGTATGTCCTACCATGTCGCCGTTGGCATAGTTGAGTATGATCAGATCATATTTATCGGAGCCGATCCGACGTAACATCTCTGCGGTCACACCGGGTGCGGACATTTCAGGTTTCTGGTCGTATGTCGTTACATCGCGCGGGGAGGCGATAATCTGCCGATCTTCGCCTGCGTACGGTTCATCTCGATAGTCGTTAAAAAAGAAGGTAACATGTGGGAATTTCTCAGTCTCTGCACATCGGAATTGTGTTAGCCCTGCCTGGCTTACATAGTCACCGAGCGTATTCTGCATTTTGGGTGGTTTTTTAACGGCTGCTTCAACTGGCATACCCTGTTCGTACTCAGTCATTGTAACAAACTTAACGTCAGGTTTGCGATTCCGTTTAAAACCCATCTGTCGCGTTACACCGTCTTTCCCTTCCGCTTCAAAGGGAAATTCGTCCAAGCAAAAGGCTTTAGTAAGTTCGCGGGGTCGATCCCCTCGGAAGTTATAGAAGATAACGGCATCCCCGTCAGTGATATGCGGGAGCCGTTCGCCATCGGTTCCAATAACTACAGAGGGACGGACAAACTCATCTCCTTTACGGTTGGTGTCATCTGGGTTTCCATAATAGTCGCGATAAGCATCACTCGCGGCATTGACGCGGTCGCCGGTTCCTTCGGTTAAAAGGCGGTACGCCACTTCAACACGTTCCCATCGATCATCCCGATCCATGGCGTAGTAACGACCGACAACGGAGGCTATTTGCCCGATTCCGATCTCTTTCAATTTCGCTTCAATCTGCTCACAGAATTGGATACCGAGATCGGGTTGGCAGTCGCGTCCATCACTAAAATTGTGAACCAAGACTTGGTGCGCCTTAAGTCCGTTCGCCTTGGCGAGTGCCAAGAGTCCATAGAGATGTTCAAGTGAACTGTGGACGCCAGCATCACTTGCCAGTCCCATGAGGTGCAGATGTGTTCCGTGTTTTTTGACATGAGCAATCGCTTCCAGAAGCACTTTATTCTGTGCAAACTCGCCGGAACGGATCATCGTGCTGATACGGAGGAGTTCTTGGTTCACGATGCGTCCTGCGCCGATATTCTGATGTCCGACTTCGCTGTTACCGATGACTCCAGCGGGTAGGCCGACATCTTCGCCGGAGGTATGGATTTGAACGTATGGATAGTTCTGCCGAAGCCAATCATCTGCGGGTGTCTTTGCGAGGTGAACGGCGTTGGCGTTGTTAAATTCGGGATACGGATTATTGCCCCAACCGTCTCGGATGATGAGAACGACGGGGCGTTTCTGATGGGTTGCCATGCAAATTCCTTCCTATTGCATATAGTTATCGGTTGTCAGTTATCAGTTAAGAAACCTTTTGTGGCAGTCCGGTTTGCCGTAGCCGCTACAGAGCCCCTCTTAACTGAAAGCGAAGCGAACTGACAATTTTTATGATGCATTACGCATGACACGTCTGTAGATGACGCGCAAGGGGACTTCACATTCAACGGAAGCCAGTGATAGCGTATCTTCAAGATGCTGAAACCTGTTATGGGGCCATTGTGCCCCTTCGCACTGGTAGTGCTCAACGCGCACACTGTCTTGTGAAATAAGGATGTATTCCTGTAAGGATGCGAGCTGCTTATAGGACTCAAATTTTTCGCCACGATCAAACGCTGCGGTTGAGGGTGATAGCACTTCTACGACAACAATCGGATTGAGGAGTGTGTCAAGGGTGTCATCCTCAAAACGCGGTTCACCGCAGACAACGATAACATCTGGGTAGAAGTAGGAGACCTCCGGACTGGTACCTACGCGCATCTGGCTGATGTAGACTTCACACTCTTTTCCCATCAATTGGTTACTAAGTTGGACAGCTATATCTACTGTGATACCATTGTGCCAGCGGCTCGCACCGGACATCGCGATGATCTGCCCGTTGTGATATTCGTTTTTAAAGGGCTGCTTGCGTTCCCAAGTAAGGTATTCCTCGGGTGTCAGATACGTTTGCGCTGTAAGCGTTGACATAAGTGCCTCCATGAGGCTCTGTTTTCCTACCAAACCATTTGAACAGCGGACATTTTTTAGAGTCCTACCTTCAATTCGCCCCACGTTGTGGTGAGTTTGCCACGTGCTTCTACATCCTGCGGGGTCTCCATAACTTTCTGGATGTCGGCTTCACTCAAAGTTTTCTCATAGAGTCGGACTTCATCAATTTTACCGGGGAAAAAATCTGTTGGTCGGCCGAAATCGTCCCCCCCGATCCAGAGTTCTAAGTTGGAAGGGGCAATTGGGACGTTGTTAGGTTTGTCACCTTCAAGTTTGCCATTTATGTAAACCTTTAAGGTTTTGCCATCAAACGTTCCTGCGAAGTGATACCATTCGCCGACTTTCCAATCGGTTGTTTTTGATTCAGCAAAAGTGTTGTTCGGTTTGACGAGGAAGTCGATACTGTCTTTATTGCCGAAGTCGAAAATAACGAAGATGGAGTTGTTTTTGACCATCAAGCGTCGGCTGGTGAGTACATCATTTGGGCTGAACCACGCCATGAGGGTAATATTTTTTTCGATTGCGAAGGCGGGATCGTCTGCGACAGCGACATGATCATCCTCGCCATCAAATTCAAGCGCGGTGCCAAACTTTCCCTCAACCCATTTGGGATTATCATTGAACTTTCCGTCATGCCCGTTGCCTGTGACATCCATGGCTTTTTTACCATTGCCTTCATCAAAGGGCCAGTAAGCGACGAGTCCATCTTCTGCAACGTTGGCGATGCTGAGGCTGGGGATAATCAGGAGTGCACATAGTGACAAAACAAAGATAATTTTAGGCATTGTGATTTCTCCTATGTAAGCGCGAAATTTTGGATTTGTATCTTGGGGATTCGTAAATATTATAACATATTTTTGGAAAAGAAGTGCAGAAAAAAATATGTCTGAATCAGGATGGACAGGATTTTAAGATGGGCAGAATTAAGACGTTTTATATTCGTCGCACGCCTGTTAGACGCGATGTGTTTATAACAGGATTAGTCAACAGCGATTTATGGTTTCTTATATTCTTCACGAACCGATCTTAAGAAGAGAGCACCAGCTTTTGCGAATCGCTCACAGATCGCCTCGGCAGTTGCATTACACCCCTTTTCGTATAGAATTCGGACGGTTTCTTCAACTTCGTTCTTTTGTGTCTGTTCTATAGACCACAGTTCACTCTCAGGTATTGCCGAATAAATTTCTCCAACTTTCTCAGGTGTTATCAAGATGTGCTTCTGCAAGGCTTCAATGACCTTTGATAAGGTGAAAGCGTACCCTGGAACTTTGTCAAGGTAATTTATGGATACTTTTATCCACGCGAGTACTTCATCATCTATTTCATCAATGAGTCCTATCCACTGGGATAATGGACTTAGAACCCTTTGATATTCTACTTTCTCGCTGTGTTGGGAAAGAACTTCAAACAAGGCACGCCACGCTGGCATAACCTTTACTTTTACTTTGTCAGATAGGTTATCAGCGCGCCGAGAGAAAAAGTAGACCATACCCGCAAGAAGATTTGGATTGCCATTGTGTATCAACTGATAAATGAGACTGGTTTTGTCGTCTAAGGTTTCACTGTCTTCTATCCAACCTGTACAGATGTGTCTGACGAGTCCATCCAGTACCGCTGTATCATCAAAGTGAGTGCTTAATGCCTTCTGATAATGTCCATGTGCTTTGAGCAGCGAATGAAACTCCTCTCGGACTCCTGGATGTAACAGATACCCCGAAAAAGCGACTTGCCAATGGTCTTCATCATGCTGTGGGAAGATACGATTTATGTTGAGATGAACCCATTCTTTGTCAAGATACATCAGATAGGGTAGGTGAAACCCAATTGTATAAGAGAATTCAAGTGAGGGTTCGACACTTCGATCCAGTCTTTTGGTGAAATCTGCTCTGATGGCATAGGACCATCGGCAATCTGTGTACTCAGACGCGTTGGTGCGAGCGAACCGTAAAGCGTAATCTACCATTGCCGAAAACACCCTACCTCTGTCTGAATTCAAAACATCGTTAAGAAGATTGTTAAGGGTGGACACACTCTGTTGTGCCTTATCTACGAGAATCAAGAGAACCTCTTCAGCAAGGGGCAAGAGTTGTGTGTCAAACGCGTGTGTATCCTCCTTTGTACCTTCTGTGATCAAATCTGCTGTAGTCGAAAACACCCAATTTCTATAATTAAAGCCATCGTTGTATTGTTCAGTCCAGAACTGTTTTGACAAGAGAATTTGATGGATAAACTTCAGTAGTGCTGCCCAATTAAAGTTTTTCTTATTCCGCCATGCGTCCAGGCAACCTTGCAACAGTGAATATTGATATAGGTTGCGAACATCCTGGAAGGGCAGTAGATTATCGGTAAACCGTTGTGGATTTGCTGCCACACATTCTGTGAGTGTATTTGCGAGTCCGCGTCCTTCAAGCACAGGCATCCCGATATCTTTTTCCGTGTAACCCTCTAAATAAGCAGCAATCTCAGTATTTGACATCGCTGAAAGTTCTTCAGTGGTTATAGGTTTCACGGGCCCGATTGCTCCTGACTTCGGCATCGTTGCGGCGTTTCCTTTATTGGCTGCTTCAACATTTGTTTTGTGGAGTTGATCGTATTTTTGGTAGGCGGCGGCAACTTTTTCGTTATCGGTGTCCAAAAGCAGAGAGAGCCATTTTCGCCGTCTTGCTACAGTAACTCTTGAAGTTAGTGCTGCGTTGCTTCTATCCATTGTAATATCTGCTCCATTTCGTTCTCGTCGAAGGTGTGATTGTGGGTTTCAATTAATTCAGTAATCTCAGGTTCAAGTCTCACATCATTGAGTGGATTGCCCTCCCATATCCAAAACAGGTGTTTCAGATTGTTGTAATGGTCAGTGATCGCCTTGAATGCAATCCGCCTAATGATAGCATGCGGATCCTTTAGTAAAACTTGGACTGTTTGTTCTATGCTATCAGGTGCAGCAAACCGGAAGAGGGCACTTGTAAAACTTACTATTAACTCGGCATAATTGGGGTGTGAGAGGCGCGAGAGATCGCTTTCAACGCGTTCTATGAAATCGACTTTGAATCTATTCACATCTGCGATTTTCCGAATCTGCACCAGCACGATATCTGCTGCCGCAACGCCACATAAATTCGCGATGGCGTGTCCATGTTTTTTGAGTGCGTCTTCAATCCAATAATCGTCCATTAAGGTTCGGAGGTCTGGCTCAACAAATTCAATCTCAAGCATTATTGTGAGGAGGGCAAGTGTTAATTCCAGTTTACGTCCATCAAGAAGTTTAGGCAGAATTGTTTGACCTATTTCCTCATCCACTGCTCCGTACTTCGACTTGGATTTCAAGACAGTGCCCATGAAGGTGATATGCTGACGTTTAATCCTATCTGCTGAAAATGTACTAATAATTTTGATAGTCTGCAAGTCTGTGTGGGCATTTTCGATCCGCTCTCCATACTCATCAACGTAGTCTATGATAGCGTTGACGATGTCCACAAGTACGCCAATAGGGGTTTCTGAATGAGTGGAAACCTTCGCTACATATTCCAGAGCGTGCCAGGTGGGCACACGGAACACCCCAGGTTGATCTGGATCTTCCTGAGGCGTAGGATTACGATCCGGATCAAACCAACCATCCGTTTTCAACGACATTAACCATGCTGGAGATTCAAGTTTACTAAAAAAATACGCACGTCTTGCTTCCACCTCTAATAGGTTCTGCAAAGTTCCTCTTATTTCGTTTGTTGGTTCCTCATATTCAAGAATTCGATCTAATCTATTAAGGAGATTAAGAGGACTTCCGACTAAAACTTCCAATATACTCTCAAATTCATACCAAAAATTCTCGACTTCTTCTCTGGCACGGGGGACTTCCATACTCCACGGCGATGGACAAACCTAGGAAATTGCGGAGAAACGTTTATCCATCTGGTAGCAAAATTTATTCGGACATCGTCTGGAAGAAGCGTACCGACATCCTCAATACCGAGTGCTGCAAGAATCGAAGCGATGTGACCTCTACGCTCTTTCAGTTCGTTAGGATCTCCAAACTTAGCCAAAACCTCCGTAGTGAGTTGCTTCTGTATGTTCTTTTTTCCTTCGTCACTGGATAGAATATCGCGCAATCCACCATCAATTTCCCGGGCAATATGTACTAAAAGGTACGCCGCGGTTTGCAGATTATCATCTTGTAGGATTTTGAGTCCATCGAGATAGAAAGCCTCTATTTCTTCTCCAATATCTTTCAATCCTTGGTAAATTGCCCGTTGCCGAGCATTTAACTTCGGAACACTCATCGTAACTTGACTTGGCACCAGCGATGAGTCTTGTTCATCGTCAAACCCATCGTTCATTCTTCTCTCACATCCTTTGCTCCAAATTCAATAATCACATATTAACACACTCCAAGGTGAATGTCAAGGCATTTCGTCCGTTCTGGACAAGGAAGGAAACCGAAAATTATAGTAAAGTTTAGAATTAATAGGACACTCCGCACCGGTTCGGTTAGGAAACCGAACCTACCGGGGAATGAAAGTGTCTCTTTATTTTTAGGATTCACTATAAATAGTCCTGCCCGATCCGGTTCTTGATAGTTTCGACATAATATGATATGATTTTCATATACGGGCGATCAGAGTTGAAAATGTTGCGCTGCAATGTGTTGTGTATCACATCACAATTACGACAGGAGAGGAAAATGAAAACAATCATATACGCTGAGGTCCAGCAATTAGTCACGAAAATTCCAAAAACGGAGTTACCGTTAGCGTATTGCTTGTTAGCTGAGTTGGTGGCAGGGGAAACACAGTCACCTCAGGCAGCGTTTATGCGTCTTTCGGTAGATGAACGCCGCCAAATTCTGGCACAACAGGCGGAACAAATGAAAACTCATTATGAAGAAACGGCAGACGAACGCATCGAATGGCAAACTGGAGATTTCATTAGTGATTGAATATGAACCTGTCATTACATAGGGAGTGCCCAGCCGCGCGAACTTCCGTTATCCTAACGCAAGTTGCCACCTTTTTATCCACATAGCACTCCGCTGGAGTGCAAGAGGTCGGATATACTGTTTCTATAGATATATCACTCCGCTGGAGTGGGGAAACCGACCAAAACGGTTTCATCAAATGTATAAAACGCGTTAGGTAGCAAGTTGGGTTATCCTATAAATCCTATCATCTTGTAAATCCTGATTCAGACAATCAGCCAGCACGTTCAATGGACCAATGCCGATCGGTGCTTTGGACTACGACGGCATCAGGCATGTCCATCTGTGTCAGCATTTCGTTGACTTCGGCGATGGTGAATGCGGCGAGGAAGGAGTCGTAGTATAACTTCTGTTGGTAAGGTGTGTCATCTGTGGCATAGCGATCAACAAACGCTTGCGCGTCTGCGGGTGTTTCTGGACGGATGAGATCGCGGATGAGAACAACGCCTTTGGGACGGGCAACTCTGCCCATCTCTTGGAGTGCCTTCATTGCGTTGTGGATGTGATGCACGATGCTGTTGGAGATAAGTCCGTCAAAGGTGTTGTCGGGGTAGGGTAAGGTTTTGGCATCGACGCGTTCGAGGGTTATCTGATCGGTGAGACCGGCATTTGCGACGTGGCGTTTCGCTATCTTCAACATCTCTTCGGATAGGTCGATGGCGGTAATGTGGATATTAGGACAGCGTTGCGCGAGTAGGATAGGAATCTGTGCGGGACCGGTGCCGACATCAAGGAAATGTCCGGTACTTGCGCCGAGTGCGACGACGCGGTCTACGAAAGCCTGATCAACTTCGCCGTGCTCCATCGCATCGTAGGCTTCCGCGGCTTCCGCTGTATCCATAACTTCCGGTTCTACAATTCGGTTCATTCTCTGACTTTCTGATGAGTTGAGCGACAGTTCGTGCGTTCTGGTGGATCTGGTCGGGTTGAAATTGTGTGTACATTCCGACCGCCATGGCATCTGTCGGTTTGATATTTTCGAGTGCGAGTTGAAAAGCCTCTCGCGGTTCGTTTCTGCCAGCGGCTAATACTTTGATAGCGATTATCGGTGTCGGTATCGCCTGTATGGCAGCGAATGCTGCGGACCGATCATCTGGCAGGTAGAGTTCTCTATGTCTTGTATGATTATACAATGCGCAGACATAAAAGTCAACATCATATCCTTCAGTATAGCAATGCTTGAGGACCAACGGATCGTGTGTGCCGAGTCCGACAGCGCAACCGAGATCCCGAATGTATTTGAGGCTTTCGTGTAACGAATCGAGTCGTCCTTCTGCGTACAATTTATCGGTCGTGCCGCCGTGATGATAGATAGCAATCGGTTTATAACTTGCGATAATCTGTAGATACTCATTGAGATCGGCGTATTCTGTATCTTTGGGTGTCTGAGCAACCCACTGGATTGTGCCGCCCGTGTTCCAGTACTCATTGAGAGTACGCATGATATGCCTGTCGGCACGAGCGAGGACGGTGTTAATGCCGTTCTCCTCTGCTTGCCGAAGGTCTGAAATAATCTGCTGCGTCGTATAGTAGTCTATCATCGCTTTCGATGCTGCAGCAGAGCGGTGCGAAATGCCACTATACGGATTGCCGCCGATGATGAGCCGTGTGACGCGGTGTGATGCGATGGAAATTGTCGGTAACTTCATCGTGTTATCTCGTGGTCCCCGATTTTTCATGAGAGACGCTAAAGCTCTGGGAACCAACGCTCGGGTTCTCGTCTCTTTGTACGAAAGTTTTGTAAATTACACCGTTTGCGTCTGTATAAAACATAAACTCGTAGACGTGATCCGTTGGTAAATATGCCTCTGTTCCGCGTTGTAGATCGCTGGTGTGTCGGCGAGAAAGCACTCGGTATTCTTGTCCTTGTGGCGGTGTCTGCACAAGCATCTGCGTCTGCCAAATGTAAATTGTTGAACCTTCGTCGTCGTTGCTTATTCCGTGTGGTGTACCCCATTCCCGAATAACCTTTGAAATAGGTTGTCCTTTCCATGATTCCAGAGATTCCGTAGTTTGCTGTATTTGTTCTGCTGGTGATGGCTGAGGGGGTTCAGCTGGGTTCATCAAGAATGATGGTGCCGCGCATCCCGTAGTTAAGAGGCTTATGAGAAAGAAAAAATATAAGGCGAATGTGAATTTATTCATTTTTAAAACTCCTATTGCTTTGGTTTTCCGTCACGATACACCCGAATTTCCCGAATCACAACATCCTTAAAGGATACTTTCGTTTTACCCGTCAATGATTCTCGTGTATCGTGCGCTGAATCACGATTGGCATAGATAGAAACTCGCAGTACCCGCACGGGTCTGTCGATGTCGATGCGCATCACGCCACCGCTTTCGGATCTGGCAATCTTATGACTTCTCACTGGCTCAAAGAGAGGGGTTTTCCCATGCGCTCTCTCTGCGGTGGATGTTTCTACCGAGAGACGATAAATGGTTGAAACTGGATGCACCTCGATGTAAGCGACGTTCGTAAGCGTATCGAGTTGAATCAATGCCTCCGTCTTATGTTTACCTTCCACCCAGTCGCCATATCGGAGACTGTGCTTATAAGCAGTGTTATCCTTTTCAATAAAGCCTTTTACCTTCAGGAAACTATTTGTGGCAAGATCACCATCAACGAGTTTTGGATATGTCTTGCAGGATAGGTGTGTAGCCGCTATTCGTTTTGGCAGTGAGGCACAACCTACTATGAGTAGCCACGCTCCGATTGCTACACATACGCACAAAGAACAGGTTCTACTCGACATGGGTTTTCACCTCCGTTTCATTAGGGAATAGCCCTAAATACCCTTACCTCCACTTGAGTTCACTTCCGGAGTCGTAATTCTTCTTTGCGAGTGTTTTGTAGATTATACCGTTTGGACGCGTATAAAACGTGAAATGCAATGCGTAGCCTGTTGACACAGAAGTTCCCTCGACACCGCGCATGCCATTCGGATACCGAGAGATAACTCTCCGATGGACGGTATTAGTTGACCGGTGAGGTACGAACGCCTGCACAGGTACTTGCCAGACATAGGTTTTCCAATCTGTTCCGTTGTCTTCAACCTCATGTGGTGGCCCCCATTTCTGAATCGCTTTTGAAATGTGTTCACCCTTCCATACGGCTGTAGTTTGCTGCAGTTTCTCAGCCTGTGTCGGTTCGGATTTGTTCATCAAATGTGCAGGTGCTGTACACCCTGCCAACAATATGCTTGCGATAAACACAAAATGTAAAGTAAATGCAAATCTGTTGATTTTCAAAAAGGTCTGTTGGAAAATTCGGGTCACCACAATGAACACCTCCTCCTTTAAATAGCAGTTTCTACACCAATAGAACTTACACAATATTGATAGAAATAGAGGGGTTTAGCATTTTGGGTATATGTAGTCATCCAGATTCAATCCCGACTTTTGATTTCACCCCATGTAGTTGTGAACAATTGTGGCTGCGGTGAAACAGGTAAAGCCAGCGGGTCAAACCAATCGCTTACATAATTGCTTCCGTCATGCGTAAGTTGCGTGATTTCACGCGTTTCCACATTGATTTTGAAAATCTGAAATTTACCGTCAATCACTTGGGAATAGACGAGTTCATCACCAGATGGCGACCAAGTGAGTGCTTTTGTCCCTATCAAGACAACAATTGCGTCAACAATCTGTTGAAGTCCACTACCATCGCGATTGACGATGAATATGGACTGTTGTGCAAGCTCCGGTCTGCGCCAGACAAAGGCGATTTTGTTGTTAGCAGATGACCACGCCGGTTGCCACATTCGCTGGTGACCATCCAGTTGGAGTGTCTCTTGCTTGTCGGTTTTTAGGTTGATAAATCGTATCTGACGACTCGTCCAGTGAATCTCGCCCCTCACAACAAATGCAATTTCTGTTCCATCTGGGGACCAAATGGGTTCTTCACCATCCGCTTTTTCGATTTCAACAACGCGGTTTACTGATGTTCCGTCTGCCTTAGCGGTATAGACGGTTTTCCGTTTAGTCTCACGGTCAAGTTGGATATAAACAATTTTTTTCCCATCAGGGGACCAAGCGGGATCGTCTCTATGTGCGGGTGCTGTGCGAAATACAGGTCGCTCCCCGCCTCCATCAGCACGCATAATATAGAGATCACGCTCTCCACCTCGATCAGAAACGAAGAGGATCTCCTCCCCTGTTGGTGAACAGACCGGATCGAAATCGTCTGCTCGGTGATTGGTTAATCTTACTTGCTGACTTCCATCAGGATTCATCATGTAGATTTCAAAGTTGCCATTCCGATGTGAAGAAAAGATAATTTTTTCAGTTGTGAGTGGTTTTGCAGAAACAGAATCCAGCAGTCCTAAACTCAAGCAACACAAACAGAAAGTGTATAGTAGTTTCATGGAAAATTTTCCTAATTATACGTCGAGTATTGATGTAACCCTTTTCGCGTTCTCACAATAAACGCTGCCTTGTTAACCTTGTCAAGTAAACAGCAATTTTCATGCCAATTTAAAATAGTAGACAGAATGGGAGATATAGCGGATTTAGGAGGCTTGGCGTATGTATTGATTGCACGAAATGGGGCAAATAGTGGGCGGACTGCCCGGATTTGTGCAGATGTGGATGGGAAAGAGAGGCAGTATGGGACAGCATAGCTGCTGTCCCATCATAAGAAACTATCGAATAGCGATCGGATTGCCGGGTGAACCCGTCGCACCTTTGAGACGCAGCGGGGCGAAACTGAAGGCGAATTCGTAGACTTTCGCCGCCGCTAACTCCTCTGTGATAATGTTTTCAAGATTGTAAATGCCGTGCTTAACAATAAACAACTGATGCACCGGAAACGCGAGGGTCTCATCAGGATTCGGGACGACCTCGATACCCCAATTATCGGAACAGAGCATCACAATTTTCTGTTCAACGAAGTATTGCCCTGCTTCCATGCCGATGCCGGGTTCTGTGGCGGCGTAACGATCGTTATCCGTCATCCAGAATTTACCCCAGCCGGTGTGGATAATCACGACATCGCCGGGCGTAATTTGGATATCACCCTGTTTTTTCAGCGCGCCCTCCAAATCGGCGCGCGTAATTTCGTAACTATCGCCGAGGTGTTCAACGCCTTTATAGCCAGCGACATCAATCAGAACGCCGCGCGTTACGATGGGTCCCACATTCTCAACACCGAGTTCTGTGAGACCTTCGGCTTTGGCGAAATCGTGCTGGTCTAATCCGTTGTAGTAGAGATCGCCGATACCGATGTGCCCGAGTCCATCAAACTGCGTGCCGATCTGTCCGATCTCGCCGCTGAAGATCTCTTCAAACCAGGTCGTTTTGTTCTCACCGAGCGGACCCGACATCGCTGGAATCCGCAGACTGTAATGCCGGGTTCCGAAGACAGGGATACCGCTTTCATAGACCCTGCCGAGTTGAAAGACCTCGCCCGTTTTGATTAAACTGGCGGCTTCCAATACTTTTTGCGGCGTTAATCGGTTGACAGCACCGCGCCGGTCGTCGGGACCCCACTCGGAAGGGAACCACGATTCTTGCGTTAGCGTAAACGTCGCAGTGAGTGCAATCAACGCAATTGTAAGCGCGAATAGGACGAAACGTTTTGATTTGTTAAACATTGTGTTGCCTCCTTATCATGGGTTATGTCTTACCTAAAATGCCCGCCAAGATGGCGCGCTGTAACTTCGTCGTTTTTGCCTGTTTAGTGATATGCACAACCGTCTCAGATTCTGTCGACGGATTATCGGAAACACCTTTCAATGTGGCAGTTACTGTAACTGGCTTCCCGCTTTCTTCAAAACTCAACGTTACTGCTTCCCCAGCTTTCCAGTGCTTGGCAATTTTTCGGAGTTCTTTAAGGCTGCCAATCCGCGAGCCGTTGATACTGGTTACTGCAACACTCGTACCACGTTGTAGACTCGCCTTAAGCACTTCTTCAACATAATCGGAAGTGGGCAATTCCTCGGAAGTTACCTGAACATTGAGTCCGGCTTTCGCAAAATATTCTGCAAGCGGTAGCCGCTCTTTTCCAACAATGTATGTTTGGAAGAACGGATCCAAATCTTTACCGGCGACTTTATTGACAGCTCTAATGATGTCGCGTTGGGTATACTTCATGGTGGTATCACCAAATTGCTTATACATTTGCTGCATCACGTGGGCGAGGTTTCTCCTATTTTTCTTGTGCTCTCGGATTTCCAAATCTAACGCTGCAGCGACGAGGCTACCCCCATTGTAACTGAGCCGAGAATCCCGACTATCACCTATAGCAAATTCATTGGATACTGCCAGATATAACTCACAAGCACGTTCAAGCCGATCCAAAAACTCACGTTTTGAAAGATAGCCGAGTTTCGCAGATGTGATGTCGGCGTAATAATTGGTAACACCTTCAAGAAACCAATGTTCCCTTGCAGTAAATGGCTGGAGTCCTGTCAAACCATTCCAGATGTGAAACACTTCATGTCCGAGGAAAGGTGCCCATGTGTGATTGTTAGTGCTGTCTAAAGTCCAATCCATCAAAATAGTGACGCTGCGTCCACTACCGCGCCCCTCCAACCGTTTTTCACTTTTTTCTGCATAAGGCCCTATAATAAAAAGTATGCGACCTTCGGGTCCCCCCTTAAAGATTTTTGAATACGCGCTTAGAAACTTCTCAACAGTGTCGCGTATAGTCTCTTCATCTGCTTTAAGACTGCCCCTGATAGCGAGGGCGACTTCTGTCTTACCGGATTTTACAACAGTTGCAAGATGCGGTCCGATTAACAGATAGGTCTGTACCAACTCCGCTTGGTTTTTGACAGTAAACCGGTGTCTGGTGTTCCCGATGCGATGCCACGGGGTGGAGACCTGCCATCCTTCGGGTAAATCAAACGTCACTTCAATATTGTCAGTCTTTCCGCCAACGATGAACATAAATTTGCTGGGCCAGAGGATACAACCATCTGTAACAGAAGGGAGTGTTGTTGGGTTTGGTTTAAACGCCCACCGCTCTGCTCTTATTTCTTCGGCACGTTTTCCGTCTGCTAACGAGAGTCTATATTTTAAGGTCATCGGATATTTTTGCCAAGGTCCGGGAAACCTAAATTCCCAAGTACCGGATCCGCGAGAATGTCCATGACCGCCCGAAGGTTTACCTCTACCCTCTATAGTGGTACGTCTAATATAGAGGTCATCATCTGAGGCGTTGACTCGCAGGCGGAGTGCTTTGATACCGGGTTCTTCGGGCGTTAGCTCACCAAAGACTTGCATTTCTCTTAACGGATTTGTATTTTCTACTGTCACAAGATACCGTGCTTCTTTAAGTGGCGTTTGTTCGCCGACACCGCCTTCTACCACCTGGACTTTTTCAAGAATTGGTTTATTGTAATAGTTGTTCTGCCACTTATATGTCCACTGTGTATTGAGATTCAGGGGCAGATATTCTTTACTTTTCCCCGGCACCTCATATTTGATCAATTCGGCTTCTGTGACAACCCCATTTGAATGTTCATATCGCATTTTCACAAGGCCAACACCCTCCGCAAACCAGAGGTAACGGGTTCCGTTAACCATAGCGATTGCTTGGTGTGTGTAGGGGGTTGCCTCCGAATCTGCGGTCGCGCCTGTAAAGACGGTTTTGTGTTTAAGGCAGTGTGGGAAGGTGCCTATACCGATCTCTATCGGCTCATAATTTTCTATCGTTGTCTGTGCTTGTGAGTTCCATAACCCTTCCTTCGTCCAGGTTTTTCCCACAATTAGCGGAAACTGAAACAACTCCTCCCAAATAGCACTTAGATCGAAAAATATGCTGCCGGGTTCCTCTGGTTGCGTAGACTTAATAACAGGTCTTGAACTGGCCGGTCTCAATCGCAAAAATGTGTTCGTTTTTTTGATATAGAAATTTCTTTTTCCCAACGTTTCGCCGCTCTCAGATGCAACTTCGACGGCGAGATGGAGGTCTCCTTTAAAGTGCTCTCGGGTGTTAGGGTTAGTGCCAGCAACGTGAACCTTTTCGATAAAGACCTCGTTGTAATAATCATTTTTCCACTTGTAAGTCCATGTTGTACCGAGGTCCACGGGGAAGTATTCCTCACTTTTTCGCGGCACTTTGTAGTCGATCAATTCCGCGTTGGTAATAATGCCGTTTGAATGTTCGTACCGGATTTTGACGAGTCCGACTTCCTTCGCAAACCATAAATAACGTGTGCCATTAATCAGTGCGTTTTCCAATGTTGTCGTCCGGTTGTCAGCATCTGTCAAGACGGTTTTATGCTTGAGGCATTGCTGAAAGGTGCCAGCGGCGGTCTCAACAGTTTCGTAGCCTTCTATGGTTGTTTGCACCTCACCATCCCAGTGATCTGTCCAGGTTTTTCCGACAGTGAGAGGGAATTGAAACAGCGTGTCCTCGTAGCGTGCCCCAACATTCTCAAATAAGAGGCGCATGCGATCTGGAACACTGCCGCTGTTAGTGAATCCGGTCCGAGAGCGCAATCCGAGAAAATCGTCTGTTCTCTGGACGCGTAAAATTGCCTCACCGAAATCTTGACCAATTTCTGTGGCGACTTTGACGATGAGATCGCGTTCAACCTTTTTGGTAGGTTGATTGGTTGGACTACAAGAAACAATGATTAAAATCACAGTA
The DNA here is from genome assembly GCA_003635255.1 of Candidatus Poribacteria bacterium. Lineage (GTDB taxonomy): Bacteria > Poribacteria > WGA-4E > WGA-4E > WGA-3G > WGA-3G. Next base: position 4,937 of record PYJC01000176.1, on the reverse strand, counting down.
ATAATCGGAAGTAAGGTTTTCATTTCTTTCTCCGGGATATTGGTAGAACGAATTGTACCTAACCCGACGCGAATTTGACTTAAGAATTCAAGACACAAGTGTTGGAGATCAGGTTGTGCTCTTAATTATAAGAATGAAACTGAAAAAGTTAAGGGTAGATCTCATTTTTTTAGAATTTGACGAAAAATAGGCACTGTTATAGAAAATTGATGGGTATTTCTTATGCAGGAGGAGGTATAAGAAAGCTGCACAGGTTCTGATGCCACATTTAACTTAAATCAACATAAACTGTGTCGAAAAAATAAAGGAATGTCTGAAGGAGAACTCTTATGGTATAATGAACGTGAGTTTGATATATAGCAAATTATAGACCTAAATGGACGTTTCGTAGGAGTTAGGTTACCTAATCCATACGGGCGAGGAGACCTCACCCCTACGAGAATCCCGACATCTGGTTTTACCAAGCTCACGTTATAATGAGGTAATCAGATCGCTACTTAAAGGAGTTTCTATGGATATTATAGTGCTTTTTTCTGATATTGACGATTTTTTTATTTATATTTCAAGAATGGATGAACACCAAATCACCTCCACCCATTGATGTAGGAATACACCGCCAGAGAGCATTACAAACAGAATAAGAAAAACAGAGCGTTTTTATGCACCCGACTTCAATCACCTTAATACTACTGTCAGCATTTTGCCATGCGTTATGGAATTTCTACGGTAAATCCAGCAGAGATACACGCATCCTTTTCTTCTGGTGTGGATTTTACACCGTAGCCATAGCGTTCATTGCCTTCGGTATCAAGCATCCGGTGATTCCGAGACCGGTATGGACTTATATTATCGCCTCCGCACTGGTGCATCTGTTATACCGTCTGTTTTTGACGCACGCCTATACGGTCGGCGAGATTTCGTTCGTCTATCCGATTACGCGCGCTGCCCCGGCGTTCTTGCCACTCTTTGCATTTCTTTTACTAAACGAACGAATTTCGGTACAAGGCTTGATCGGTATCTTATGTGTGATAGCATCTATAGTCCTCTATCAACAGCGCGAGGCGCGCATCCAGTTCAAAACGTTCTTTCGCTACCTTGGTAAACCTGATGCTCTCTGGGCTTATGCGACCCTGGCGAGCGTCATTGGATACTCACTGATAGACAAGCAAGGGATGTCTGAATTTCATCGCTATTCGACAGATGTTCCCTTGTGGCGCGCCGTGACCTACTATTTAATAGAGAACAGTATCTCGCAAGTCTTTTACGGATTGTCCTGTCTCGCCCGGTTTCCACACCAGCAGATTACAGAGATTGGACGCACGGAATGGAAACGGACGCTCGCTGTTGTTGTACTTTCGTTAACCTCCTATTCGCTTATCCTCTACGTCTTGATGACAGAAAAGGTAAGTTATGTAACCGCGGTTCGGCAGTGTTCCGTTATCTTTGTTGTTTTGCTCGGTGGATACGCCTTGAAAGAGACCTACACAAAACGCCGCTTGATCGCAGCTGTTGTGATGGTACTCGGTATTTTCTTGATTGCCTATCAATAGACGAACTGCTTCTGTATAGGGATCATAGGCTCCTCAACCAAAGGAGACACCCAATTTGACGCTCCGTTCGGGGTGATTGTCCATTTCTATGTAGGCCTCGACCGAATCTTCAAACGGCACCACCGGGTCAACGACATCTTCGCAGTCAAATCGACCTTCGATAAGCCACTTCCAGCAAGTATCAACGATGCGTCTGAAATCCCAACGTGGATGATCGCGGTTTGGATCGCTGTTAGCACGCGCAAAGATGATGTTCGGAATGTTGACATGTGCGACGGCACCGAGGTCAAGCCCGCCCGTACACGCTTTTGCGCGTCCTGCGTAGACGATTGTGCCTTCAAAAGTGACGCTCCGAAGCGCATCATCGAGTGCTTCATAGACTGCACTCGTTTCCACAGCCACATCAACGCCAAGTCCGCCGGTCGCTTCTTTGAGTGCCTCACCGGTATTGGAGGCAGTTGGGTCAATGACAAGCTCCGCCCCTGTCTTTTCAGCGACTTTCCGCCGTCTTTCAAGTGGATCAACAGCAGCGACGAAGTCTGCCCCTGCGATCTGTGCCATCTGTACTGTCATCAACCCGATAGCACCGAGTCCAAAGACAGCGACCCGCTCGCCAACGCGGACTTTTCCATCGCGAATTGCGGACATCGCGAAGTGTAATGGATCATAGCAGACCGCCTCTTTCCAACTCATGTGGTTTGGCATTCTAAGGACACTGCCAGCACGCCATGTGTGCGTCTCCTTGAGGTGTCCGTGATGCGTGACGCGTTCTCCAATCTTGAAACCTTCAACCTCGTCCCCGATTTCAACAATCTTTCCGACGCACATATTCCCAAGTCCCATCGGAAAATTTGCGCTGTTGTATCCGTAGTATGCTGTCAGTTCTGTACCACGTTTGGGCGCACCGAATTCGACTTGAACCCGAACGCTGTCCGCGGGGACGGGACCATCTTCGTACTCTCTTAAGACAGGTTGCCGAGGGGCGATAGCTACTAATTCTTTTGGCATGTTGGTCTCCTATGTTTCAATCAGCACGGTTAAGAACAAGGTCATAATCCAAGTCTATCAGGCTATCTATCATTCGCTCACTTTTTCGAGATAATCGCTCAATTTTTTCAACAGCCGTTTGTGCCGTTCCTCCGAAATAGAGCCGATGTGTCCTACGATCTCATCTATCTGTATTTGACTTAGAAAGCCAAGTCGAATTAGGGAGATTTCCCTAAGCCTCTCGAGATTATCGTCTTGAGGCGTGACAATTTCGTCGAAACCTTCAACACAATATTGTAATCTCGTGGTTAGACCACAAGCAATGAAGGCATGATAATTGTGTGGCAACTGTCGTAGGCAAACCGCGGGTCTCAACTTTAGCTGTCCCTCGGTATCCTTTAAATAGACAACAATTACATCACCCTCCTTCATTAGGTTTCCTCTCTATTTTACACTCCCGTTTCTCGGAAGCACACTTCTTATCAGTACCTTCATAGTCAGGGTTTAATGCATCGAGCATATCGAGTGTATATTCAGGTTCGTCATCATCATAAGCACCTTCTAAACCGCGCGCAGGGAGGTGTAATGTGGCGTTACACTTCTCGGGAGAGCCTTTATAGTCAGGATTTACTGCGATGAGCATATCGAGTGTATACTCGGGTTCATCATCGCTATAAGCACCTTCCAAACCGCGCGCAGCCGCGCGCTCCTCAAGGGGCTGTTTTGCTTCAACTTCCTCTTTCTTCAACTTTTTAGTAGGAGCACCCATATCAAATTCCTCCATATAGGTCTCAATTCGTTCGCTTGGACAATCCATCAATGACACCGAAACTTGGTTTTCACTGCCACACGTTGAGCATACAAGGACCACAAAACCTCAGTTATTATACCATACACAGAATTTAGATAGCAAACGGTATCATCTTGAAGGTTGTTAAGTAATGCCAACACAAAACTCGTAGAAAATAGGAAAAAAGCGGCGGACAGAATGCCCATTGCATAAATCCACCTTGAATAATTGTAAGGTTACTTCTGTATCAACATTTTGCGGGTAGCCATGAAATCGCCTGCCGTGAGGGTGAAGAAATAAACACCACTCGCAACTGGTTCATCACTCGCGTTCTTCCCGTCCCAATACGCCGCACGACTCCGAGATTCATACATCCCTACAGGTTGATACCCTAATGTCAACCTTTGAACCAGCCTTTTCCCCTATTCCACGAGTGTCGGCGCGAGTTCCCACAGCAGCACGGTTCCATCCCCACTCCCTGATGCGAGCATATTTCCATCGGGACTAAAGGATACGCTATTGACATCATCCGTATGCCCTGTGAGTGTCAGTATCTCTCTGCCAGTGGTAGCGTCCCACAAACGCACAGTGTCGTCATCACTCCCTGATGCGAGTGTGTTTCCATCGGGACTAAGGGATACGCTATTGACATCATCCGTATGCCCTATGAGGGTTTTCAGTTGCTGCCTTGTGGCAACATCCCACAGACGCACAGTGAAGTCATCCCAACCTCCTGCACTTGCGAGCGTATTTCCATCGGGACTAAATGCCATGCTACTGACCTTATTCGCATGCCCTGTCAGCAGCGACACCTCTTCACCACTCTCGGCATCGTAGAGCCAAATTCCGATACTACTCGCTACTGCCAGCGTAGCACCATCTGGCGCATACTTAATCTCATGTGTGCCACCTTTCCCGAGTCGTGCTTTGGCCCCTTCAGGTAAAGGTCACTGCAGCGAATCTTGGACACAACCGATATTTGTGAAGGAAAGTGTCATAAACAAGGTTATTAAGATTGGGTAGAAGCGGTTTTTCATCATATTACTTTTGAATCGCGGATGATCGCTGATTAGTTGAAGTGTAGACTTTTCTCACTGGTATTTATCAAATCTATCAAGGAGTCAGTAATCATCAATAGATCGTAGGTATAGCAGTATGAAAATGCGTTTGTTTTGAAAAAGTTGCTTGATTTTTAGCGCATGAGATGGCATCGTAGGGACTCAGAAAAACCACCTTCGAGTCGCCATTGGAGGACATCTCATGCGTCATAAGATTACCAAATCTACACTCTTTTTTCAAGACCTTCTCGCTTCTTACTTTCAACGAATGAGGCAGCAAGTCGTTGAGACGCTACTTCTGCTCTGCGTTTGCCATCTCTTTGGACTTTACAACCCGAATCAAGTCGCAGATGCCTTGAAAATACCCAAAGCACGTCTTTATCGAAGTCTCGGTTCTCTGAGTCTTTATCACTCGAAATGTTTGAATCTCCGACTCGGGTGTGCGATGGCTCTCAATTTCATCAAAGACACCGAAAGTAAGAGTGCTTCAACGCAATCCCGGCGGTGTATCACCGTCAGTGTCGATGATAGCAATCTACCACGCGAGGCAGA
>PYJC01000175.1 GCA_003635255.1 Candidatus Poribacteria bacterium | reverse complement strand
AATAAACATCAATCCGGCTAAAATCACTATTATCTGTGCGAATCGGTACTTTCGACCTTTTGCCTTCGCTTATTTCAATAATGCTGAACCCGGGAATTGGCATGCAGCGGTGCTAAAAATTCTTGCTTGGACACAGGATAATACGTACATTCAGACAAGTTATGAACACGAATTACCTATCGGATCTTTTGCAGAATTTAGGGACGAAGACAATGGGGTTGACGAGAACGTTTTACCTGATACCCCGGATTCTGTTGATACACCTGAAGAGACTGAAACATCTTTGGAAACATTTACGACTCCGCAACCCGTCAACCAAGATAGGCAGCAAACCCGGACAGAAGGTGACAATTTGTTGGCAACACCGCAAAATTCGGAATCCCAACAGGCAATTTCACCACCCACCCCAATTTCACACGAAAAAATCACGAATCGTTCAATCGTACCCGTCGTGCCTGCTGATTTATTACATAAACTACAAAATACGGGAGCACCGTTGGGACATCACTGGAAGATTCACTCTGGTATTACCCTCAAATGCGTTAAGGCTTTTGTAATAGATGAACGCAAACGCGAGGATTTGATTAGGGAAGATGCTAATAGTAGTAGGGTTATAACCCCGATAGTTCGTAGACTTCGAAAAAAGAAATGGGAAGTGGAAGGAGCATACCTGATATGGATTTCAAGTTCTTTACACAAGCAGTGGTCCTGGTCATATATGGAAGATGAATCAGAAGCAGAACGAATCTTTGCTCAAATGTATCCAGCAATTAGTCGGCATCTAATTGATTACAAAGACATCTTAAAAAGCCGTGGGGCTGGCAGTAAAGCGCAATATTATTGGGAACTATGTGCACGTGAACTTAAACGCGAAAATTATCCAGAATTTTACCAACCTAAAATTTTCTATCCGTTTAATGGAAATGCTATGCGAGCGGCCTATAGCACATCGGAAGCATGTATTCTTAAATCATCATACTGCATACCAACAGACGATCTCTCCCTCCTTGCAATTTTGAATAGTAAACTTTTTGGCTGGTATGCTCGCGCTCAGTTTAGAAATTCTGCTAAAAGATCCGCCTTGTTTTTTACAAAGAAAAATATGGAAAAATCTCCAATAGCATTTCGGTCAGAAGATCAAAAAATGGAACTTTCGTATATGGTGGACCTAATACTTAACAACCCTAATAGTCCGGAGGTCCCTGATATTGAACGGGAAATAGACCGGTTAGTGTATGAACTGTACAAATTAACAGATGCAGAAATTGCCTTGATAGAGAAAGGAATCAACCCATGAAAGTTTTAGTCATCGGTGGGACGGGCAACATTAGCCGTGGGATTGTTGCCGCCCTGCAACACCGAAACCATGAAGTCGTCCTATTCAACCGCGGCCAACACAGAGACCCACCGCCGCCAGATGTCCGCATCATTCACGGCGACCGGCAGCAACGCGACGATTTTGAGGCAAAAGTCGGGGCAGAAGAATGGGATGCTGTCATCGATATGATTAGTTTCAACGCAGACGATGCCGCCTCCGCACGCCGCGCATGTCAAGGGCGCGTTGGACACTTCGTTCACTGCTCAACAGTGATGACCTACGGACCCCCGTTCAGCGGGATTAACCTTCCAGAGACAGCACCGTTGCAAGGGGAATCAGGTTACGGACTCGGCAAAGTCGCAGCGGATAACCTCCTGTTAGCGGCACACGCACGCGACGGGTTCCCTGTGACCATATTCAAACCGTCGTATACCCACGGACCGGGAATGAATCTCCTGCGTCAAGTCGGTGGTGATGGTGGTTGGATTGATCGTCTACGGAAAGGTAAACCGATCCTCTCCGCAGGCGATGGATTAAATTACTTTCAATTCCTGTCATCTCGCGACGCAGGTTTTGCGTTTACAGATATACTCGGTAGATCCAACTGCTTCGGCGAGATATACAATATCGTCCACCCACAGGCGCGAACGTGGGACGAGTGGCACCGTGCAGCGGCAGACGCACTCGGTGTTGATATAGAGATCGTGCATGTATCGCAAGAGACGCTCATCGCTATGTCACCCGAACGGTTCAGTGGACTGCGGGGCAACTTCGGGCATACACAAATCTTCAGCCACGAGAAACTCGCAGCAGCGTTACCCGAATTCAGTCCACAAATTCCGGTTACAGAGAGTGTTGCAGAAAACATCGCGTGGATGGACAAACACAATCTGATTCCAGATAGCGATGCAGACGATTTAGAGGATCAGGTTATTGAAGCGGTTCGTAATCTACCGCGTATCCGGTAGCACAGAGGTGAAATATGCTACAAGTTAAATCGGCATTAGATTCAGAAAGACTTGACCGTGTTGAGCATGATCTGACCGAAGTCGGTTTCCACATTATTGAAAACGTCATTACCGATGAAGAGGCAGACGAGGCGCGCGAGGTCATCTGGAAATTAATCGAAGAAGACATCGAAAACGGATTTGACCACAGTTACGGCGACGGTAAAATCCGACGCGTCTGGGCAATCGTTGGAAAATCCCCCATCTTCCGTTATTTCATCCAGCACCCAACCGTCGTAGCCGTATGGAAACGGATGCTCGGTGAGGATGTCATCGCCTCCACGTTTACGGCGAACATCGTCGGACCCGGCGCACCCGATGGCGGTTGGCATATTGACTACCCGTATTGGGCAATGCAATCTCCATTCCCGTCTGGTTCAATAACCGGACAAACAGTCTGGATGTTAGACGACTTTACGGAAGAAAATGGCGCAACGGCGTGCATCGCAGGTTCACATAAAACGCTCCGTCGTCCCGAATTAGGCGAAGCAGAAGGACTTGAGGACAGCGTTGCTGTCGCACCGAAAGGCTCGATCATGTTCACAAATGGCGCGATCTGGCATCAGTCGCGTGCGAACCGAACAGATAAACCGCGCGTCGGATTGCTTGGCATGTATAACCGATCCGTCATCTATCCACAAGAGGATATGCCGCGGCAGCTGACCGATGATGAACTGGCAGGTGAAAGCGATGTACTCAAGCAGCTGCTGGGCAGAAATATCCAGTTCCGTGACCCGGATCACGGACAAAATTGGCATCGTACGGAGGCAGGATTTCGACAAGCATAGCCACTTTTAAAGCGTTTCTGACCAAACGCGTAACCTTATTTTTCTGGAGGCATGTATGCCATCTACTGCCGCACAAACTTATTTGACCCCCGAGGAGTACCTTGCTTGGGAACGCAAGGCAGATATCAAGCATGAATATTTGCGCGGGGAAATAATCGCCATGTCCGGTGCAAGTTATCAACACACGATTATAACGATGAATATATCTGGGGAACTTTATATCCAATTGAAGGGCACGGCATGTACCGTCCATACCAATGATATGCGGGTTCGGACCAGTCCAGAAATCTCCTACTTCTATCCGGATATCCTCGTTGTCTGTGATGAACCGCGCTTTGAGGATAATGCTTTTGATACATTGCTCAACCCGATTGTTTTAGTAGAAGTGCTTTCACCCTCAACCGAAGCGTATGACCGCGGAGAAAAATTTGAGCACTATCAGCAACTTACATCTCTGCGAGAATACATCCTTGTTTCACAAGACGAAGTACGGGTTGAACATCACCATCAGCAACGCACGGAGTGGCAACCAACCGAATTCCGATCGCTTGAAGATGTGCTGTCGCTCACTTCAATTGATTGTGAATTGTCCTTGGAGGACATTTACAGACGTGTTGAATTTCGTGAGAATTAACTATAGGCGAGGTGCCAATTTGGGTGCTAAACGTCTTTATTCATCTTGCAAATCCGCAATTCAGTAAGGAAAACATTTATGCCGACAATATCTCATGATGTTTTGAGAGAATTTGTATATAACATATATCGCGGTGCTGGTGGCACAGAAGAAGATGCGCGTATCGTCAGCGACCACGTTGTCGATTCTAACCTCGCAGGCCACGATTCACACGGTGTCATCAACGCACCCAACTATGCCGGCGGCATGGCAGGCGGTCCTGCCGCAGATAAGATGGAGATTGTCAGAGAAAGTGGTGCTGCTACCGTTATCAACGCTAACGGTGCACTCGGCATGGTTGCGGCACGGAAAGCGATGGAGATGGCTGTCGAAAAAGCACAAAGTTGTACGATTGGCGCAGTCGGGTTACACCGATGTGGACACGCTGGCAGAATGGGCGAGTATCCACCGATTGCGGCACGTGCGGGTATGATCGGTATTGTCTTGCTCAATGGCGGGGGACGCTTCATGCATCCGCACGGCGGTACCTCTCGTAGACTGCCCCCGAACCCGATCGCTATTTCGGTGCCACGTCAAGGGGGCGAACCGCTCGTTCTCGATATGACGCTCAGTGTTGTCGCAGGCGGGAAACTTCTTGTCCAGATGGCACGCGGTGAATCCATACCAGAGGGATGGATGATAGATGCTGAAGGTAATCCGATCACGGATCCGAACGCGTTTCGCGAGCGTCCACAAGACACAGCCGTTATGCCGCTTGGCGGTTCTCAGTTCGGGCACAAAGGGTTCGGGCTTGGCGTGATGATAGATGCCATCGCTGGCGGACTGTCCTGGGCGGGATGTAGCCGTGAACAACCGACGCGAGGGGCAAGTGGCATCGTGATGTTCGCGATCAAAATAGAGGATTTCATCGACTTAGCGGATTATGAACAAGAGATCGCGTATCTTGTCGAGTGGGTGAAGTCGTCTGCTCGGTTACCGGGTGTTGACGAAGTCTATGTTCCCGGAGAATTCGAGGCGCGGAGCCGCGAGAAACGCCTGCGAGAAGGTATACCGGTTGAGGAACCGACTTGGAACCGCCTCGTTGAAGCCGCGGAACGTTTCGATGTTGAGATACCTATATAATATCTATAAACATACGCTGTGGGTTCTCTGTCTACCAAGTTAGCGATTATAGGCGCGTTATCATATTAGCAATATGTTCGTGTTTGGTTACCAATGGATATAGTGTGTACAGAATAGGCACACACCGTGTGCTACAATCAAAAGGAGAAAGAAATGAGAATCCTAAGCATTTTAGTCGTTCTGCTTATCGGCGTTACAGGGTGTGCTGTGCTAAGCCAACTGAACCAGGCTGTTGAAGAGATCGCTCCGTCGCGTCTCACCTGTGACTCAAACCCAGAATTCGTAGACGGGAATCTGGAGACGGAGAGCGAATTCGCAGTGAATGGCTTCGTCCGCAAAGCGTATCAGGTCTTTGTCAAGGAAACCCCAAGACACTCCAGTGCGAACAGGCGTTATATGACGCAGCTTGAAGGCAATCGCCGAACAGAAGCGATTATCAAACTCGATACCCCGACTTATGTCTCTTACGTGGAAGTCTATCCCGCATCCCAGCGTATTCCGAATTTCGCGATGATGACAACAACCGATGATCCACCCCGTTTTGATGTCGCCTTTGAACGCGTATCCGACAACCAGCATCGGGACATAGAGGGCGTGAAACCGGTTCGTTTTCGTATCCAACGCGAAGTCCTTTATTTGCGGATGAGTGCGGACGGGATTGAGGATAGACAGAATTCCGTCCGGGGTGAAAACTCGGTCGTTGAAATCCCCCTAAAAGGTGCAGCGATTCGTGAGGTCAAATTTTTCGGTAGACAGTCCCTTTAAATAAATAAACTGCAGGCGTGCCCTACGAGCAACCGAGGCAAACTTGTTGGCGCGTCTTGCAAGTACGTTTTCTAAGGAGGAAGCAGCATGAACAAAAGACGGGTGCTTTATAACTTTGAGCATCGACTGAAAACATTCTTTTGTGTAGCGGGAACAGTATTGATTTTCAGCATGGCAGGATGCGCTATCCTGCAAGAGGCACCTCTCGTCGAAATTCCGGCTTCGCATCTCACTTGCGATCGAAACCCTGAGATGGTAGATGGCGACCTGAACACAGTTGGCACCTTTGCAGCACAAGGATCGATAAAAAAAGAATTTGTGAAAAGAGTTTCATACGCACCTCAGCAGTACCAGCGTCGAGTGGAAGGCACCCTCAAAACCGAGACGCTGATTAAATTGGATGTTCCAACATATATCGCCTATGTTGAAATCTATCCCGCCTCAACCATCCGTAATGTTATTTTAGATGCTGCAGTAAAATCGCCGAATGGGAAGCTCTCGTTTGAGACTGTAGAGGATAAACGCGGCATAAAGGTGGAAGGTACACTGCCAGTGAGATTCAAGATTAATCGAGAAATTCACTCTTTGCGAGTGACAGCAAATGCACTGGAAGACCCGGAAAACGTCCGGCACAACGATGAAGAGCAAAAAATGTGGATTCCACTCAAGGGGGCTGCGATCCGAGAGGTAAAATTTTATGGACGAAAATAAAAACCGCTTGACTTTTGATTCATGACATTGTAGAATAAAAATACGTTCTCAAGACTTACGCATAATGGATCCGAAACTTGCGTAACCCCTAAAATTTGACTTTTTTTTCTAATTTTGTTAAGTTAAACAGTGTATACACGGGAAACTTACGAATTTCTCATATAAAAACTGGAGGATTAGAATTCTATTGCAAAAACAAGAATCAAAGGGTGTTCCCATACAGAGCAACGCTGAAGTGCAAGCCCTCTTCGGACAAAGCGATGCCTTCTTAAAGATCATTGAAGACGATTTCGATGTGCGCGTTGTTTTGAAAAGTGACAATATTGCTGTCATTGGCGAAAACGTTACCGAGGTTAACCAGGTGACAACGGTTATCGAATCACTGCTCCATCGTATTCGGAAAGGAGAGCGCATTGAGGTAACCGATATCAACTACGCGATTCGCGCGTCGGGAGTCGGTGAACAAGATACCTTCGGTGAAACCGGAGCCGAGTCTATTCCGGTATTCTCAAAACGCGGTGTCATTCGTCCTAAAACTGCCGGTCAGAGAAGGTACGTTGAAGCAATCAAACACAACGACCTCGTTTTCGGTATAGGACCCGCGGGCACAGGGAAGACTTATCTCGCTATGGCAATGGCTGTCTCCGCACTCAAAAGTGGGCAGGTAAGCCGTATTATCTTGACGCGACCCGCCGTTGAAGCCGGTGAGAAACTCGGTTTTTTACCCGGTGACATCGCAGACAAGGTGCATCCATATCTACGCCCCTTATACGATGCCCTCTACGATATGATGCCACCGGAAACGCTTGACAAATATATTGAACGTAATGTTATTGAGGTGGCTCCAATCGCTTTTATGCGAGGGAGGACACTCAACAATTCGTTCGTTGTCCTTGATGAAGCCCAAAACGCCACTATTGAGCAGATGAAGATGTTTCTAACCCGCCTCGGTTTTGATTCAAAAGCTGTCGTCACGGGCGACATTACGCAGACAGATCTGCCGACACACAAAGTCTCAGGACTCGCAGATGCACAAGAAGTCCTTTCAGACATCAAAGGCATCGAGTTCATCTATTTTTCGAGGGTTGATGTCGTGCGGCATGAGCTGGTGCAACGTATCGTTGAGGCTTACGAACAGGTATCACCACACAATAAGAGACGGAACGGCGTAAACCCATCAAGTACGTCTGATACAGAAAGTACGTCTGATACAGAAGAATAACCGTTTTGATTCACGTTACGAATACGAGTAACAACACAACTTTTGATGTAGAAGTGGTTCACAACGCAGTACTCGCAACTTTAAAAGCACATGACGCAGAAGCGTGTGAAATCAGTGTTCTCTTAACCGATGATGCTGACATTAAGCATCTTAACCGCGACTATCGAGGCATTGATGCACCGACAGATGTACTGGCGTTTGCGATGCGTGATGGTGAGGACAGTAATGTAAATCCGAATCTACTCGGTGATCTCGTTATATCCCTCGAAACCGCATCGCGACAAGTGGCAACAGGCGATCAATTTAGCGCAACGCACAGCAGCCTTGAAACCGAAAAACAAGAGATAACTCACGACAGCCTTGAAACCGAAGTCGCGTTACTCGCCGTACACGGTGTCCTACATCTGCTTGGATACGATCATCAAACAGAAGAAGAAGCCACAGTTATGTTTGAGAAGCAGAAAACCATTTTCGGTTTGTTGCAGGAACCGTAGCACGATTGTTCGCTAACTTTAGAGCACCTGTTTATAGGGGGTGTGATTTTACGTTTGGACGACCTAGACTTAGTCATCAAACTCGTTAGCTTAGGTATACTCTTAATTCTCAGTGCGCTGTTTTCAACTGCCGAAGCGTTGCTTGCCCGATTAACACGGGACGATATTCTCAAGTTTGCTGAGGAAGGTGGTAAACGTTACGAGGTCTTAACATCGCTGCTGCACCACCCGCGCCGTTACTCGCTGACTATTATCACGGCAAAAACGATTCTCATCGTGGCAGGTGTCACGGTGTTTATGACGTTTTGGGGCAATAGATATCCGCTCGCAAACGCAGCCCTTGCAGTCGCCTGTTTTGTCGTCTTTACTGAATTATTCCCCAAAAACTACGTACGCGGCAGCACCGGCGCAGCAACGATCCGAGCCCTCAGTGCCCTCCGCGCCATCTACTGGTGCGGGTTCATTGTTTTAATCCCCTTGAATTTCCTTGCCAACCTCATCGTCCGCATCTTCGGCGGTAAAGCCGCGTCCGCACAGGATCCCCTCGTATCTCCAGAGGTGTTAGAGACACTTGACAACGTCGGTGACAGCCAAGAAATCTTAGAGCCGGACGAACGTGAAATGATCTCCCGAATTTTAGACCTACCCGATAAAGTTGCCCGAGAAATCATGGTCGCGCGAACCGACATGATATGCCTTGAAGTCGCAACGCCTGAAACTGAAGTTTTACAGACAGCTATCGCGTCTCGGCACACGCGTATTCCGATATATGAAGAAACAATTGATCAAATTATTGGGATTCTGCACGTTAAGGATATGTTGGATTATTGGGCAAAAGGCAAGCCGGTCAATCTAAGGGAACTTATTGTTGATCGGAGTCCTTTTTTTACGCCAGAAAGCAAGAATATCTCAGAACTCTTTCGAGAGCTTCGCGAGCACAAACAGCACATGGCGATTGTTGTAGATGAATACGGTGGTACCGCTGGCATCATAACACTCGAAAACATCATTGAAGAAATCGTTGGTGAAATCCAGGATGAGGACGAAATAGACGAACAAGATGACTACATTGAGATTGCACCCAATACTTATTCAGTTGATGCAAGGCTCAATCTTGTTGAGTTGAACGAAAGACTCGGGACTGAACTTGAGGCAGAAAATATTGATACAATCGGCGGGTTCGTCGTGGATCATCTCGGTCGGGTGCCTGAGCAAGGCACCAAATTTACCTACCGCGGCATCCGTTTCACTATATTTGAGGCAGATGAACGGCGTATCCAGAGGATCCATATTGAGATGCCAGGGATCAATGTTAATGAGGATTCGCTTTAAACAACGAATCACACTGCGTAAATGTCAAAAGTTGACATTAATTTGACAAAGTCCATCAAAATAAGGTATAATTAAACACAAGAACGGGGCGTAGCGCAGCCCGGCTAGCGCGCCTGCTTCGGGAGCAGGAGGTCGGAGGTTCAAATCCTCTCGCCCCGATCTTTTCCCTTCACTCATAAAACTTTTATACCTAAAGCCATGGCAGCCCAAAAGACTCAAGCGATCGTCATCCGCACCTTTCCCCTCAAAGAGTTCCACAAAATTATTACCTTCTACACGCCTGACTTCGGGAAGATCAAAGCGGTCGCTCACGGTGTGAAAAGTCCGAAAAGCAGACTCGGTGGGAGTTTAGAACTCCTCAACCACGGAACGCTCATCTTTCAATACCGTGAAAATCGAGAACTGCAGAATATCACTGATTTCAATCTAATTAACGGGTTTGATGCAATTCGCTCCGATTTCACGCGTATCACCTATGGATGTTATTTTGCCGAACTCGTGGACAGTATTGCATCAGAGGGGCTGGCGAGTCCTGAAATTTTCGATTTACTCCGAACCACTTATCAATTTTTAACGCATGCCGATGATGTTCCCTTACTCGCGAGGGGATTTGAAATTAAGTATCTCGATTGTGCAGGCTATGGCCCCGAACTCTCGCGGTGTGTACATTGCGGTTCGGATGTCCAAGGGGCAGCAGCGAACAGGTTTGGTATTGCGTTCAGTATCCGGTACGGTGGTGTGCTTTGTGCCGATTGCAAAAATCGGGATGGTGCCGCCTTCACAATCGCACTGGGAAGTTGCGAGTTATTAAAGATGCTTCGGAAGTCTGAGTGGGAACGGTTCAACCGGATCCGCGCCTCCACCCGCAATCATCAAGAGCTCAAACGTGTACTCGGCAGTTTCATTGAATATCATACAGAACGAAGCTTAAAAAGTCTTAAGTTTATTGAGAATGTTTTGTAAGTATCCCACAATCTTACAGTGTGGTGTCTTCTATTGAGACTACGGACGTGAACCGACACCATTAAGAACATATCATAAGGAGTCATAAAATTGAAGAACAATATTTTAAAGGTTTGTAGCAGCAAGTTTGGAAAATCTTCAAACCTTACCAAAACACTGTTTCTCGTAATCGCGGTCGCATCTTTACTAACAGCAGTCGTCTTCTATGCCTCTGCTGCTATCACCGGAAAGATTTCTGGTGTGATCACCGCTGAAGCGACGAATGAACCGCTCGCAAACGTCACGGTAACGATCGTCGGGACAAGTACCACTGCCACAACAAACGATGCTGGTTACTACGTCATGACGAACATCCGCCCCGGTGGCTATGACGTGAAAGTTGAACTGACCGGTTACGGTTCAGAAACCGTAGAAGGCGCGAAAGTCCTCGCTGGACTCACTACGACCCTCGACTTCGCCTTGGAAACCTCTGAGGTTGTCACGCTTGAAGGGATAACAGTAACGGCTACTAAACCGCTGATTAAGAAGGATGTCACGCAGACGACACGGATTATTGAATCAGAAGATATTAAGGCGATGCCACGCGATACCGTGAACGGCATTCTGCAAACGCTACCCGGTGTTTCGGTACTCAATTCGACGGGTTCGCTTCATGTGCGTGGTGGTCGGTCAATGGAGGTCAAATACCTGATTGACGGTATCCCGATTAGTGATCCGATCGGTAGAAGTCTGGGATTGAATATCAGCGCGAATTCTCTTGAACAGATGGAAGTTATCACCGGTGGCTTCAACGCCGAACACGGCGATGCGCAATCCGCTATCGTTAACCTTATTACAAAGGCAGGCTCACACAAATTTTCTGGTCGATTCAGGTACCGAGTCGGACAGTGGGGGACACACCACGGCGACCCGCTGTACGGTCCGTGGCTGGATCCGGACAACGGATTCCGACCCGTCGCAATTGAACCCTTCAGAGGCATCTTCCTCGGTAAACCTTACGATTATCAGACCCCCTACCGCGGTGATCCTACCACAGTCGCAGAGTTGGCAGAACGCGAAGGCGATGACCAAATCATCTTCACGGAGATCGTCCCTGGTGTTTACGCGGATAGGACAGAGAACCCGCTTCAGCCTGTCATAGACCCAGAAACAGGTGAACCGCAAGTAAATGAAGAGACGGGCGAAGCCATCATGACACGCCAACCTTACAAGGATGCCGACGGCACTGTTATCGACTATGAGAAGAAACAGGTTACGTTGTTAGACGGTTACATCGTGGATTTAAGCCGGTATAGCGGTCTGTTCAACGATACGAAAAAGTATGACCTGTCCCCAAGCCATATTGGGGAATTCGCGCTCAGCGGACCGATATGGGGCAATCGCTTGACCTTTTCCTTTGATAGCCAGTTGCGGCGTGATGAGAGTTATCTGCCGAATAGCGGCGGAACGGGATATACATTTCAGGGTAAGATGAAGTTTGAAGTGACACCGAATATCAAACTCTACGCAAGCGGACTTTTCGATCAGCGGGAGAACCACTCCTACGGTGGCAGTCTCCGATTCTGGCCCAGCGCAATTCCCGTGGGGACAAGAGATGCTCGGAGCCTCTCCTTCCAACTTTCACACAATATCAACTCAGGCACCTTTTACACTTTGACGCTTGGTCAATTCCGCCGCGCTGTTGAGAGCCATCAACCCGGCAAACTGTGGGATCCGTTGGAGAAAACCTTCGATGAAAACGCTTGGGATCCCGAAAAAACACCTGAGCAGAACGAAGAAGAAGGCAGAATCAGAAATCCGCCCCAACAGGCATACAACGATACAACCTATTTTATCGCAGGAGATGACAATTCTTGGACGACTCGCGAGGCGACAACCTCAATATTGAGAGGGAATTTTGCCAGCCAAATTACGCCGAACCATTTGATTCAGACAGGGGTCGAATTGTTGGCTTATGATCTCTATAACCTCGGGGCGACAAATTATGGGAGCTCCAACCTCTACATGGAGTTTTATGATGTCCAGCCGCAATCCTTGAGTATGTATGTCCAAGACAAGATGGAGTATGAAGGTATGATCGTCAATGCCGGATTACGATACGACCTCTATAATCCCGATGGTGTCTCACCCGCTGACCCACTTGACCCATTGGAACTCAACGACGACGGCACAATTAAACTGGACAAAGAGACTTATAAAGTCGGACTCCCCATTATCAAAGATCCTGTTAAGGCTTCTGTCAAGCACATGATCGCGCCGCGTCTCGGTATCTCCTATCCGATTACTGACCGGACGAAATTGCACTTCACCTACGGACACTACTACCAAATTCCACGCGGTGATGATCTCTACGAAAATCTCAGTTTCGATATGCGAGGCGCGATCCGAAGAAGAGGCAATCCTGACCTCAATCCAGAGAGAACTATCGGCTATGAAGTTGGTGTCATACAGCAATTTACCGATGACTTAACGATTGATCTCACAGGGTTCACCAAGGATATTGACAAACTTGTCAATAGTGTGCATGTTGACATTACCAACGATTATAGTTACTTCCTTAATGGTGAATTCAACGGTGTCACTCACGGTATCTACGGCAGAGTTCAGGGATTTGAACTCACGATCCGCAAGTGGCGCACGGGACGGAGCCTGGTCTCTGGGATGTTGAGTTATACCTATTCCGTCGCGAAAGGGAAAGGCTCCAGCCGAAATCTGGGCTACCTCACTTACTATCGGCAGCAGCCCGACGTAACGGAAAGCCATCCGTTGGCATGGGATCAGCGTCATATCTTCTCAGGAACGCTGGACATTCAATTGCCCTTCGATGCTGCCGTCAATTTAATCGGCAGATACGGCAGCGGTTTGCCCTATACACCGAATCCGAGAGCACCGATCAAACCCGACATCAACTCGAAGCGTTATCCGGCGACCTATAATGTTGATGCGTTGATTAGCAAACGGAGTCGGATTGCTGGATTGACTTATACGCTCTTTGTAGATATTCGAAACATTTTCAACACGCAGAACCTCGATGATATTTTGGACGCAGTGACCTACGACCGGTACGGCATCCCGCTCAGCAGCCAGAAGCATTCTCATCCGCTGTCGTGGAGTTCTCCGCGGTTGGTTATGATGGGCGTGAGTTTGGACTTTTAGTTGCATAAGATAATAAGGAGGCAGACAATGCGGATGCAAGACATCGCAGAAGCCATAAAAACATTGAGTCCGACTGATCGGGATCACTTACGGAGACTATTGAAAGCGCAGGACGCAGCTGATAAACTCGAAGTATTTCATCAAGTCCTGCTGTCGCAAGGTTTAGTTAAAGAAGTGAAGAAACCTCATACCGCTGCCACGATTGAACGGCAACTCATTGAGATCAAGGGCAAACCTGTCTCAGAAACAATTATTGAGGAACGGAATAGGTGATGATCTACTATATGGATAGTAGTTGTCTTGTTAAGCGTTACGTCAATGAAATTGGTTCAGGATGGGTTCTCAGTATCACTAACCCTGTTGCAGGAAACGAAATTTACACTGTCCGCATTACAGGTGTTGAGGTTGTTTCTGCTATCTCGCGACGGAAACGGGACGGCACAATTGTTTCTGCTGACGCAGCGATGGTAATCGCCAGTTTGAGAAATGACTTACTGAATGAGTATCAGATCATTGAGGTGACCGAGCAATTGGTGAATCGGGCGATGGCCTTAGCTGAAGCTTATGGTTTACGCGGCTTTGATGCCGTGCAGCTTGCAGGGGCATGTGAAGTTCAGGCACTTTGTACGGCAAGTGGAATTCCACCGCTTTCTTTTCTCTCTGCAGATAGGGTGCTCAACGCCGCAGCTATCGCTGAAGGACTGTCAGTAGATGATCCAAATGCTCACCCTTAAGCGGTTTGATTATTGACGTATGATCGGTACGATATCCTACTTGACGATAAGAAGTATTCACACCGGTTGTTATGGAAACCACCACGCTTGATTATAATGGGCGTGAGTTTGGATTTTTAGGAGAAGAGTTCTAAATGAGAGAAATCAACATTGCAGAGGCTGATATCGACGCTGTAGCAACTGAGATAGCAACATTTGCATCGGATCTTCCAAATCCGGAAGATTTGGTGAATCCCCAACCTACTGCTATTAAAGTGATCGACTGCGTTCTATCACTTCGCAGAAGTTACGACAAATTCGTGATTCCTAGACTGAAAAATTTCAGGAACAGACATCCTGATATACAACAGATCAACGATTTAGTGCATCTCATGGCAAGCTATCCAACACCCGATGCTTTCATGATTAGCGAGCTTAATCACAATTCCAGGGTGAAACCAAAGATGCTTCAGGAAGTGGTAAAGTTCGTCTGCCAAATTGTTGAGGGAACACAAACTATTGAGGAAGAGAAGGAAGTTCTTAAACAGTGGGCGATCCAAGCGGAACCTCAAGATTACCAAACGTTAAACATCAGAGATTTTGCGATCGCCGGTTTTCAGTACCTACGAATGCTTTTCGGTGCGGATACCGCAAAACCTGATGAGCACATCATTAGATTTTTAAAGGAAATCCTAAATCGAAGAGTCTCGAAGGTTGAAGCACTTCGTCTTTTGGAAGCAGGCTCTGAACGCGTAGGGGTTTCTGTCCGCGCTGTTGATAAATATATTTGGAACAGAGGTGCGCGGGGAAAGCAATATGCTGCTGGGAGAGACACTGTTCGCCTTGCACCAGATATAGACATCCAAACCGAAAAGAAAGCCGAAGCCGGGTATAGCGAATTCTGGCAGCCGATCCGTAGTGGTGAATTTGGAGAATTATTTGCTGGTAAACCCGTGCCTATTGGAGAAGACGGATGGATTTCAAAGCGGATCCGCGGCCGCGGCGTGGAAATAATACTCGGTTGTCGTAAGAATTACAGTAATGTTTCTTTTTTCTGTTGGGGAGAGAACAGAATTGAGCGTCGAGACGAAATTCTCGCATTGTTCCCAGAAGCAGATTACGACTACTATCCTCGCGAATCGCATAAACGTGCAATGGTTCGTTTTGATGTCCTTAACAAAGGTAAAGACCATCGGGAAGATTGGGACGAAATCCGCGAGAAATTAGTCACCATGGGTGCCGACATCTATAATAAAATTAACGAATCTGATTTGTAGGTGTCACTATTTATGGACATAGCACTCCGCTGGAGTGCAGTGCCTTGAAACAACAATTTTCTATAGACATATTACCCCTACGGGGTAGGAGGCTGAAAAGACTTTTCGGTGAGTCAGTCCAAGGACAATTGCTGATTATCTCTCATACAGATCTTGGGCAGCGAATCCGAATTATTAGTGCCCGTAAAGTGACGCGCCAAGAAAGGAAGATATACGAAAATGACTGATAAAACTGATCTTAATGACGAATTGCGTCCTGAGTATGACGAAACATTGTTAAAAAATGGGACCCGTGGGAAATATGCAAAGCAATATACTGCTGGAACAAACATTGCTCGCCTTGAACCAGATGTGGCAGCTGCTTTCTCGACTGAAGAAGCGGTTAATGCGGCTTTACGATTCGTATTAAAAAAGAAAGATAAGGCGGAATAATTATGTCCAAAACTATTGAAGGGGTATATCGCAAGGGTAAAATTGAACTTTCGGAAACACCCAATGACGTGGGTGAAGGGACACGCGTGGTTGTAACTTTTCTTTTGCCTGGTTCTATAGATTTACGAGAACACGGCATTAGTAAAGCGCAAGCCGCAGAACTGCGTGCTCGCTTTGCAACTTTCGCCGAAGACTGGGAAAGCCCTGAGATGAGCGTCTATGACAACTATGATGAGGAAAAAGCCAAGTTACAGGCGCAGTGAGGTAATCTGAAAAGTCAAATGAACATTCAAAAAAGAATACCATTATCATCAGTCTACACACGAGAGGAAGATTTCTCTGCAGATCTTGCCGATAACCTTGATGAACTCAGAGTCGGTAAATTTGAAGATGTTGAAACAGAAGCCAATGTCGGCACGCGCAGGGCAGACATTGTCGCTGTCGGCGAGGATGGTACACTCGTCATTGAAAACCAGTTTGGCAAGGCAGATTGGGACCACTGGGGCAGGCTTGAGGCTTACGCACGATTGAAGGAAGCGACAGTAGCGGTGCTGGTAGCCGAAGAATTTGAGGAGCTAATGATTGTTACGTGTAGATACCGCGACGAAGATAGCACTATTGACTGGTACCTCATTGAAGCACACGCGAATGCACACGAAGAGCTGTCTTTTCATCACGTTGTTGGACCTGCGATAGATATCCAAACCGAAAGGAAAGCTGAAGTTGGATATAGTGAATTTTGGCAGCCGATTCGCGATGGTGAATACGGCGAACTATTTGCAGGAAAACCGGTGCCTATTAGTAACGACGGTTGGATAAGCAGGACCAGACATAACATCGGAGTCTGGCTTGCTCTTACCAACCAACGATGCTATGTCCAATTGTACTTCACAGGAGCAAATCCATCGGAACGCAGAGACGAAATCATGACGTTATTTCCAGAATCGGAATATAGGTACGAGTATCGCGATACACGTACACAAACAAAAGTCAATTTTTCTGTTATTGATAAAGGTAGAAATGACCGGGACGATTGGGATGAAATTCGTGAGAAATTAGTCGTTATGGGCACCGACATCTACAATAGGATTAACGAATCTGATCTGTAGTGCTGAACTTAATATGCCGTTTGTTGTTGAACTGTATTTTGATCCTTTAACTGAGGCATCTATTCGTAGAGCATGGAAAGCGATTGATGAAGCAGGGATTAGCGATTCCATGCCCAAAGGTGGGTATCGTCCACATGTATCGCTTGGGGTGTGCGACCATCTTAAAACAGATTCACTTGCACAGGAACTTTCAACATTTGCAGCGGGTGTTGAGACGTTTCGATTGTCGTTTCCGAATATAGGCATCTTTTCTACATCGGAAGGGGTTGTTTTCTTAGGGGTAACGGTCACTGAGCGGTTGCTTAGTGTTCACGCGGCATTTCATAAAATCTTCAAAAAACACGCAGAGGAACAACGGGAATATTACACTGTTGGACAGTGGGTACCACATTGCACACTCGCTTTCGGTTTGTCAGAACATCAGATTGCTGAAACAGTAACAATTTGTCGGCAAATTGATTTACCAGTTTCCACGGAAGTCAAAGAAATTGAATTAGTAGAGGTTTCCGCTACGAGTTGCCGAACATTGCATCTGTGCGATCTCAATTCGTAGAAAAAATAGAGGTATTTCAAACAAATTCAAAACATAACAGATGATTTTTGAAGAAGTCCGTTTAAAAATAAGCGAACCCGTCATAATAAAAATTATACTCATTTGCATCCTGATCGCCGCCGGTGCTTTGGTGTTACGGAATGTCGGACACAGCGGGATTACCTATTGGGACGAAGGGTTTCACGCGGTCGTTGCACGGAATTTGACGAAACACCCGCTCAAATTCACACTCTACGACCAACCGTGGCTCCCTTATGATTATAAGGGTTGGGGTGAAAACCACATCTGGCTGCATAAACCGCCAGTCGCTATGTGGACGATCTGGATTTCGCACCTGATTTTCGGTATCAATACGTTCGCGCTCCGGTTACCATCTGCAATCAGCCTTGTTATCGTCGCGTGGTTGACGTATCGGATCGCTGCGGATCTCTTTGACAAACGGGCAGGACTCATCGCTGCGTTTCTTGTCGGATTCAATCCGTTTCTCTTTGCATCCGTTCACGGTTATCGCTATTCGGATCACATTGATATTGCACTGCTCCTCTGGGTACAGGTTTCATGTTGGTTCCTACTCCGTGCGGTTCGGACAGGAAAACGGAGGAATTACATCTTATCGGGTGTGGCGATGGGGATCGCCTATCTCTCGAAAAGTTACCTTGCGTGCATCACTTTCGGTATAGCACTTGTCGTTTGGGGTGTTGCACGAGGGAAACAGATTTATTACAAGAAACGCGGATCAGATGATAGCGTAGAAAGCGAGGCGATAGACGCAAAAATCCGACTCAGTGACGTTGGATTACAACTCTTGGTGGGAATTGCGACAGTCGCACCGTGGGTTACCTATTGTCTGATTTACTATCGGAAGGAATTCTTATGGGAGCATAAACGCGTTCTTGATCATCTTAACACAGATGTCGAAAGTTGGGGCGCGAGTTGGGATCGTCCGCTGTTTGATTATATGCCGTTGTTCTATCCGGTGTTCTATGCTGCCCTATTCGCGGCGGTTCTGTGTCTATTAGTCGTTATGTTCAGACGCTGGGGATTAGCAGAACTCTTTGTGTTAGCCTGGGGAATTGGGGTCATTGTCCCGCACACGTTGGCAGAGACAAAAACGCCATCAGCAACAATGATCGCCGTGCCGCCGCTGCTGATCTGTTTGGCAGCAGTTATCAGTCGCGCATGGGAACGACGCGATTGGGTCTACACTGCAATTTGGACTGCAGGAATGCTTGCGATTACGATCATCTCTGGCGGACGGACTTTGGTCAAGGGACGAGACCAATTCGATGGATTAAGAAAAATTGCCCCCTTTATTGAGACGAATTTCTGGATTGTTGAGCAGCTGATCGGATTCGGTATACTGCTCGCAGCTTTCGCTGGCATCTATATGCTGATTCGTCGATATAACTGGCAAAAATGGCTATGGCTTGGACTCCGAATAGTCGCATTGGCGATTGCCTTGTTCTATGCAAGAGGTTATGTGGATGCCGCATATAAGGTCACGGAACGCAACAGCAAAATCCCGCTATACGAAAAGAGTGGCCCCCGCCTCCAGCGTGAGATGCCAGAGAACGCCTGCTTTTTTCTTGATGATGAACGCGTCGGTGCTCATTTCGATCTGATGTACTACGCTGACCGTTCAACATACCAGATTCACAATGTGCACATGTCAGCACCTCGCGACTTTGAGAACCAAGCCAAAACTGCACGTGCAGCAGGCGCGATTCCATATATCTTCTCCGTCAAGGACACAACTTACGATTATCCGCTGTTTCTTGAAGGTGAAATAGACATCGGAAATGGAAAAACACAACGGTATCGGGTTTTTGAAATTACGGAAACCCGCGAATAATAATTATACATATTCATAGGAGCAATTTATGAAATTATTACGATATACACTCTTCCTATCCGCAATTCTGGCACTCGCCGTGCTACCGGCAAATGCACAAGTGGATTGGAAAGCACTTGACGTAGGTAATTTATCGTCTGCTATTTTCAATACTGCAGTCGTCGGATATCCGAGTAATCCGACCGCGAACCCTTCAGGCTGGTGGCCCGCAGGAACAAACGATTCCTACATCTATGAAGGCGATATCTGGATCGGTGCTAAGAAAGGCGGTGAGGTCGCTGTTTCCGAAGCAGACGGTAGACAAAGCGAAATTTGGCCCACCGATGATGTCCCGGAAGTCATCTCAAACAAACCTGGGATGACGACAAAAGACACACCGACGAGTCAAGCCATTTATTTCAAATGCTCTGACACGAATCCCGATGCCAACAAAGGCACGATTCTCGGGTTGGAACTTGAAGTCAACGGGTTCCAATGGAGTTACGCACCGCTCTATGACTTCTTTATCCTTGAGTACAACGTCAAAAATGTCGGTAGCGACACGCTTGAAGATGTGTTTATGGCGTTCCGTTACGACGTGGATGTCTCCAGTAACGAAACAGGTACGGCAAGTTATTCAGCGGACGACTTCGTCGCACTTGATCAGACCCCGGACGCGCTGAATCCCGTAGATCACCCGAATCGTTACCTCTCTTATGGATACTCCAACGCCTCCGCACCCGGATATATCGGTTTACGGGTATTGGACGCGTATATCGGTGATAATCCAGAGGATCCCGCGGCAAAGATTCCTTTTATAGCGCACAAACGAATTACCATCTCCACAGACCCAACGACTGATGCAGAAATATACGCTTTAATTAGCACCCCCGGTGTTGAGCCGCTTCCCGCAAACTATGACGATCAACGCTTTGTCCAATCCTACGGACCCGTTGAATCGCTTGCCCCCGGAGATGCGTTCAATATTATCATCGCGGTCGCGATCGGTGAAGGACTTGCCGGTTTGCAAGCCTCCGCAGACTGGGCGCAAAAATTGTATGACGACGACTACGTCGCACCCGCACCACCGCCCTCCCCGTTCGTAACGGCTTATCCCGCCGACCAACAGGTAACCCTCGTCTGGGAGAGCGAAGGACGTTGGGTTGATGCAGGAGTCAATAAAAATATCGAAGAATACGTTGACGTAACCGATCCAGAGAAAATCTTTGAAGGATATAGGGTCTACAGGCGCGATGTCTCTTACGACGAAGCCACGGGTAACCCTGTCGAAGATTGGACGATGCTGATGGAGTTCGACAAACCGAGCGCAACCGGTAATTTCTTTACAGTGGCGCACGTCGGTAAACAGTCAGACGCTAAGATTGAAAGTAGGGGCACCGAACGTCTCCTCACGGCTTTCTTCAAGAACGCTGTTTACATGATCAAATTCAACTCCAGCACCAGTTTTGAAGTCGTCAACACAACACTTTGGGAAGTGATGCCGTATAATCCGACCTTTGAGGATGGAAGCGGGTACGTTGTTCTTGATCCCGACACTGGTGCCCCCTATCCAGACGGAACCTATCGTTCCGGTGCGACTATCTATTTCGGTGGACTTTATGTGCAGATTTCCGACGGTTCCTCAGGACCGCCTGTCGCTGGCGACATCTTCCGTGTTGTTTCCACGCCTTCACAAGCACTCGGTGAGGATGCAGGTATCAAGAACTTCTATACCGACGCTGGCTTAACCAACGGACTCGAATACACTTATGCTGTTACCTCTTATGACACAGGTAACCCCAAAGCAGGGTTGGTTGCGATGGAGAGTAGTCAGATTGAGACGATGGTTCGCATTGTGCCACGCGCGCAGCCTGCCGGGTATCGAGCAGCTGAGGTTACTGATATCGTACAACAGGGGCAGGGGAGTGTTACCTTTGAACCGATGGTACTCGCGCCCGATAAAGTTACTGGACACGAATATAAAATCGTCTGGTCGGGCGCGAAACAGACAGGTCCCGCTGCATATATTACAGGTCCCGGTTATCAACCACCGGCTTATGAGATTGTCAACACGACGACAAACGAAACCGTCGTTGAACAACAATTCTTTGATTGGTATGACCCGGAGCATCAAGAAGCCTTTGAAGCCCTTTCACCAATGTTTGACGGCATCGTTCTGAAGATAACAGGGGTTGATGTCTCTTACGGAACTCCAAACGAAAACCCGATTAACGATGTTAAACTGACAGCAGGTTCAGTAACAGACTGGTCAGTAGACATACAATCCCCCGGCTTTGGTGAGAACACATGGCCCAACGTCTGGTGGTCAACGTATTACCGTCCGCATACCTATTCGATCACATTTACTGACGATACACACGTCAAGGTAGTGGACGAGGACACAGACGAAGAAATTCAGTTCAGCGACCAACGTGCCGAGGGATACGCCATTTTAACAGGCTCAGGCTGGCGTGATGAATACGTCCGTGCGGATACCCCCGATTTCTTCCGAATTTACATCCGAGGCGGATACGTCTACATCAGAGATCCGAATCAGGAGATCTCGGCTGGTGATGTCTTTACCGTTGAGATGGGCGGGGTCAGTGCCCCACGAGACGGCGACGAATTCCTTTTAATGACAAAAGGAGAGTCACTGGACGCTGAAAATATTGAAGCTGATCTCGGAAAAATCCGCGTCGTGCCAAACCCTTATTTCGTCACGAATAGGGCAGTTACATCCGAAGGAACGGACAAGATCTTCTTCACGCATCTGCCACCGCACTGTACTATTCGGATTTATACATTAGCAGGCGAATTAGTCCGAACAATTGAACACGAAAGTCATGCGTCTTACCATCCGGATGTCGCTCCGGATAACCGTTCGTTACAAGGTGACAAAGGTGGCACAGCAACTTTTGAGCTCCTTAATCGCTACAATCAAGCACTCGCAAGCGGCATCTATATTTATCATGTCGAAGCCCGTGACGAAAGTGATACAGTCGTCGGCAACAAAATCGGTAGATTCGCTATTATCCGATAACAGGAGAAATACATGCGATATATAATAAGTTATACTCTTTTATTTTTGCTTCTGGTACTGTCAAGCGTTCCCAGTCATGCCACAACTAACGTCGGCACAGCCGGTGCCCAGTTTCTGAAAATCGGTCCCGGTGCACGGGTAGATAGTCTCGGTGGTGCGTTCGGCGCGCTCGCCGACGATGTAACGAGTATCTACTGGAACCCTGCAGGCATAAGCCAACTCGAAAAAACCAGTTTTTCAGATACACAAATATTCTGGCTTGCCGATATCCGCTACAATTATCTCGCGTTCGCCACGCCGATAAAAAACGTCGGTACCTTGGGCGCAAGCGTCACATTCCTCAACGTCCCTGATACCGAGATCACCACGCTCACAAAACCAGACGGCACCGGGCTTTGGTATTCCGCTTATGATACCGCAATCTCATTGGCGTACGCCAGACAACTCTACGCGAAGGAATCCGGCGTTAAACTCTCTTTCGGCATCAATGCTAAATACATCCACCAGCAGATCCATCGGGAAAGTGCCAGAGGTGTGGCGATTGATGTCGGAACGCTCTATCATACCGGTTGGCGGAGTCTACGGATCGGGATGTGTTTCTCAAACTTCGGACCGGAGATGCGCTTCGGGGGTCCCGATCTGGAGAGTGGATCCGAAGTAGCAGGGGATCCAAGGACATCAGACTACCGGCCGTTCCCTGATACAACGAATCCCGCACGGAAAGCAGCGTTAGAGACGAATGAATTCCCGCTGCCCTCTAACTTCCGACTGGGTGTTGCCTACGATATCATCGACACCGGTGATAACCTCCTCACCCTTGCGCTTGATGCCAACCATCCGAATGACAACAGCGAACGGTTGAACATCGGTATGGAGTATTGGTTTAAAAAAATGGCGGCGATTCGCGGTGGCTACAAATTCCGGTTGGGCGAGGACTGGAGAGATGATGAAGAAGGTCTTACGCTCGGCTTAGGTATCCACTTAGCACTTGGTAAAAGGGTGCTTGCGCTCGATTATGCGTACGCCGATTTCGGTCGACTACAACAAGCACATCGGGTGAGTTTGGGACTACAGTTTTAAAGACAACAAATATGACAAACAAACCCAACATCGTTTATCTCCTCGCAGATCAAATTCGAGCATGTTCGTTGCCTGTATACGGTGACACGCAGATTGAAACGCCGCACCTTGATCGGCTCGCTCAGGAAGGCACTGTCTTTTCAAACGCGATCGCCACCGCACCCGTCTGCACGCCGTACCGCTCCATGCTACTCACCGGACGACACCCACAGACGACTGGACATCTCATCAACTTCGTCAAAACCCGACACGACGAAATCGGACTCGGCGATGTTTTCAGTCGAAACGGTTACCGGACGGCGTGGGTCGGCAAATGGCATCTCCACACCGGTTCGTTCCCAGAAATCGGGGGACGCGATTACGTCCCCGAAGGACGCGATCGCCTCGGATTCCAACATTGGCGCGGCTATAACTTCCATACCGACTATTTCAACGGCACGGTGAACCTTAACGAAGATTGGCGGAACGAAAGATGGGAGGGCTACGAAACCGACGCGCTGAACCGATACGCCTTCCAATTTATGGATGACATGGACGACGAGACACCGTTCTGTCTGTTTGTCTCCCCGCACCAAGCGCACTCCACACCTTACGAGTTCGCGCCAGAGGAATACTACGATCGACTCCCCGCCGAACTCCAACTCCCAGAAAACGTCCCAGATTCGGTTCGGGAACAGTCGTTAAATATCTACCGACACTACCTCGCTATGGTCCTAACCGTGGACGATATGCTCGGTGAATTGATGGCGTATCTTGAAAAGACGGGACGCGTCGAAAACACGCTGCTCGTCTTCGGTTCTGACCACGGCACACAAGGCGGTGCACAAGGTATCAATTTCTGGGCGAAACGCGAACCCTACGAAGAATCTATCAAAGTGCCACTGATTATGCGACTTCCCGGTGTCTTTGATGGAGACCGCACCTGTGATACACTCACATCACCGGTTGACTTGTTCCCGTCGCTTTGTGGGTTATGCGGCATCCAGCCACCTCGAACCGTTGAAGGTTATGACCTCTCTGCATCTTGGCGTGGCGAAACCGATGCCTTTGAACAGGATGCTGTCCTAACGATGAACTTCGGCGCGACTTACGACTATCTCGTGGATGGTAACGAGTGGCGGGGTGCCCGCACAAAAACGCACAGTTACGCTCGCTGGCTCAACGGTAAACGGATGCTGTATAACATAGCAGCAGACCCACTGCAAATGAGAAATCTCATCGACACACCCGAAGCGAAACCGTTAGCAGACGAAATGGAAACAACGCTCACAACCCTGATGGACGCTCGTAACGATAAACTCCAACCTGCGACAAGTTACACCGACTGGTATGATCTACAACGTCGCATCGTCCGTAACGCCCACGGTCCCCTCGGCGATCCAGAAGACGAACCTGATTGGTCGTTATTGAAATGACTTGACAATATCCTAAAATGAACGTCAGTTTGAAAAACGGCGGGATGATAGTTAGGGGATTGTGGTTAGTTTTCAGCGAATTCCAATCGAATCTGGAATCCCAGACCGGAGAGGATACTCTGTAAATTATCCAAGCGTGGTTTCTGTTTAGAAGTGAATATATCGTTGAGAAGCTGAGGATCAGCTTTTGTCCGTTGGGCGAGCTTTCCGATTCCGCCTTGCGCCTCTACAACATCACGGAGTGCCAGCCAGAGCGACTCTGTGTTGCCATCTTCTTTATAGTCTGCTAAGGCTACCTCCAAATAATACATTGCGAACTCTGTATCTGCGAGATCTTTTAAAAGGTCATCTCTGAAACTGGTAGTCTGCTCAAGTAGAGTTTCCGTGTTCATGGTCCCTGCTCCTTATTTCGTTCCAATAGTTTTGAGCTCTTGCAATATCCCGTCGTTGTGTCCCTTTTTGCCCACCACAAAGCAAAATAACAATATGAGAAGTAAAAATCCCAAAATAGATCCGATATCCGGGTCCGTAGTCTATTCTCAGTTCATATAAATCACTACCCAACCTTTTACAATCACCGAAGTTTCCCTCTTGTAGACGTGCAATTCGTCTCTGAATGTTTGCGCGTGCTCTTTTATCTCGAAGTTGTGTCAACCATTGGCGGAACGGATTGCGTCCGTCTGGTGTGATATAGTTCCTGACATCTCTGGCAATGATTTGCATATTTTAAGTATAATACATCTGCATAGCATTGTCAAATTGTGTCTCTTGAAAATCCATTGCTTAAAGAAATCTATTGTGTTATAATA
>PYJC01000174.1:22345-31790 GCA_003635255.1 Candidatus Poribacteria bacterium | reverse complement strand
ACGGATGCCGAACTCGCACAAATCCAGCAGCGGATGGATGACATCATGCTCGGTACAGCACCCCTGGATTACGACCAGATCATGATGCAACTCGACCGAGAACCCGGCAAAAACGCACCGGGACCGCAGTCGAAAGGACATAAAGGCGCGACATTACTCTATCGGAAAATTCAGAACCTTGAACTCGACCCACTCTTTTTGGCGTATCTCCAGAAACCGGTTTTTGAAGAGGTTTGCGCAAAAATCTACGGAGAGGATACCCCTGTTGCCTGTTTTCGAGCGATGTTTATGAATAAACCCGCACACGAAGGCACACAACTCACCTGGCATCAGGATCGGTGGCGAGATCTCGACCGCGACCCGAAGATCACGATTTATACGGCTTTAGATCCAGCAATGATTGAGAACGGCTGTGTACATATCATTCCGAAGTCGCATAGCAGACTCATCAACCCCGAAAATGGATCCGGGTTTCTCACACAAGAACACATTGACGACATCGTAGCGAAGGCGACACCCCTACCGATGGAATTGAAGGCCGGAGAAGTCGTCTTACTCCATAATTGGATGCTACACAGTTCCGGCACGAACAGTACCGATATTCCGCGACGCGCGTTCAGCGTCTGCTATATGCATGGGGACACGAAGTCGCATGGCGGGCATATCTTTACGCGGGTGTTCGGCGATGGCGCAATCAGTGTCACCGATTTATCAAAGTCTCAGCATGAAAGCCCACTCGTTTATTAGGTTTCAGAGCAGTTATCAGAGACCTCTTTAACTGATAACCGACGACTAAAAAACAAGGAGAAAAATATGGCGAAGATTCGACTTGCCATGATTGGATGTGGCGGGAACTCCTCAGGCCACGCCAGACGCATGAATGCAAACCCCGACGTACAAATCGTTGGTACCTGTGATGTAAATACAGACATCGCCAAAGGCTACATTGATCGGAACCTATCCGACCTCAGCCCTCGCCCGGGTGCTTACGACGACATCGGTAAAATGCTTAAAGAGACAACACCCGACGCAGTGGTTATCTCTACACCGCACACACTCCATTTTGAACAAGGCATGCAAGCACTCGAAGCAGGATGCCATGTGTTGATGGAAAAACCGATGGTCACCGCCTCTAAAGATGCGTATACCCTCGCCGAGAAAGTAGAGGAGACGGGGTTAACCCTTACCATCGGCTATAATACACCCTGCACGCCTAACTTCTACTACACCCGAGAGGTCGTCCGCAGCGGCGAATTCGGTAAATTGGAATTGGTCATCGGCTACATTACACAAGGCTGGAAAGGCGGCACAACGGGAACGTGGCGACAGAATCCGAAACTTTCTGGGGGCGGACAGGCTTATGACAGCGGCGCGCACCTTTTGAACAGTCTCTGTTGGGCAGTCGAATCGAAAGTCGCCGAAGTCTACGCATACACCGATAATCAGGACCGGGATGTTGACATCAACTCGTCGATTAACGTTAAGTTTGAAAGCGGTGTCCTTGCTGCAATGGCAGTCAGCGGCAATTGTCCGAGTCCGGGTGGCACGCACATGGCATTAGTTTTTGAGAACGGTCGGATCGAAGTTGACGGCTGGGGTGGCGGTTGGATCCGCGTCTGGAAAGGCGGCGAAGCGTTAGATCCACCCCCAATTACAGATGACATGTCCGCAGGTTCACCTGACGACAACTTCATCGATACGCTCATGGGCAGAGCAGAACCCCGAACGAGTCCGATGAACGGGATCATCCAATCCGAACTGATGGACCTCATCTACGAATCCGCAGAGACAGGAACCCCCGCACGTCCCGAACGCTAAAACAATAGGCGCGGCTTTGCAACCGAACCATAAGTGTCAATTTAAGAAAAAATAACCGTCTCAGACCCAGGGCCGGTAGGTTCGGTTTGCAACCGAACCGGATTCTACGCGGAAACCTTGAAGCCTTCTTCAGTCCCGTAGGGTTTATTTGCTTGGGTGTTTCTTTGGAATGTTTAAGGAGGAAGTCAAAGTGAAGTTCTCTGTCAAATTAATAGTCAAAGAAATCATTGACTTCCTCCAACAAATTCCGCCACGAGAGAAAATCGCGCGCCTCACTAAACTCACCGAGCAGGCACATGGTGAACATGCCGAACAGATAAAGTATGGCGAAGCAAAGATCCGTAAGGTATGTGCAGCACGCGGGTTAGATTGGGACGCGATGACCGAAGAAGAACGAATAGATTTTATTGACGATCTCGTTCATGAGGACAGGGAATGCGACCGATAGTCGTTAAGGCAGTGCCTCTAACGTAGCCCCTTCAGGACGCGGTGCCACCGGTCGGATCGGCATCTTCCCGTGAGAACGATAGGCGATTTCCGCTAAATGTGGGGTATCGACACGCACGTATCCCTCCGCACGCGAATGCATCAGCGCATCAAGGACACCCGTCACAAGCAACGTCCGTTCCACAGGATACTGCGGCTCCCCAGTCACAAACATCTCCTCGATATTGAGGCTCAAATAACTGAAATGGGAATACGGCGGTCCATTTTGTAGGTAAACCTCCGTAGCGTCCACCGAATCCCCAATTGTTGCCGCATACGCGAAATCTGAAACATAGCCGTTCAGCATCAGCACTGCGGAACAAAACCCGTCGCTATGCTCAAGCAGAAACGCCGTTGGATTCGGACATCCCTCTATAAACGTACTATCCGGACGATTCTCAATCTGTGCGCACGCCGCTTCAGCCAATTCCAAAGACCATTTTCCAGCCTCACCCGCTTCCCAGACCGAGTCGCCTTCCAAGCACTGTATCGCTACAACGCCTGACTCGCCACCTGCTCGACGTTCAATCATACATTGTAACGTCTCAAGCGCGTGAAAGCCGTAGGACTCCACACCCCCATAACCGATACCGACAGCAGCGTCTAACTCGGTATCAAGTGGATGTTCTAAAAACGGTTTCCGCCAACCGAGCGGTAGCGATGAACCTGCCATGAACGGCACATTCAGCGCGCTTGCGCGTTCATACATCCAGATCGCATCGTCCCAATTGTAGGCGAGATGTTTATCGTTAAAGACCGGTACGGACCTACCGCTCGAAGCGAAGACCCCACAAATCTGTTCAAACATATAGCGGCGCGGATACATGTGCTGTCCGATTTCGTTGTGCGGATAATCACCGTGTTCACCAATCAATATTACACCATCGACAGATAGTTCGCTGCCCCCGAGCGTCAACGCCTGCCGAATACTCGGATAGATAGGCACGTTATGTTCAGCAGCCAATCCGACACCAATATCCCGATCATCAACCTGATCGAGATAGATAGAAACCAATTCCACACGTGGCAGCTGAAGTCCCGTATCCGTCGGAAAACCCTTCATATATTTAGTAGCGATCACGTCTGCATGCGAGTGCTGAAAATAGGTCGTAATAATAGCAGCAATTTTCTTGGTATCAGCCATCTTCATCCCCCTGTAGGAGCGAGCTGTGCTCGCGATCCATTCATCCCCCTGTAGGAGCGAGCTGTGCTCGCGACCCGTTCATACCCTTGTAGGAGCGAGCTGTGCTCGCGATCCATTCATCCCCCTGTAGGAGCGAGCTGTGCTCGCGATCCATTCATTCCTCTGTAGGAGCGAGCTGTGCTCGCGACCCGTTACCTAACGATCTCCGTTCCGATACCACCCTCTGTGAAAACTTCAAGCAGCAGCGAATGCGGAATCCTACCATCAATAATATGTGTTTTATACACGCCACCAATGAGTGCCGTTGTACACGCCTCTACCTTCGGCAGCATACCGCCAGCGATGCAACCTTCCGTGATAAACTCGTCCACCTCTCTCAAACCGATCGTTGACATCAACGACGCCTCATCCGAAAGATCTCGGAGTATACCGCGCGTGTCTGTGAGCATAATGAGTTTTTCTGCCTGAAACGCGGAGGCAATCTCGCCTGCCATCGTGTCGGCATTAATATTATACGTCTGCCCATCAACACCAACGCCGATGGGTGTAATGACGGGGATATAACCCGCTTTATCGAGCGCAGTAATCGACTCAGTATTGACCCCGATAACCTTTCCTACAAACCCCAGATCCACGTCGATCTTCTGCCCGTTTTCATCGGTGACCTGCGTCTCCTGCTGCTCCGCAAGCACCAAATTAGCGTCTTTGCCGGACAGTCCAATCGCCTTCCCGCCGTGTTGGTTGATACGTGACACAATCTCTTTGTTGATGGATCCGAGTACCATCTCGGCGATTTCAACCGTTTCTGCGTCAGTTACACGCAGTCCTTGCACAAACTCTGGAACTTTTCCGATCCTATCCATCCACGCAGTAATCCGGGGACCGCCGCCATGAACGATGATCGGTCGGATCCCGACATATTTCATCAAGACGATGTCCTGCATAACGGAATGGATAAGTGTATCATCGTCCATCGCAGCACCGCCATATTTGATGACGATCTGCCGGTCATAAAACCGGCGGATGTAAGGTAAGGCTTCAATAAGAACTTCAGCCGTTTTGTTCATTTCGCTATCTTTTATCCCCATTTCCTCAGGCCCGGTAGGTGCGGTTTGATGAAGTTTAAAAATATAAATCGGTAATTCTGATCTATTTTCCGTCTGAGTCGCGGAGAACACGGAGAACGCGGAGAACGCTGAAAAGGCGACGCTAACTTCTATATGGCACTTCCTAAGAGATAGGTACGCTCCGAAAAACAATCTCTTCATTCTGCGTCCTCTGTGTCTTCCGCGCCTTCCGTGATTCAGACGACAAGAGAATCGACCGCAGACAAAAAAACATAAAACAAGATGTCTATGATTCACAAATTACCGAATTAATAAATTAACCTTCATGTAACCGCACCGGACTTCCCCAAGAAATTATCGAATTAATTTTTTAAATCTTCATGAAGGGTGCTACGTTTATAAGTAGGTAGCAAGTTGTATTATACTATATGATACGAAATCCCTGCCGTATTGTCAAATAAATTAAAACAGTTGTCAGTTACCAGGACGCTTCGCTTTCAGTTTTCAGTTAAGAGGAGCCTTGTGATAGTGATACAATTTGTAATGTAACCGCCACAGAA
Organism: Candidatus Poribacteria bacterium; assembly: GCA_003635255.1. GTDB lineage: Bacteria > Poribacteria > WGA-4E > WGA-4E > WGA-3G > WGA-3G. Next base: position 26,715 of record PYJC01000174.1, on the reverse strand, counting down.
GATTAACGGACAACTGAGTACTATCAAATTTCGTTGACATAATACATCAAAATCCGCATACTTAAAGAAATAGAACTTACGTATCTCTTCTTAAAGTCCCTCTGATAAGGGGGATTTAGGGGGTTAAAAATACCGATATTTCAAGGAACACTCATCAATGCAAATATCAGCACAGATCTCCCGATTTCATGGGACAGGCACACCTTTCGAGGTCTGCGCAGTGCCTGCAACAGCCAGCTCAGATAGCACCCTTGTGCGTGTCTCTCTCGCAACGATATGTGGCTCAGACCTCCACACGATATCAGGTCGCCGCGGCGCAGATACACCCTGTGTACTTGGACATGAAGCCGTCGGCACAATCGCGGCACCGACACACTTCCGCACCCCAACCGGCAAACCGCTACATGAAGGCGAGCGTGTCACATGGAGCCTCATGGCATCCTGTGGAACATGCGACTATTGTGTCAACAGAAGCCTTCCGCAGAAATGCGACACACTTTTCAAATATGGACACGCCCGGAGTGAGGGAAGCACTACCCTGTCTGGCGGGTTCGCCGAATATATCCAACTCCGTCCAGGAACGGCTATCTACCACATACCCGATACGATGACGGATGCCGAAGCAGTGCCGGTCAACTGTGCCTTCGCGACTGTCGTCAACGGGTTAGCGACTATCGGCACGCATCCTAACGAGGCAGCTGTCATTCATGGTGCAGGGATGTTAGGCATCTATGCAGCGTGTTATTTGCGGGAACAGGGATACGATACTGTCGCAATCGTAGACATCAACGAAGGACGTTTACGGGTCGCCAAACGCTTCGGGGCAACGCATACTTTCAATCCAGATAAGATGTCTATTGCGGAAATTGACGCGGCGTTAAAAGGACTGACGAACGGACGCGGCGTTGATCTCGGCGTGGAAGTCAGCGGTGTAACCAGTGGGTTGCCGAACCTGATTACATGGTTGGCAGTCGGCGGACGGTGCTTAACACTCGGATACGTCTATCCAAACGCGCATACCGCTGTTGATGCACACCATCTCGTCACAAAATGCGTGACACTCCGAGGCGTTCACAACTACCACTACACCGCTCTCGGTACCGCGCTCCGTTTTGTAGCAGAATACCGCTCACGCTATCCGTTTGCAGAACTGATCGGACAAACATATCCGTTAGCAGATATTAACACCGCATTTGAACACGCGATGCGTCAAGAAGCACACCGCATCGCCATCGCACCAGGGAATAGTTATAAGTTATAGGTTATAGGTTATAAGTTAAGAGGGTTCTTGTGGCAATCCTGTTTGCTGTATTCGCCACAGAAACCCTCTTTAACTGACAACTGATAACTGAAAGGATTTTTTGAAAAAAAATCCGTACCGACAACTACTTTACCCCCTCAATCCAACACCGCTTCCCATCAGTCCGAAGCGTAATCGCACCGAGTTGATCGGTTCGGACCTGTACACACCCACGCGCACGATACCGCGCAACTACATCCGGATGCGGGAATTGATACTGACTGCTCTGACCGAGCGAAAAGATCGCATAACGCGGTTGAACCGCATCAATAAACGACACACTGCTGGATGTACGACTCCCGTGATGCGGCACCTTCAGAATCTCTGAACGGAGATCCTGACCAGACGCGATGAGCCGCGATTCCGCTTTCTTACCGATGTCACCTGTGAACAGGATGTCTACCTCGCGATATGTCAGCTGAATCACAAGCGAATCGTCATTCTTATCTCGATCCAGCAAGTTCGTCGATGCGGCATCAATCGGATGTAATAAGTTTAACGTGGCTGTCGGTGTAAGGTCTATTCCGCCAGCGTACGGAAACGAATAAGGGATGTCGTTTGCTTTGACAATAGCATGCAATTGACGATGCGTTTGTGAATCGAGTTGCATCTCCGAAATACCGATGACACGTCCAACCTCAAAATTCTCTAAAATATATCCAAGTCCACCCCCGTGGTCGATGTCCGGGTGCGTTAGCACCACCAAGTCAAGTTTCCGAATCCCGTGAAAGTCAAAGTACGGTTCAATCACGCGTTTCCCAACATCATACTCCACCAGTCTCCGTTTCTTTGCATCGTAATATGACCGTCGAACGCCACCGTCAACTAACATCGTTCGATTGTCAGGGAACCTGATGAAGGTTGCGTCACCTTGCCCAACGTCGAGCGTGACCACCTCCAGCAGCCGCCCTTTTTCGTGGAACGCCGCACTCCAGACCCAGATAGCGATAACAGACAATCCAATGAGACTTGAGATTTTCCAATGCTTATAGACATATCGCCAATGCGCAACGCCTAAAAAACAAGCGATGTAAAAGACAAAGATACCGAGCGTCGGTGGTGTTAACTTCACGACACCCCACGTCTGTCCAAACATGCCGATCAGTGCCAAGAAGATAGAGATAATGGTGTGATTGAAGAACGCCAGCAGCTTCGCAAGCGGAAGCCAAATAAAACCGATACAGACCGATACCATCCCGACAGCAACGATCAGCGACACGAGTCCAACCGCGAACGGACCCGCCAGGATACCGAGCGGATATGTTCGGAAAAAGTGATAGGCGATCAACGGCGTTGTCCCGATTTGTGCTGCGAGTGTTACAAGATAAGACAGCACGAGCCATTTTACCACCCTATTCCTGAATCTGGTCAGGATGGGAATGCTGTCTTGTGAAGACGTGTTGTCTGCATCTTCCCACAACCGACGCAGCCGTCCCTCCATCTTTGGAACGAAATAGACAATCGAAGCCACAGCGATAAAAGATAACTGAAAACCGACATCCCATAACTGCTCTGGATTCAAAAGGAGCAACACTAACGCCGCGAATGCCAACAGATTGAAGAGATCCGCATCCCGGTCGATGAGGGTTGCGAAAAGAAATAGGATCGCCATCAGTGATGCTCGGAAAACGGAAGGACGGAAACCGATCAAGCAGGCATAAATCAGCACAGCGGCGATCGTCATCAAGCAGAGCATCTTTTGTGGCAACCGAAACAGCGAAAATCCGAAGTAGCAGAACATCGCGATAAGCCCGACATGTAAGCCGGAGACAGCGAGTACGTGAAAAGTCCCGCTATTTCGGAAGAGGTCTAACGTCTCTGTTGGAAGATCGCTCCGTTTGCCGAGTAAGATGCCTTTGAGGAGTTGCGCGTGCAACGATGGTTCAACCGTCCCACCTTTTTTGGTATAGATATCGTCAATGACGCGTTCCGTCCGGATACGGAGTGCCTCTATCCATCGCAACGGTGAGAATCCACCTTGCGCATCGATCCGTAAAAAACCTTTCGCATCAATGATCCCGACAACATCTTGCCGTGCGAGGTAGGCACGGTAATCGAAGCCACCCGGATTCCGTTTGTCTTGCGGTTGCTGTAGGATACCTGTGAGTGTTATCTGTTTGCCGTAGCGGAGCGGCACCAGACTTTGAAACCTGACGAGAAACTTTGCCGATACCTGCTGCGTCGGATCCGACAACAGTTGAAGTTCGCCGCGTGCGTAACACGCATCCCACGCCTCACCCCGTTCCGGTTGATATGTAGTCGTGCCAAAGAAACTGATTGGTCGGTTATAAAAGTGCGGCGGGACAGGTGAATGCGAAGCGGTTTCCAGACGTACCATGCCACCCGCAAAAACAGCGAGATGGAGCAATCCATAACAGAGATACTGCCTTCGCTGCCGTGTCGCAATGCTACCCATCAGACAGAATAGCACAACGAACCAAAGCCACAGCAGCGGAATAGGTAGCCATCTGCCAACAACGATACCGAGTAGATACGGAATAAGAAAATAGAGCGCGGGACGCGGCTTAAACTTCATCTGAACCCAATACGAGATTTGCTTAGAACCTATTATACCAACATTCCCTAAAATATCCACCTACTTTTTATAGTAAATTCCGAAAATAAATACACACTTTTAGTCCCCGGTAGATGCGGTTTCTAACCGCACCATAAGTGTCAATTTTAGAAAAAATAACCTTTGTCGCCCCCAGGCCGGTAGGTTCGGTTTCCTAACCGAACCGGATACTACGCGGAAACCTTGAAGACTTCAAAACCTTCTTTAGTCCCGTAGGGTTTATTTGCTTGGGTGTTTCTTTAGCATCTTTGTAGAAACGCGTGTTCAACAAGACTAAGCCCCGTAGGGGCGGCATTTGAAGAGACGCTGCTACAAAAACATCGTGAAAATCCCTAAATTGACACCTATGGATGCGGTTTCTAACCGCACCATAAGTGTCAATTTTAGAAGAAAAACCGTTTCAACTCCAGGCCCGGTAGGTTCGGTTTGCAACCGAACCGGATTTTACACGAAAACCTTTTTTGAGAACTTCAGACATGAAAACCCTTCCAAAAC
>PYJC01000174.1:0-22325 GCA_003635255.1 Candidatus Poribacteria bacterium | reverse complement strand
GTTGTAAAATGGACATTGGAAATACCTCTTTTTTTGTAGAAATAACCACGATAACCTTTTCTACATTATACAAGAGGTGTTTCCTCTTCACAGCATTTTTCTCACACGAAATACAACCTTATTACTACTAAATTGACACCTATGGTGCGGTTTGGAACCGCACCATAAGTGTCAATTTGAGAAGAAAAACCGTTTCAACTCCAGGCCCGGTAGGTTCGGTTTGCAACCGAACCGGATTTTACACGAAAACCTTTTTTGAGAACTTCAGACATGAAAACCCTTCCAAAACACCGCAGGCACACCTTACGCACAGGTAGGCATTCGATACCAGGCACATATTACCACATTGTGATCGTCACCAACAAGCGTCGGCGAATCCTCTCGGATAACAAGGTCGCACCCATTATTTTTCAGACCTTTGATTGGATGGAAGCAGAAAAACGTTTGGAGTGGATATGTATTATGGTGATGCCTGATCACGTACATGCGGTCATTAGACTCGGAGAGGAGCAGACGCTCGCGAAAGTTTTGCACTCTATAAAACGTTATACTGCGCGTGAAATTAACAAACAGTTATCCACAGCGGGTGCCTTTTGGCAGAAAGGTTATACAGATTGGGGTATTCGAGATGATGCTGCATTCAACGATAGCATCCGTTACTGTTATGCGAATCCGGTAAGAGCCGGAATAGTGGAGGTGCCTCGCGATTATCCGTATTGGCGCTGCAAATTTCAAATGGAATATTGATAGGTAGTGGGACTCAAGAGGACTTCAATGTTGCTGGTTAGAAATCCGGTTCGGTTGCAAACCGAACCTACCGGGCCTGGGGGAATGCCCTAAATTGACACCTATGGTTCGGTTGCAAACCGAACCTACCGGCCTGGGGAAAATCGGAATTACCGATTTAAATAATTAAATTTCATACAGTTCGCGGTACAAAGCCTCCGCGAATAATGAAACACCTTCAATTAACTGATAACTGATAACCGATAACTGACAACCAATAAAATGTTTGATCTTCGAGCTCCACTCTTCTTAATTCTACTTGTCGCTATTCCTGTCCTAATCTTTGTGCAACGCCGGACACACCTCGGTACAACGAAGTGGCGGAAAAGCGTAACCTTCTGCCTCAGAGGTGCCGCACTGCTATGCGCAATTCTCGCCTTAGCCAACCTCCATCGGACACACAAGGAACAGCGACTCGCAGTTGCATTTTTAATCGATACCTCTGAAAGCATCCCACGCGCACAATACGAAGAAGCCTTCAAACAGATAAATGCCGCCGTCGCGAAATTGAGACCCGCCGATAAGTTCAGCATCATCAGTTTCGGGAAGGAAGCCTCGGTTGTCTCGGAAATCCGACAGAAGCAAGATCAACTGTTGGAAAACACATTTACAGAGATACCGGAAACACTCGCGGAACAGACCATTAGACGCGACAGCACCGATGTCCTGAACGCACTCAAGCGCGCAATCGCCCTATTGCCGGACGATTACCATCGGCGGATCGTCCTGTTTAGCGATGGCATCCATAACACCGGTGGTACCTCCATTGAAGATTACTTGCCTTTGCTCTCGGCAAGCAATGTTGAAATATTGACGATACCGTTGAACGCCGTTGACGATGCCGTCCGAGTGACCGAACTGCAAATACCGAGTCAGGTCCGTAAAGGACAACGTTTTCGGATAGACGCGATCATTGAAACCGATGGGAGCATTCCAAAACTAAATGCTACCCTTTATCGCAAGAACGCGTTAATTGATGAGGTTGAATGGAACTTAGAGGCCGGTAGACATGTGCTGTCCTTACCCATGCAACAGATTTCAGAGGAAGGAAACTATAGATACGAACTGAAGTTGAACGTAACCGACGAAATCCCGGAAAATAATCAAGGATACAGCGTTGTAAAAATTCAGGACAAACCGCATGCCTTATACGTAGAGGGAGATCTTGAGCAGACGACACCCTTAAGAACCGTTCTTGAAGAAAACGGCTTCGAGGTTGAAATTAGGGGACCTGAGGAGATGCCAACCGAACTCGTCGAACTCCAACGTAGCGATATCTTGGTTCTGAGCAACGTTTCCGCAGATGTCCTCTCACCCGCGCAGTTGCAAAACATTGAAAATTATGTCCAGGACCTCGGACACGGGTTAGTCGTTATCGGCGGCAAACGCGCCTACGGACCCGGAGGTTATACCGATACGGCACTGGCGCGCGTCCTTCCCGTAGAAATGACACCTCGTGACCGGAAAGACACTGTCGCTGTGTTTTTCGTGTTAGATACATCGGGAAGCATGGCAAACTACGCTGGTGGACACTGGCGTAAAATTGATCTCGCCATTGCAGGGATCAGTGCGGGGATTGACAATCTTGAAGCGGATGATGTTGCTGGGGTCATCAGTTTCAGCGCAGGCAAGCAAGCCGATGTCGTCTCGGAACTCACATCCGATCGTGATATGCTACTTCAAGCCGTCGGAAAACTTAAACCGACGGGTGGAACAACGTTGATGAAAGAAGCCATTGAGGAAGCATACGGAACCTTGAAAAAAAACGATGCGAAACGGAAACATATTATTCTCTTGTCGGACGGTAAATCTGATGAAGCAGCATCGGATCTCCTCGAATTGGCTGCACAGACTGCTGAAGCACACATCAGTATCACAACGATTGCGATCGGTGACGCAAATAGAGATGACGCAAATAGAGAGCTTCTCAGGCAGCTTAGCGAAATCAGCGGTGGACACCCTGTCACCGTAGAGAATCTTCAACAATTGCCAACACTTCTGATGGAAGCCGTGCGAGAGACACAACGTTACATCGTTCAAGAACCGTTCCAACCCGTTATTACTGCACCGAGTGAACCCATTATAGCAGGCATCGGCATACTCCCACAACTTCACGGCTACACTGCGACGACGGAAAAGCAGACGGCACAGGTTTTCATCCGTTCGCACAAAGACGAACCACTCCTTGCGGGTTGGAATTTCGGATTGGGAAAAGCGATTGCGTGGACATCGGACGCTAAACCGGCATGGGCAAAGGAATGGATTCCGTGGCAAAATTTCGGTAAGTTTTGGGGAGGGGTTGTGAATTGGGTGCTTCCTGCAGCGGATGCAAATGCAGATTTCGATCTCAGGGGGTCATTTCAGCGCGGTATCGCAACGGTGAATCTCGATACGCGCAGTTCATCACAAGCCTCTTATGAAGTCCGCGTCGCCGGTCCGAATGGCACAAGCGAACCTATTGAAATGCAGCAAATGACCTCAACACGCTACAGTGGCAGATTTCAGATGCAAGATAGCGGTTCCTACATCATCACTGCGCAGCGCGAAAGCGACAAGCAAAAACGCATAGAAGTGCTATCGCTCCCGTATCCCATAGAATATGTGGACTTCAGGGTCAATACTGACTTGCTAAAAATGCTCGCAGCCGGCACCGCTGGTATTCACGACCCGACATCGGCACAGATCGCAGCATCGGCGGGCGCACCAACTGAGAAGCAGATTTCACTTGCCCAAGCGTTATTAGTCGCCGCAGCACTCCTTTTTGTATTGGAGATGATCCTGCGACACTACAGCATCACGAATAAACATATCGCTGCGTTTTTTGGACGGTTGCGCCGACAGCCTGTTAGGACACAAATCGTAGGCACAACAACGCAGACTGTGCCTTCAACCGAACGGACCAGAAAGGACACAGCCTCCCCACAGCCAACAGAAGCCTCAATGAATCGACTATTAGCCGCTAAGAAACGGGCGCGTTAATACCGTGGATTGCCGCTATTAGAATAGTTGAACTATTGAGGTGTAGGTTGGATTATATTGAATGGTATCTGGCATTGGTTTTTAAGATGTGCTCTCTGCTTAATATTCTCCTGTGCGACTTGGTAATACTGGGGCAAAATTTCGATGCCAGCGGAATTTCTTAACAACTTTTGAGCAACCTGACACGTCGTGCCAGAGCCAGCAAACGGATCCAGTACCCAATCATTTTCTTTTGTAAACAACTTAATAAACCATTCTGGCAACGACTTAGGAAAAACAGCACTATGTTTTCGATTCCCCGTTTCCGTTGCTAAGTGCAAAACATTTGTCGGATACGCCATTTTTCGATCCAACCAATTTGAAACGTTCTTCCCAAATCCGCTTCCAACTTTCGACGTATCCCGACTCTGATCCGTCTCACTGAGATTCTTCAACCTTCGCTCCGCCCAATCTCCCATTGGCACCATAACCGCCTCTTGATACATATTAAATTTCCGATTTTTATTAAACTGTAAACACCTTTCCCATGCATCTCTGAACCGATTCGGCCATTTACCCGGATAAGAGTTTTTCTTGTGCCAAACAAATTCCTCTGTCCACAACCATCCCTGCTTTTTCATTTCAAGTATCAATTCAATGACATAAGTGTGTCGTTCCCCATCAACGGCTTTCTCTTTGATATTCAGAATGAACGTACCAGAAGGTTTGAGAACCCTTAAAAATTCTTCGGCTCGAGGCATAAACCAATTGACGTATTCATCTGGACTCGTTCCACCATACGTTTTGGATCGCCGGTCCGCGTATGGAGGAGAGGTCATAATCAGATCGAATGAATCGTCATCAAAATCGGAGAGTACCTCTAAACAATCCCCAAGATAAAGGTCTGTTTTTATTTCTCTCATCAAATAATCTACCTTTAATCGCACTTCAAAATATAAACGTGAAGGCTTTATTAAAAAAATGTTATCGTAGCACTCAAAAACCTTTTAACAGTGTGCCACTGCAAGCAACTATTCACATAATACCATGTTTGCCAAAGGAAATCAAGCGTGCGTAAATATTTTGTCAAAAGCACGTAGGTTGGGTTGAGCGGTAAAAGACAGAGAACCTATAGTTTATACGAAGAATTCTGATTTTGGATAAACCATTCGTATAGAATAGATATAGCGAAACCCAACACTTCAAACGTTGTCGGTGTGAGAATGTGTTGGGTTTCACTCATATTTGGAAGGTTTTAAACTAAGAAATCCAATTATTAGCTGCCAAGAGACGTGCGCGTTGATGCCGCATTCCAGAGTATGTCAGAACGCTGCCGAATCTCGCGCCAAGGACCGGTGATCGCGAGCGTAATCCCGGGACTCTGGATGTTCACAAAGAGCGTCGTACCATCGGGTGAGAACGTTGCACCTGCGAGTTCAGACAGATTACCAGCGTTTCGGGCGAACCGGTAGAGGTTCCCTTCGGGTGTCACACCAATTAGGAACTCCTCGTTTGGACCATCTTCACAGATGATTAAATCCCCCCAAGGCGTGACTGTCAAGTTATCGGCGTTTTCCATGAGATTGCTATCGTTCGGTTCAATAAAGAGTTCGATCGTACCGGGTTCTTGTTCCTCGCGGCTTGTGCCTTCGTAAGGACTCGGTATATATCGCCAGATTTGCCCTTTGTAGGCAATACCGCCATTCGTGCAAGCGATATAGAACTCTCCCGTCCCTTGATTGTCGCCGTACCAGATCCCTTCACCGCGTGCGAACTTCGCTGCACCTTTATCATTATATCCTTGCATACGGAGCTCATCATATGGGGATTCTACGTTTTCAATATCTACCCATTCAACTGCAAGTGTTTCACCAACCGGTATCGGATGATACGTCCACCAGAAAATCTTTTGGTTTCGATCTCGCCAGTTTCGGGTATCCGCACTTTTAAGGTCTCGGATCTTCAGTGCTTGCAGCTTACCACCCGCAGCGAGTTCACCCGGTTGGTCAGGAATAAACCGGTAAATTAAACTGTCTCCCCTGTCTTCGGTTTCATAGACGATGCCTGTTTTCGGATCAACAGCGACTGCCTCGTGATTGAAGCGTCCCATCGCTTTCAACGGGATCGGGTCGGCTAATCCTATGTCGGTAGATGCAGGCACCTCAAAATTATACCCGTGGTTTGCTTCATAGGTATTTTCTTTTTCAGATTTCTGCATATTCTCCTCACAGGTAATCCAAGTGTTCCAAGGCGTGAGACCACCGGCACAATTCCGGATCGTCCCCGTCAGGCTCAAGAAGTGTTTCTCCAGTGTTTGTGTCCGCGTGTCATAGACCAAGGTCGTCGTGCCGCCGAGGCAGGGGAGTTCACCTGATCCAGCATCATAGAATTTGTCAATAGCAACGCGTTCAATCTTTTCGTTATTCCATCCAAAGGGTCCAACGGTTTTTGCAGTGGCGGTCAATTCGTGATTTCGGACGAGGATCGTTTTGCCGTTAGGACCGGGGAAAGCCGCCATGCCGTCGTGTCCACCGGGTACCCAGAGCCCATCGTCCATCTGTTCACCTGTTCGCGAGAAAGCGTGAGCAGCGAACCCCTCTGGAAGGTCAAGCAGTCGATTTGCGGTCGGCACAAACTCGAAGGGCGGTGGAGGTCTAAAGCCCGGTACTTTTTGAATCAGGGTCCGGCTACACCCTAAAAATCCGAGGCTGACTGCTGCGGATGCGGTCGCAAGCGCGCCGGAGCGTAGAAACTGCCGTCGTGATAATTTGTTTTTCATAAAATCCCCCATCAAACGAACGTTAAAGAGACTACCAGAATCCCGTATTGTTTAATATGACGTATTTTTTCCCTATAAAGTGTAGCCTTAATATTTTACAATACCTTTAAGATTATTTCAAAAGTTTATTACAAACGATAAGGGATATTTAGTTTTACATGTTTACTTCTTACATGTATATCTCTTCGACTGTAGGAGCGAGTGTTTTTGCTTGGGTATTTTTTGTCGCTCGCGATCTTTCGTAAGAAAACGTCAACATCTGTAAACGAAAATCAAAATCAAAACCAAAAACTAAATCGTCCTGGACCTGACAGAAGGTAATCTTGACAATCGGGCAGGTTTGTGTTAGAATTTATACATATAAAACCGATATACAGCGATGTAAAAGGAGACGAACACGACATGGAGAACCATCCATACGCCCCGGCGGAAATAGAACCCTATTGGCAAGCCGAGTGGCAAAAAAAAGAAGCATACAAAATTCCCAATGATATTGAAACACTGAAGACTAAGCCGAAATTCTACGTGCTTGGCATGTTTCCCTATACCTCTGGTGCTGGACTTCACGTGGGGCACGCGAAGAATTATGTACCGACCGATGTGCTCGCTAATTTTCGGCGGATGCAGGGCTATCACGTGATGCATCCGATGGGGTGGGATGCCTTCGGACTCCCGACAGAGCGGTACGCAGTCCGTGAAAATGAGCATCCAGCGGACGTTACAAAACGCAACACGGAAACTTTTCAGCAGCAGATCCAACGTATTGGTCTCTCTTACGACTGGTCCCGCAAAATTGACACCTCCCTACCCAAATATTACAAATGGACACAATGGATTTTTCTCCGACTCTATGAAAAAGGTTTAGCATATCTCGCTGATGTACCCGTCAACTGGTGTCCTGCGTTAGGCACTGTCCTCTCAAATGAAGAGGTGAAGGATGGCAAATATGTTGAAACCGGCGATCCAGTTGAACGCCGTCTGATGCGCCAATGGATGCTCAAAATCACTGCCTATGCAGACCAGCTGCTGGAAGACTTGGATTTATTGGACTGGCCCGATGGACTCAAGGAGATGCAACGCCACTGGATTGGTAAATCGGAAGGCGCAGACATCACCTTCAAAATCAAGGATAGCGATAAGGCGTTCACCGTTTTCACGACGCGTCCAGATACGCTCTTCGGTGCAACCTATTGTGTATTGGCACCTGAACATCCACTCGTCTCCGAGATAACACATCCTGATGCCGCATCTGCTGTTGATGCCTATGTAAAGGAAGCCATCAACAAATCTGATCTCCAACGGACAGACCTGGCGACAGAAAAAACAGGTGTTTTCACAGGAGCGTCCGCTATAAACCCGTGTAACAACGCGCCTATCCCGATCTGGGTTGCAGATTACGTCCTCATGACTTATGGCACAGGCGCGATCATGGCAGTACCGGGTCATGATGCGCGCGACCACGAATTCGCTTCAGCTTTTGGTATTCCTATACTTGAAGTCATCAAGGGCGGTGATCAGCCAATTGAAGAGGCACCTTTTGAAGGAGATGGCGTCTGCGTCAATTCAGATTTTCTCAACGGTTTGGCGGTTGACGACGCGAAGGCGAAAATGATCGCGTGGCTTGAGCGCGAAGGGAAAGGTGCTGCGCAGGTTCAGTATCGACTACGAGATTGGCTTTTCTCTCGACAACGCTATTGGGGCGAACCTTTTCCGCTGGTACATCTTGAAGATGGCACCATCGTTCAACTGTCGGACGAGGAACTGCCTGTGGAACTGCCACCGATTGATGCCTATAAACCGACAGAAGACGGGCAACCCCCCCTTGCTCGCGCCGGATCCGAGTGGTTAAATGTGACACTACCAGATGGGCGCACAGCGACGCGGGAAACGAATATCATGCCACAATGGGCAGGCTCCTGTTGGTATTATCTCCGTTTCCTTGATGCACACAATACCGAGGCCCCTTTTGATACCGAACTTGAACGCTATTGGATGCCGGTTGATTCCTACATGGGAGGTGCCGAGCACGCCGTTTTACATCTACTCTACGCACGCTTTTGGCATAAGGTGCTTTACGACTGTGGATTGGTGTCTACAAAAGAACCGTTCCAAGGACTGCTTAACCAAGGGACGATCCTCGCGGAGTCTTACCAAGATACCAGAGGCAAATACTACTATCCGCACGAAGCCGAGCAGAAGGATGATAAATTCGTCGCAAAGACTTCGGGGGTGCCGCTCCAAACACAGATAGAGAAGATGTCCAAATCCCGCTTTAATGTCATCAACTCAGACGATGTAATTGACAATTACGGGGCGGATACACTCCGTCTCTATCTACTGTTTATCGGGCCGGTCACAGCGAGTACACCCTGGCAAGACGCAGGCGTAGAAGGAGTCTATCGATTCCTACAGCGCGCCTGGCGGCTGGTTATCAATGAAGAGAGCGGTGAACTCAGCGAGAAATTGACAGATGCTGCTGGCACAACGGAGTCCGAACTCTGGCGCGAACTCCATAAGACCATCAAGCAAGTAACGGAGGACACCGAATCCATTGATAAGATGAACACGGCGATCAGTCAGATGATGATCTTCGTTAACACTGCTACGCAGACGAAAACGCTACCGAAAGAGAGCTTGAAAATCTTCCTGCATCTGCTCGCACCTTATGCCCCGCACATCGCCCAAGAATTATGGCATCGGCTCGGCGAAACGGGTTTCATCGCACACGAGCAGTGGCCCACACACGACGAAACCGTACTTGAAAGTGCTACCGTAACCATCATCGCGCAAGTCAATGGGAAACTCCGCAACCGGCTCCAACTGCCTGCTGATGCGACTGATAAAGCGATTGAAGAAGCCGCACTCGCGGATGAACGGGTTCAGCGATTTATTGAAGGGAAACCGATTCGGAAGGTTATTGTCGTCCCGAACCGACTCATCAATATCGTCGTTTAATAATTGTCAGTTATCGGTTATCAGTTATCAGTTAAAGAGCGGTGTGATTTAATCAAAACATCTTTTACCGAAGACTCTCACTGCGAGGCAAACCGAAAACCGATAACCATTCTTCTGATAACTGAGTACTATTAAAAAGGTGGACGTATGCGTATCATACGCGTGATTGGTGTATTTATATTAGTTGTTACGGTAGGTGGGACTGCGTTTGCCGAGGGAAGTGCGGGTAAATGGGTCTTTGCCATCCGTGAACCGTTTCTGAATGAAGACGGTTTCCGAATTACAACACGGGCACTCGAGAGAGGTAGAGATACAGAAAAGTGGTGGGAATTCTATCAGTATAACATCTGTACGATGAATCCGGACGGCACAGATTTCCGCCGACTCACTGATAATGCGATTTCCCGTAACCCACGATGGTCACCAGATGGGGAACGGATCGCTTATATATCCGGGTTAGACAACGCAAAATCGCTATACGTGATGTGGGCAGATGGTACCGAGAACAAGCGACTGATTAAGAAACAATATGCTATCCATGATTTCTGGTGGTCTCCATCGAGTCACGCCCTTCTGGTTGTCGTCGAGATTGACCGTCCGAAAGATCGACTGGAAAACTGGGAAGTAACGATTGATGGAAAAATAAAGCGGTGGCGGAGCCAGCAGTGGGCAAAAGGATGGTTACATTGGGACGCGAAAGGCGAAAAGGTTAAAGAACCGAAAAGGAGAGTGCTTGAAGTGTTGCCGAAAGGGACAAACTGGCCCGAGTGGTCGCCAGACGGCAAATGGATCGCGTTTAATACTGACGGACTCCTCGCACTCGCAGAACCCGATGTTGTCAATATGAGTAGGAAATGGTTTCTGCAACGCGATGAGCCACCGTGTGGCCATATTGAAGAGTGGTCACCAGATGGCAAACAACTTCTGTTTTATGTGTCAGGTGATATCTGCATTGCCACTGTAGAGCAAGGACGCTTTAAGAACTATCAGAATCTCAGTCTCTACCCAGGACGCGACGCGACTTGGAGTCCAGACGGACGACAGGTTGCATTTATCGGTGCCAATTTGGACAGACGGCGTACCAGCGAAATTTTTACCTTAGATATTGAAACCGGCAAAATGCAGCAGATTACCTCAACAACTTACGATTACTTTGATTTACACTGGCGATAATTATCCTATGACAGATTCCATGCTTGTTAATAATGAAGATAGTGCTAACGGAAGCGTCTCGATCATTCCATTGGGTGGCTTAGGTGAATTTGGGATGAACATGATGGTCTACGAAACCGAGAATGACGTGATCGTCATTGATACCGGTTTCATGTTGCCGAATTCGGAGATGCCCGGCGTTGATCTGATATTTCCGGATATCCACTACCTTGTTGAGCGAAAAGAGAAGATTCGCGGGATCCTTTTAACCCACGGACACGAAGACCATATCGGTGCCTTAGCCTACGTCTTACGGCAGTTGGACGTACCCGTTTACGGTACGCAGCTGACGCTCGCGATTGCAAGCGGACGATTGCGTGAATACGGCGTACTCGGCAAGGCGCAACTCAACACGATTGTTCCGGGGGATACAGTCGAATTGGGCGATTTCTCCGCCGAATTCATCCACGTTACACATAGTATCCCCGATTCCGTAGCAATCGCGCTCCACACGCCGATTGGCATTATCGTCCATACCGGCGATTTTAAGTTTGACATGACACCCGTTGATGGCAAGTTGAGTGACATTCAGACGCTGGCGCGTTTAGGCGCGGAAGGTGTGCTAATGCTCATCTCCGATAGCACAAACGCTGAACGACCTGGGCAGACCCCCTCCGAACGGAGTATCTATGATACGATAGACCACATTTTTCAGAGGACCGAACAAAAACTGTTTCTTTGCACTTTTTCTTCAAGTCTCCATCGTATCCAGCAATTCATCAATCTGGCAAATCTACATCGGCGGCTTATTGCTGTCAGTGGACGTTCACTCCTGAACAATGTGCGTATCGCTTCCGAGCTCGGTTATCTTGACGTAAACCCGGACTATCTCATTGATGCCCGCGACGCAGCTATGTTCAAACCACACGAGGTTATGATTTTAAGCACCGGCAGCCAAGGTGAACCGCGTTCAGCTATGGCATTGATGGCACTTGATAACCACCCATTTTTAAAGGTGGAACAGGGTGATACCGTCGTCATCTCCGCCAGAATTATCCCCGGCAATGAGAAGGTTATCGGGAATGTCGTGAACCATCTGCTCAGACGTGGCGCGAAGATATACCACGAACGCAATGCCGATGTCCACGTTTCAGGACACGGGTCCAGCGAAGATCTGAAATTGATGCTCAACCTTCTGCAGCCCAAGTTCTTTATGCCGATGCACGGTGAATACCAAAACCTCATGCGACACGCTGAACTCGCTGAATCCGTCGGCATCCCAAGTGAAAACATCACAGTCGCTGAAGATGGGGAACTGATTCATCTGACCCCTGAGACGTGTGAAGTTTTTGGACGCGAGGGACGTTCTGGACGCGTGCTTGTTGATGGCAAACCAGAAATTGAACTTGAGGATATTGTCCTACGCGATCGCATCCAACTTTCAGAAGAGGGTATCCTCGTTCCTATTATTGTCCTACACAGCGACACGGGTCTGGTCGCGAGCAGTACTGAAGACAACGAAGGCTCGGACGGTATTGATGATGCTGATAACACTAAGACAGCACTAAACGCTGGACAAATAGAAATTATCTCGCGCGGGTTTGTCTATATGGATGAGTCGGAAGAACTCATAGAAGAAGCGAAAGAGATTACACGGCGCGTCATCGAAAACTTGAGCGATGAACAGAAGCACGAAACGGAGATTGTCCAAGATGAAGTCCGAGGCGCGCTCCGTAAATTTTTCGCAAAACAGATGCAACGGACACCCCTCATCTTCCCCGTCGTTATGCGGGTTTGATAATGGCTTTCGGCTTTCAGCCATCAACCATCAGTCTCCATTGACAACAATTTGCGTCCTCGTGAGGACTTACTAACTGATAGCCGACTGCTGACCGCTGACGGCTACGAAAAAGAAAGGAACAGATTAAATTGAAATTATTCACATTTATCGTGGCAATTACCACCTTGATAATAGGCTTTTCCGCTTGTGACCGAGTGTCACAAATTGTCCAACCTACCATACCACAGGTAGAAGATAAAAGCAACGAGATTACTATCGGAGTCGTTTTACCGTTGACAGGGCATTTGGCTTCCGCAGGCGAACTCATGAAACACGGCTTTGACCTCGCTCTCAGTGAAATTAACGACGTACAACTCGGTAATCCCCAATTCAAGTTTATTATTGAAGACGATACCAGTACACCAGAGGGGGCAGTTGCTGCGTTCAACAAATTGATTCACGAGGATGGCGTGTCTGTTATTCTCGGGCCCGCGTCGTCAAGCGCAACGAGAGCGGCTTTTCCCATTGCCCAAGAAAGCCGGATTGTCGCAATCAGCCCAACATCGGGTGAGCGCGGTCTTAGCGCGATCGGTGATTTTGTCTTCCGGATCCCGCTCACGACAGACGTTGTGGTTCCTAAAGGGATCGAAGTAACACACGCGAAACTCGGCTATCAACGCGTGGCTACGATGTATGATGAAACCGATGGCTTTTCTACAGATCGAGACGCGGCATTGCAAGAAGCGTTTGCTGCGAAGGATATTGAGGTACTCACGACAGAATCCTTCCGGAGTGGCGATACCGACTTCTCGGCGCAATTAACCCGAATACAGGCGTTGAATCCCGATGCTATCTTTGTCTCGGCATTACCCCCCGAAAAACCGGGTATACTCATTAAAGCACACGAACTCGGCATATCTGTTCCTATTATTGTGAGCTCAGTAACCAATGTTGAGGTGGCAGCCGCAGGTGCTGCCGCTGAAGGTGTAATCACTTTTATCGATTGGCTCCCTACAGACGACACACCCGGAAATCACGCCTTTGTTCAGAGTTATAATGCGATTTACGGGATGGAACCAAACGCCTTTGTTGCAGCGTCGTATGCTTCTGTCTATATTTTAGCAGAGGCAATTAAGAACGCGCAATCGACCGATTCAGTCTCGATTCGGGACGCGCTGGCGAACATCAGCGATTTTGATACAATCTTCGGCAAGTTCTCTTTTAATGCCGACGGAGACGCTGTTTATGCGCCGGGGGTGCTGATAGTCAAGGACGGTATGTTGCAACCCTTTGAGTAAGGATAACTCACAGGTAGCCTTGGCTTTATAAGTTCTGGAAACTTACAAGTTTAATTTATTGGAAGCGTATAAAAACATGAAAACACGAACAATGTATGAAAAGATATGGGAAGCGCATCTTGTGCGTGCTTCTGCGGATGAGGTGCCGATTCTCTATATTGACACGCACCTCGTTCACGAAGTCACGTCCCCACAAGCATTTGAGGGGTTAAGACTCAATAACCGAAAAGTACGTCGTCCGGATCTGACGTTCGCGACGATGGATCACAACGTGCCGACAACTGATAGATCGCTGCCCATCACCGACTTGATCGCAGCGAAACAGATGGAGACACTCGCAGAAAACTGCGCTGAGTTTGACATCCCGCTCTACGATATTGACAGTCCTGAGCAGGGCATCGTCCATGTCATCGGACCCGAACTCGGTATCACGCAGCCCGGCACAACTATTGTCTGCGGCGATAGCCACACTTCAACGCACGGTGCGTTGGGCGCACTCGCATTCGGTATCGGTACGAGCGAGATTGAACATGTACTCGCCACGCAGTGCCTCTTGCAACAAAAATCGGAAACCTTTGAGATTCGGATTGATGGGACGCTCCCGTACGGCGTGACCGCGAAAGATATCATCCTCTCTATTATCGGGCATATCGGTATTGACGGCGGCAATGGTGCCGTGGTTGAGTATACCGGTTCTGCCATCCGTGCCCTCAGCATTGAGGAACGGATGACGGTCTGCAATATGTCCATTGAGGCAGGCGCACGCGCCGGTATGATTGCACCTGACGATACGACTTACGAATACATCACTGGCAGACGTTTTGCACCGAAAGGTGAAGATTTTGACGCAGCCGTGAAAAATTGGAAACAACTCCCAACCGACGAAGACGCAACTTATGACCGAACGCTACAACTCAACGCAGCAGACATCGCACCACAGGTGACATGGGGCACAAACCCGGGTATGGTGACGGATGTCACAGGGCACGTGCCGGATCCTGCTGACATGGCGACGACCGATGAAAAACGTGCCACTGAACACGCCTTGGAATACATGGATCTCAAACCCGGTACACCGATAACAGATATTCCGGTAGATAGGGTTTTCATTGGTAGCTGCACGAACTCCCGAATCAGTGATCTGCGGGCTGCCGCTGAAGTCGCAAAAGGCAGAAAAGTCGCAGAGAAGGTCAGTGCCATGGTCGTTCCGGGTTCGCAGGCGGTCAAACGTCAAGCGGAAGCGGAAGGGCTTGATGCGGTTTTCCGGACCGCAGGTTTTGAATGGCGTGAAGCCGGTTGTAGTATGTGCCTCGGTATGAATCCTGACACCCTAATGCCCGGTCAACGCTGTGCCAGCACATCAAACCGGAATTTTGAAGGCAGACAGGGCAAAGGCGGACGCACGCACCTCGTCAGCCCACAGATGGCTGCCGCAACGGCGGTTACAGGCCGCTTTGTAGATATCCGAAAGTTTCAGTAGGAAGTGTAGAAACCTGGAAGGTGGAGATTTTTTTCCAACCCCAATATTAGGAAAATAAGGAGGTAACAATGGAATCTACTATCATTGAAAAAATCAGGGAACTTCCTCCGGAACTCCAAGAAGAAGTCATCAATTTCATTGATTTCCTACGAACGAAAAAAAGTTCAAAAAGAAAGAAAAAGCCAAATTTGGAATGGATTGGCGGATTAAAAGCGTATCGTGACCAGTTTACAGCCCTTGAACTTCAGAAAAAAGCGTTAGATTGGAGGGATTAGTGTACCTCGCGGATACTAATATTTTTCTTGAAGCCTTGTTAGAACAAGACAAAAAGGACGATGTCCAATCATTCTTACAGACTATTGATTTGAGCACACTCTACATAACGGATTTGTCGCTTCATTCTATAGGTATTATTCTGTAGGTATTATTCTGTATCGGTTGAAAAATTTTGCACTTTTTAATTCCTTCGTTGAGGATATAATTGTTGACGGAATCGGCATCCTCTCATTGCCACCAGAAGATCTTAAGACATTGGATATGACAGCCGATAAATTTAACCTTGATTTTGACGATGCATACCAATACGCTGTCGCTGCGAAATATGAGATGCAACTTATTAGTTTCGATACAGACTTTGATCGAACTGAAAGGAAACGAAAAGAACCCATTGAGGTGTTATAATGGAAGCATTTAAAGAACACGTTGGACTTGTTGTCCCACTCGACCGGATTAATGTTGATACCGACCAGATTATCCCGAAGCAATTCCTGAAACGGATTGAACGGACAGGTTTCGGCGAATTTCTTTTTAACGACTGGCGTTACCTTGAAAACGGCGATCCGAATCCAGAGTTCGTGCTGAACCACCCACGCTACGCAGATGCGAGTATTCTTATCGCTGGTGCGAATTTCGGTTGCGGCAGCTCACGTGAGCACGCACCGTGGGCACTCCAGCAGTACGGATTCAAGGCGATTCTCGCACCCTCGTTTGCCGACATCTTCCGAAACAACTGCTACAAGAACGGCATCCTCCCGATAGCCCTATCTGCAGATGTTATTACCTCACTCAGTCAAGCAGCACAAGACACCGAGGGCTACCAGTTGATGATAGACTTGGAGGTGCAATCGGTAATATGTCCTGACGGTACTGCCCACACTTTTGAAATCGGCGACTTTGAGAAGTACTGTTTGCTCAACGGACTCGATGAAATCGGTTGGACTTTGCAGTATGAGGCGGATATTGCTGTGTTTGAAAACCGATAGTTTTGCAGAGGACTTTTCGCTTCACGATGCCACCGCGAAAATGCCAAAAAACTGAAAATTGAATGGCTCTGACTCTTATAAAAAACAACTTGATTTCTTGGAGCATTGATGCTATACTGTTTTTCAAGTCTCCGCGTTGATTCTGCATCGTCGGCCGGCTGGCGAGCGTGAAGAATTAATAGAGTTAGTCAAACGCCACAGTCCAGATGAAAGTGAGGTAGTAATCATGGCACAAACAGCGGCTGAACTTCTGATAGAACAAGGCAAAGCGGAAGGCATTGTGGAAGGCAGACAAGCGTCAATCCTACAACTTCTACGGATCCGATTTCAGAACGTCCCTGAAACGTTCACCGAGCGGATCACCTCTATTGAAAATCTCTCACACCTTGATATGCTTTTAGAGCAGTCGATGACCGCCCAGAGCCTTGACGAAATTCAGGTCTGAAGAAATTAACGCGTACATCAAGTTAGAAAAGCATTTATGGGATCGAGAATTTTAGATTCCAGTTTTTCCAGACGCTAATAGCAAAAATCTGAACAAACCAGGCACTTGCGAGTTAACCATAACAACAGTGCCTGTTTTCATTTATTTAGCGAAATTCGACCTGCCTAATGATGTTAGGTTCTAATTTTATTACGTTGATTTTCGTTTTTAACAGGAGGAATGGATCATGGCTCACTTTTTTTCTGAAGCAAGCCGGACTTTCAGCGAATATCTGCTTTTACCTAACTTAACGACGAAGGATTGTATCCCTGAAAACGTTATCCTGAGAACGCCGCTGGTGAAGTTTAAAGTGGGGCAACAGCCCTCTCTGGAAGTGAATATTCCGTTTGCTTCAGCCATCATGCAAGCCGTCTCGGATCACAATTTGGCAATCGCACTGGCGCGGCAGGGCGGGATCTCCTTTATTTATGGATCCCAAAGTATTGAAGAACAGGCAGCAATGGTCCAGGCGGTTAAAACCCACAAAGCGGGCTTCGTCGTCAGCGACTCAAATTTAAAGTGTGATAGCACAATAGCAGATGTCGTGAAACTCACCGAAGAGACAGGACACTCGACGATTCCTATAACCGAAGATGGCTCGTCTTCAGGTGAACTATTCGGACTGATAACCGATAAAGATTATAGATTGAGTCGGGTGGATTTAAACGCTAAAGTCAGCGAATTCATGACCCCCTTTCCTGAACTAATTGTGGGTCGAAAGGGAATTACAATTGAAGACGCCAACGACCTCATTTGGAAACACAAGATAAATTGCCTACCGATTGTTGATGAAAATCGCAAACTGGTACATTTAGTCTTCAGAAAAGATTACGATGACCATAAGAAAAATCCACTTGAATCCGTAGATTCTCAGAAAAGACTTGTCGTCGGTGCCGGGATTAATACAAGGGATTATAAAGAAAGAGTACCCGCTTTAGTAGCAGCAGGTGTCGATATTCTTTGTGTTGACTCTTCTGAAGGCTATACAGAATGGCAGTCAGACACCATCCAATTTATTAAAGATACGTACGGTGAAACTGTGAAAGTAGGCGGTGGGAACGTCGTTCACGGAGATGCTTTTAGGTATTTGGTGGAAGCCGGTGCTGATTTTGTGAAAGTCGGTATCGGTGGTGGTGCTATTTGTATAACACGGGAACAGAAAGGCATTGGTTGCGGGCAGGCGACTGCCGTTATTGAAGTCGCCCGGCAGCGGGATCAGTATTTGCAGGAGACCGGTGTTTACGTGCCGATTTGCTCAGATGGCGGTATTTTCCAAGATTATCATATCGGTTTGGCACTTGCTATGGGTGCTGACTTCGTGATGATGGGCAGATACTTTGCAAGATTTGATGAAAGTCCGAGTAAGTTGAGAGAATTGGGTATGAATACGGTGAAAGAATATTGGGGCGAAGGCACAAAACGGGCCGCCAACTGGCAACGCTATCACGAAGGAAGCGGCTCAGAATTATTGTTCGAGGAGGGTGCTGATGCTTATGTCCCTTATGCAGGAAAGATGAACGATAATTTGAAAACGACCCTCGCAAAAATCCGATCGCTCATGTGTAATTGTGGGGCGATATCGCTACCGGAATTTCGTCAAAAAGCGAGATTCGTGTTAGTCTCTTCAGCAAGTATCCGTGAAGGTGGTGTTCACGATATTATTCCAAGAACGACGCAGGACGGATAAAATGAAAACTTTCAACAACAAAATCACGCTTAATCTTGACGAAGACGCAGAAGTGTTCGTCACAGGTTTCATCGAACCGATTGCGTATACCGGGAGCAACTTCCATAAGAGATGGAGTGCTTTGGCGAATCTGCAGGTCGCTGAACCAGAAAAGCGATATCCTCCCTCCGTTTTCCATGCCTTTCTTCCTGGCGGGTTTGTCTCTGTTGGTGAGTGCTGGGAAATAGAAAAAAAGGGTGTCCTCGCGTTGCTCCAGCAACTTTCCCCTAACCCGTCTTTGGACATGCGGAACGATGGGGGCGATTCTTGTGGATTATGGGCATGCCTGCGCGCGTACAACGATCAATTCGCCGATATTATGTTCCGTATCCATGCAGAATTTGCCATACAAGACGGTTGGTTCACACCCTCACAGTTAGCAGGGCACCTCGTTATTGACCGGAGGCAGGAAATTGTGGAATTTTTCCAGCTACGCGTTCCTGAAGGTATACTGAACTTCGATGTCAACTGGGAAACGACAGAAGATGGATGGGACCCAGGCATTGTGATTACCGATGCTGGCTATTGCCCACAAATGGAACTCCATTCTGGAACACAAAAAGGCGTGCAAGCCTTAAAATTCACAGAAACTATCACGCAAGAAGAAGCAGCACACAAATTAGCATGTTGTTTTTACAAATCACAGCAGATCAACTGGGTCTCGCTCGAAAATGCGTTGGAGATGGCACAGGCACAGCAGAAGCCGATTCACGCTATTTCTATAAGCGGAACGCTTGCTGACGAAGCGTGCTGAGGGAGCGGCAAAAGTTTGAGGGCAGGTGTCCTCTCTGATGAACAAAATATCGATTTTTTGAATGAAAACTTCATTAACACGTGGATAACCACCACTGAATTAGCACCTAAACCGAATATATCGGAAGCAATCGCGAAAAGACGTGAACACAAATCCAAAAACTTTGACGCGACACACCCCTTAGCCCAAACTATCATGGAAGGGTGGAAAATAGGTTCAAAGAAAAGCTCACCAGCGGATTGTTTCGTTATCTCACCGGATCTCGAATTAATGGGCAGACAACCTGTCAATGACCTCGGCGACGACAGTAGGCGTAAGGGTCTCCGAGCGTATGCGTACTATTTTACATTTCTAAAGGATGCCTTGGTAGGAAGATTTCCCGGATTGGGGAATCTTATCCTTAGCAAAGAACAACCCTCTCTGGAAATGTTGAACACGTTTCGCACGCCGATGGTGGCGCATCAAGATTACACTGTTGTCGTCATTGATACAACAGCATTTGAAGACGGCGGCACGCTCACTATCGATATCCAAGTCGGTATAGACGATGCAAAGGGGAAGTTCCATCTGTTTGACGACAACAAAGAACTTCTGACTGAAAAAGCACCTGACGGCATTGATGCCGACGTATGGAAGAGTCAGCAAGGTGCAGACTATGTGAAAGCACTTGGCGCACTTGCCACAGTATGGCACATAGATCCTGGTGACACGGAACAAATCTCCCACCGTTTCGCGCAAGGTCAACGCTTTAAGTTATGCGCTACTGGAAACCGTTGGAGTGAAAAAGGGAGCATAAACGCTTTTATCGCAAAAGTTTCTGTAGAGGAAAATCGAAATGAAAACGGTCAAGAACAAAATCACGCTTAATCTTGACGAAAACGCTGAAATCGCTGTCCAAGGCTGCATCGCGCCGATTGAGCACACACTTTCCAATTTCCACGTCGAGTGGGATGCATTGGCGAACCTACGTGTCACTGAGCCAGAGAAGCAGTATCCCACATCCGTTTTTCGGTCTTTTCTTCCACCGAAACCGGTTTCTGTGGGTGAATGCTGGAAAATTGAAAAGACCGGTGTAATGGAGCTACTTCGGCAACTCAATCCTAATCCAAATCTGGGTATGCATATGGAGTCAGGCGATTCGCGTGGTTTGTGGGGGTGCCTGCGTGCTTATAACGATCAATTCGCCGACATTGCGTTTCGGATTCATGCGGAGTTTAAATTAGAAGATGGCTGGCTTACGCCTTCGCAGTTTGCCGGAAATCTTATAATTGACCGACTTAAGGGAAATATTGCTTTCTTTGAAATGTCTGTCCCCGCAGGCACGGTGAATCTCGATATCGGTTGGAAAGAAGACAAAGAGGCATCTTATTCTATTACGGATGCAGGTTTTTGTTCGCAAATGGAACTCCGTGCTGGGGCGCGAGATATTGCACAGAACATAGAATTTTCAACATCTATCACCCAAGAAGCAGCAGAACGCGTGTTAGCAGAACGTTTCTACAAGTCAGAACAAATTAACTGGGTATCCGCATATCAAGCAGTGGAGATAGCAGCGGCAGAAGTGAAACTTATTCACGTGATTTCAATAGACGGTCCGTTGGCTGATGAATCCTGCTGAGGGAGCGGCAAAGGCTTGAGGGCAGGTGTCCTCTCTGACGATCGAGTTATCGAATTCTTGAATGAAAATTTCATTAACGTTTGGGTTTCCAATGTCGAATTAGAACGTACGCCCAGAAAACAGGCTTACATGGCACGAAGACGTAAGGAGCTATCCAAAACATTTGACAGAACACACCCGTTAGCAAAAGCCATCATGAAAGGATGGAAAGAACATTCACCTGTGGATTGTTTAGTGATTGCCCCAGAATACGATGTGATGGGAAAACTCCCCCTTAATGACTTCTTTGATGACTGTTCGCGAACTGGTGTCTCAGAAGAAGAGGCTTACCTTAAGTTTCTTGAGGATTCTTTAGCGGGGAAATTTCCCGGATTTGCCGATGAAACTTCAGACGCCCTTTCAAGCGGTTTGAATGTTGTGCTTAACCCTGAGCAGACCGAACAAGAAGTACTGGATATCCTTCGAACACCGAGGTACGGCTATCAAGATTATACTGTCGTTGAGATTGATGCGACTGCTTTTGAAGAAGGTGGCACACTCACCATTAATATTCGGATGGGCACTGCAAAACCGGGTGGGTCATTTGATCTCTTTGATAACAACACCGAACTACCGACAAAGGGAATTCCTAATGAAGCGCTCACTTCTGTATGGGACATTCCATCCGGACAGATAGGCAAAATCCGACATCGTTTTGATGAAGGTAAGGTTTTTAAATTGGGTGCTACAGGAACTTGGTTTAATGAGAAAGGGAGCATCAACGCCTTTCACGCAAGGATCGCTGTAGAACCAACGGAAAACCCTTAGATTGTGTCCTAAGTCTGCAAACTACCTATGTTTTGTCCAATAGTACCAACATTTCATATTGTTGGAAAAGTGCTTTGCAGGCAGTGGAGACGTGCTGTATGAAAGGATATAAAGGGCTGATGCGTATACCAACGACCTTCTGGTTTCCTTCAAAGCAGACTTTTCCTGGGAGTGCCAAGAAGTCTCTCCTCAACCGTTTCAGACCTCGGCTTTTCAGCATCTCCGTCGCCTTTCGGTGTGCGTTTTTGGTTTTCTCGGAAGCATCTTTAGGGGTCTCCACCGCCTCTATGAACCAGTCTTTCATCCAAATCATCAAGTTATGGGCGAGTTCAGCGAGTAAAAGCAAAACTTGCTGTGCGATCAATCCTGCCTTCCGGTATTTTCGTAAAGACAGTGCCTGATAATCTTGGCAGAAGGAGTTCTCCGGGGCTCCACTGCGTTGGTCATATTCACGCACAAGGTCCTCAAGAGAAGCAGTCGTGTCGG
>PYJC01000173.1:135857-206245 GCA_003635255.1 Candidatus Poribacteria bacterium | reverse complement strand
TTATATCAACATCAGAGCAGTAGACAACGATTCCATCGAAAAAGCCGCTGAAGAAGTGACAGCCGTTCTAAGAAAACGACATCGCAATCAAGACAACTTCTTTGATATTAGTTTCGCGACTGCAGCAGTAAAAGAACTCGATAGAATTAGCCGAATTATCAAAATCATGCTCAGCAGTATTGCTGGGTTTTCGTTGTTTGTTGGCAGCATTGGCATTATGAACATGATGCTGGTTTCAGTGAATCAGCGTACACGAGAAATTGGTATCCGTCGCGCCATTGGAGCCAAGCGACGCGATATTCTTTTACAATTTCTGATTGAAGCGGTTATGATGTGCAGTATCGGGGGTTTATTGGGTATTGGACTTGGCATAGGGATTGGATATGCCTGTTCACACGTCGCTGTCAAAATCGTTAAAGTGATTCCGCACTGGCCCGTCGTGATCTCACCACAATGGATGGCAGTTTCTGTTAGTATTTCTACTTGTATCGGTATCGTCTTCGGACTCTATCCGGCGGTGAGAGCGTCCCAACTTTCGCCAATTGAGGCATTGCGAACAGAATGATACCAAAAATCTCACACCGTTTACTATCCGCAAGACTTGGCATAGTAAGCCAGCGGCCCCGTATCCTACACGATAGTTACCACTCTTTACTCCGATTTAAGATTGCCCGCCAAGATTTCAATCAGTTCGGCTAAAGTCGGGAATTCGTCGCGAGCCTCCGGTGGGAGATCCGCGAGGTGCGTGTCACCGACGAAGCGGTACATATCCGCTGCGCCTGTTAAGATATTTGGTGTTAATCCGACGTGTTCAAAAGTTGCCGAGATCTCTTCCATCTCGCCGATCCAGCGTCTCGCTTTCGGTGGCATGCTCGGCAACCCTCTTTCCATCCGCTCAAAGAGTGCCGATTGACTCAATTGAAACTCTGCCGTCAATGCGTCCGAAACACCTAAAACGGATGCAGCGGTGAGCAATTCGGTACAGAGTGCCGTTAATCCTTTCGTTAGGGAGGCGTAGCACATCTTAATCGCAGAGGCAAGTCCTACCTCCTCACCAAGCACACGCACGTCTAACCCGTAATTATTGAGTTTAGAGAATGTGTCAAGGTTCGGTCCCGATGCGTAGAAGCGTGTCGCTCCGGGTGTACGCGGTGGTGGTCCGATAATGGACGCATCGACGAAAGTGCCACCTGCGGCGGTGATCACATCTCCCAATTTGCGAACCGTTTGGGGTGCGATGGCGTTGCAGTCGGTGTATGTTAGCGTTGTGTCGGTCTGTTGCAGTGCCTCCGCGACTGCGGACGCAGCGGACATCGCCTGTGCAGGCACCATGATTGAGAGGATAAGGTCGGCTTCCGTAACTAATTGGGGATACGTTGGCACATCCGCAATGCCTGCTTTCTCTGCAAGTTCACGGGTGCGCTGACTTCTTCCTTGTAGGCAGGTTATGACGCGCAAACCGTTTTCACGAAGGACGTTCCCGACAGTGTGCCCCATATCACCGGGGCTTAAAATTCCGACTGTGTTGGACATAAGAGGGTGCGGCTCCTTTTTTGTTTTCGGTTACTATATGAGAGAAAGATTCAATTGTCAAGAACGAATTGGTATTGACATTCTCAAAGGTTTGAGGTATCCTATATTTATGGCACAAGATTACGACAATATGGGCAAAAATCTATGGACAGAGCACGCTGACGACCTTTCGCGATTCGTACTGGAGCAAGACGATGTTGAAGTCCTTGAGGACTTTGAAACTGAACAACAGACTGTCATCGCGCGGCGCACTGACATTACGAAGCTCGTCCGGATCAACGGAGACAAAGCGATTTTGCATGTCGAGTTACAACTTCGTGAGAGTACAGATAAACCGATGTGGGCACGAAACGCGCAATATCAGGGATACCTCGTCGGTAAATATGAGATGCCTGTCTATTCTAACGTTATCTATTTCCATCCAAGAGCCGGCAGGAATGATCTGGGGGGGTACGCCTACAAGCGGAACGGCTACGAACATACCAATCGCTATAAGGTGATACGGCTCATTGAGATAGAAGGTCAAGAAATTTTGGAGAGGCAGGCTCCGGGTCTCTTGCCCTTTACACCGCTTATGAGACCGCCTGCGGGGATGGATCTCGAACGCTGGGTGCAAACATGCATTGACGTAACGCGCTCCGCACCAGTTGATCAACGGAAACAAGCGGATTTACTTTATGGAATTTACCTCTTTGGCGGCATAGTATTTGACTCTGAGCTGTTTGAACGACTTGTACCGGAGGAACTTATGCGTGAATCTAAAACTTACCAATACCTGCGTGAGCAAATTCTTAAAGAGACTACGATCGAAAACACTTTGGCTTTGTTGACAGATCAATTCCAGGCAGAGGCTGTCAATGCTTTAACACCTGCCCTTCAGCGTGTAAACGATTTGCAAAAACTTAAGCAATTACATCTGGCGGCTGCGAAGGTGCCAAACATTGAGGCGTTCGCGCAAATGCTAAATGAATAGGAGTCCCGAGTCGGATGATGCACAAACTGACAGTTTATGCTACAAACTCCTATTCACGTTTGGGTAGCAATTTGGGTTTATAATACGATGCCGACAGTGTTGAATGCCTTGAATACTAATATTGCACCGAGTAGGATGACGACAGCAGCACTGATCATCGGTAGACGTTGTAACCAGATACCTTCGCCTGTGAAACGCTCAATCACCGGTTTTGCCATCACCATCAGAATACCGATAGCAACCAACACAGCGGCAAGCCCGAATGAGAAAGCACACAGGATAATCAGCCCCCACACAAGTTTGTTAAGACTAATGGCGAATAGGAGTCCGATGAGTGCATCGACACACGGCACAATGCCACCGGAGATACCGAGCGATAACAATCCCCAAAAACCCGTCCGTTCTGAAGGCACAGCATGGCTGTGCGTCCGCCCACCATGGCTGTGTGTAAGTACGTGATCCTGTGAATGTCCATGGTCATCATCGTGCGAATGCTCGTGTGAAGGGTCGTGCCCGTGATCGTGGTCATCTGCGTGTGGATGGTCGTGATCGTGGTCATCATCGTGCGAGTGTTCATGTGAGTGGTCGTGTCCATGATCGTGATCATCTGCGTGCGGATGGTCGTGTGAGTGTTCATGTGAATGGTCGTCATCATGCCCATGTTCATCGTCGTGTCCGTGGTCGTGTTCGTGCGGATGATCGTGATCATGTGGATGCTCGTGAGGGTGCGGATGCTGATGTCCATGTGCCTGGCTGTGTACACTACCACTGTAATACTGCTTCATGTTTCTGGTAAGCAGCCACGCCCCAATACCAACAATCAAGACACCAGAGAACAGGCTCAACCATGGGACAATATCCTCCGGTGCAAACCCCTGCGCTACCAGCATGACGATGCCAAGTACGATGACGCTAAAGGTGTGTGTAATGGTAACGACAACCCCAAGGAAAATCGCGTCAATGACCCTGCCCTTAGACCCGACGAGGTAAGCAGCGACTATTGCTTTTCCGTGACCGGGTGTTAAGGCGTGCAAACCACCCAGCACAAATGAGACTACAAGGGCAACAATCGCCAATTGCAGCGTAAGCGGTTGGTTTACCAACTCTTTTATTCGGTCACCTGAATGCTCATGACCTTCATCGGCAAATCCCAATGCGCACGCGGCAATCCCGATAAAAATAATAGGGAAAATATAGAGGTAATGTTTTTTCAAAATAGTTTAAATCCTCGCGAATTTTTGGAAACGTCTGTCGGCGATGACTTCGCTAACATAGATGTCGCCTTTTGAATCGATCCAGATGCCGTGTGGCGAATCGCTGAACTGTCCCGGGGCATTCCCTTTCTCACCCCATCGTCCGATGATTTCACCATCAAGAGTCATGATGCTGATCCGTTGCCCACCTTCGGCGATGTGAATGATATTATCACTGTCAATGAAGAGATCGTTTGGTGAACGGAGGTCAGTCCACTCTGTCAGGTATTCACCGTTGTTGTTAAAAATCTGACAACGGAGATTGCCACGATCAAGAATATAGACGCGGTCGTTGTGGTCTACAGTCACATCGTGAGGCAGGTTAAATTCACCGGGTCCGGTGCCGGGTGCGCCCCACGAAACGATCACTTCGCCGTCAGCAGTCATCCGGTGTACCCGCGATTGTCCGTAGCCGTCGGAGACGTACATCTCTCCGGAAGTAGAAAGGACAGCGCGCGTCGGTTCATTAAAGGGGCCGCCCGGCGGGCCGGGTTGATCAACAGTACCGAACGTCTGCAATAATTCGCCATCAAGCGAGAATTTTCGGACTGTATGATCAAGGGTATCGGTGGTATAAATCTCATCGTCGGGACTGATCCAGATACCGTGCGGTTTCTGGAAGATATCCTTGCCCCATTCGGTGACGAATGTACCATCAGCCTCGAAAACGAGCATAGCGGGTTGTGGACTCCGGTTGTAGACATAGACGCGATCGCTCGAGTCGCATGCTACACCGGAAACGAGTCCGAGTTGGGGGATCATCCCCCACCCTTCTACGACTTCATATTGATAATCGCCTGTTCCAAAAGTTGCCATATTGATGCCTCCTGTTAAGTGCTGACGTTTACGCGCTTTGCAACGATAAACTTAAGCAGTTGCACAATGCGTTCCGCTTCCAAAATACCGTTGTATCTCGGTGAAAACTCGACATGGAACACCGGTCTTTCGCTCTCAATTTCACTAACGCTCCCGTGTACGAAGGTCCAATCATCGGTGATAGTGTAACACCCAAAAATCTGTTGTTCTGGATTAGCATCTGTTTTCCAGTTGATCCATGCGGCGGCGAGCATTTCACCGTAAAGTTGGCACAACGGGTCTGGCGCGTTAATACCGCGTTTTGCTTCATGGACAACGAGATAAGGGCCCCTAATTTTCCCAGCAACAGCGGGAGCAAGGGCGCCATCGGCTTCCCCTTCCAATTCAAATGTAGGATATGTGGCTTTGAGTAATACACCTGCCCACGCGCAAACCTGTCCCTGCTCTGCGAGTCTTAAGAGCGGATAAATAGTCCGTGCCCAGAGGGTGGCTTCGTTTAATCTTGAGAGGTGGCGCTGCTGTGTGTCTGCCTTGAGGTAGTTAAGCATCACGCCTTCTTCGGCAGTCAAGGGTATCTGCATTTTCATCCACACTTCTATGGGACCGTCTTGTTCGTGTAGTTCTACAAGTGTATTAAGCGTTTCTTCGGTAAGTTGTGATAGTGGATACGTTTGCATTGCTGAAAACCTCCTTCGAGTCTGCCCAGGTCCTTTTGAAGCCCGTTTGAAAAGGCTTTCAACTCCGATAATATCTAATTTTGGAATATATTGCAACCCTTTTAAAAGATCCCGTTTATGAATAAAGCTGCACGTATGAAGTCTGCCTGTTGAAACCCGGTTGCATAAAGGACATTTGTTTCGTCAATATAGGTGTATCTGTTTTTGCCGAAGAAGTGGGTGATTTCAAAATTCAAGCGAAACGTTCGACTCAAGTCATAATGGACACCCGCTCCCCAGTCGGAGACATCGGCGTTGAAATCGAAGAATCGAAAGTTGGCTGGATTCAGTGCATCGTTGATGAAATCAAGGCGTAAAATGCTGAAATACACAAATGCCCGTGCCTCTCGGTAATTATAGAGGCTATGGTCGCGTATCCATGTAAAATCGATCTGGATTCGATCGTCCCAAGAGTTTTCAGTTGCTCGATCATCTTGATTGAAACTGCCACGAAAGTCTACGAAATCTCTTGCTCGATAATAACTTGTATCCGTCATGCGGACGTAAGTGAGTCGATTGGAGAGCGCGAGACGGAACGATTCGTTGAGATCATAAGATAGCATTAAGTTTACGTCCGCGGTATCCTGAACGATTTGCTCATCAAAATCGGATTTGGTATAGAGGTCAGCATCCAAGTCGTCTTGATTGTCGATTTCGATGTCTTGCAGGTCGCGTGTATAGCGAAGTTTGAGTTCCGTTTGGAACATCGAAGAAATCAAGGGTGTCGTTGGCGTATACTTCCGAAACAGCAATTCCGTTGGATTGAGATAATAGAGATTACCATTTCGGTCAATTCCCTTGAGTTGCAGTGCGACATCGGTCTCAACCTCTCGTCGAAACGGGATCAACAACTTCTGCGTGTATACACCGTCTGTCGTAAATCGTTGGATACGCCGCAGCCGGTAGCGGAATAATTGTGTATACCCGTTGTAGCGTCGCGTCGGATCGTCCAATCGCTTGGGAAGCGTGGAGGCGAAATCTTTTAGGTACTTTGCGGTGTCCGCGACAAGGAGTGTCCCATCTGTCAATGCTGCTATCCGAAAGGGGGCGATGAATTGTCCCGCTGCGTCGCCGGACGTGCCGAAAGTTTGTAAAAATTTCCCTTCGGTACTATATTTCAGGACTCGATGCCCCTTTTCATCAACAACATATATATTCCCGACTTTATCTATTGTCATATCCACTGGATGGACGCGGTGCCGTGTTCCGGGTTGCGCGAGTGGATAGTGGGAAACGGGTTCACCCGTCGAACTGAGTTTGTAGATCACACCACCATCGCAGATATAGAGACTTCCACTTGCGTCTACCGTCAGGAGAAACGTTCGTTTTGTGTTTCCTTGCGGGATAATGAGTGCATAATTGCCTTCAGCATCCAATCCGGGTGCAGCTGCCTCAAGCGGTGCTATCTTCTGACTGAAATCTTGTATCGGGTAGCTTGCAATAAATACGCCTTGTGCGTCAAATTTATGAACGCATGGACCGTAGTTAAAGATTTTCGGTCCCTCGATTTTCTGCTGACTTGGCTCTGAAATCTGAACGAACATCCAGTCCATTACGTAGATGCTACTATCCGTCCCAACAGCGATAGCTGTCGGATTAATAAATCGAAATTCGCTCTCTGTCTCCATCTGGATGTCAAATACAAACCCTCCCATTTCAGTGAACTTTTGGATTCGGAAGTTATCCGTATCTACCACGTAGATAGCATTGTCAGGTCCAAACGCCATGAACAAGGTTTCTGCGAATTGTGCTTCACCTTCTCCCTTCCCACCGAACTCGCTCACAAATTCAAATTCTGGTGCGGCGTTTACATGCATTGGAAGCAGGAGCAGCAGGCATAACGTTAAAGTTTTTAAGTTAACCATGTGTGATTTTTATACAAGCCCTATCCTTTTATTTTATGCAATACAGCGTCTGTTACCTTAGGCGTTTAGGCACGTTCAGGTGTTTTTTTGGATACTATCCAAGATTCCATTGATAAACTTAGGTGAATCCGGGGTGCTATAAATTTTGGCAATCTCAATCGCCTCATTAATCGAGGTGGCTGGATCAATATCACTGAGATGGAGAATTTCATAGGTTGCACATCGTAAGATGGACAAATCTACGATAGGCATCCGATGGAGTTTCCAGTTTTCAGAGGTGTTCTGAAGCAATTCATCAATTGCTTCGAGATGTGAAGTGGTGCCTTCGACGAGTTCCACTACGAACGGACGGAGTTCTGTGGATGTCTCTTGGTTCTGCCAAAATCGTTCCATAACGCTTGACACAGGCGCGGCGGTGAGTTGAATTTGATATAGTATTTGCATCGCAACGATGCGTGCTTGCCTACGAGGAGACATTATAGTTTCTCGCTTCCCGATTTCTGACTGTTAACGTGTGATGAGACTTTACATACGTCCTCCTGTATTATACACGGTTCAGGGCAACATGTCAAACGAAAATACCAGAAGCGGCAGTCAGCCATCAGCCATCAGCAGTCAGAGGAATGGTTATCAGTTTGCTGCGTGTGGGTAAAATTTGGGCGAGTACGCCCCAAAACTGCCCCTATCAGACCGAGGGAAAACATAGAATTACCGAAATATTTTAAAAATTTCATAAAATTTCACGAAAAAAGTACACCTAATTGTAGATTTTATCGTCAATAGAGAAGAAAGCAGATACAATATCTGAATTACTTGACATTTCTGTAAAAAAACTTTAGAATTTCCTGTAATAGCCTTCAGCGAAAGGAAAAATTGGTGAATTTACACAAAACAGACTACGGCACTGTTGCAGGACCGCATCCTCGTACAGCGCAGGCGGGATTCGAGATGCTTCTTGCCGGTGGAAATGCTGTTGATGCTGCTGTCGCCGCGGCGTTTGCAGAAGGGGTCGTGGAGCCTTCGCATAACGGCATAGCAGGTTACGGTGGGTGCGTGCTTATCTATCGTAGTAAAACGCAAGATGTCATCGCAATAGACTACAACTCCGCGGCACCCGCAGCCGCTTCCGAAGACATGTTCACGATTGAAGACGCACCAGATACAGTTGCGGGGTATCGGGTACCGGGACGCGTAAACGTTCACGGTCCGTTATCTATCGGCGTGCCGGGGGTCGTCGCTGGCTTGTGTTTGGCGTTGGCGGAATTTGGAACGCTGCCACTTGCCGATGTGCTACGACCGGCTATTAATTCCGCCCGCTACGGCTACGCGCCGAATAGTGCGAACCGGGGTGGGATCGCCGGGAATGCTGAGCGCTGGAAACAAGACTTTCCAGAGACAGCACGCGTCTTTCTCAAAAACGGTAGACCTCCCAAGAAAGGGGAAGTGCTTACCAATCCTGGGCTTGCACGAACCTTAGAAGCGGTAGCGGAAGGTGGGTCTCCTGCATTCTATGAGGGAAGAATCGCCGAAACAATCGCAAACCACATTCAGGAATTAGGCGGATGCTTAACCGTGGCTGACCTGAAGGATTATCGTGCGTTTATCACCGAACCCTACGAGATTCAGTACCGAGGCTACTCGGTCTATACAGCACCTCTCGGTGCGGGTGGACTGACAACCTTACAGATGCTCCGACTGGTAGAGGAATTCGATGTGGCAGAGATGTCTGTGACTGAAAGGTTCCACCTTTTCGCTGAAGCGATGAAAGTCTGCTGGCCCGAAAGACTCCGCCGATTTGGAGATCCGTATGTCGTTGACATAGACATCGAAACGGAACTCTCAGATAACTTCACTGCAACACTCAGTGAAAAGCTGAAAGCCGGGCTGAGATCCCCTCAACCTGGGGAAGTCGTCTACCATGAACCGATGAACTGCACAAGTCATATCTCAACTGCGGATGCCAATGGAAATATGGTATCTTTAACCCAGACACACGGCGGAGGATTCGGTTCAATGGTGACAGTACCGGGAACGGGGTTGCTCTTTGGACACGGTGTTGGACGTTTCGATCCGAGACCTGGGCTTGCGAACTCCGTTGGACCTCGGAAGCGTCCACTTCATAACATGGGTCCGATGCTCGCTACACGGGACGGCAAACCTTTTGCCACCTATGGTATCCCCGGTGGTAGGACCATCCAGAATAACCAGCTGAACATCAGCGTCAGTCTCATGGACTTGCAAGTGTCAATGCAGCAGGC
Organism: Candidatus Poribacteria bacterium; assembly: GCA_003635255.1. Lineage (GTDB taxonomy): Bacteria > Poribacteria > WGA-4E > WGA-4E > WGA-3G > WGA-3G. The sequence goes on along the minus strand of PYJC01000173.1, from coordinate 196,831 downwards.
ATTGGACGCACCACGCTTCCATAGCGATGGTGCCGAACCGATCCAAGTCGAATCACGGGCGGGTGAAGAGGTACTTGCAGGGTTGAGAGAACTCGGTCATGAAATCACAGCTAGTGGAGGCGTTGGCGGTCCCGGACACGGTGTCCGCTTATGGAATGACGGAACTCACCACGACGGTGGTACGGATCCGCGTGGTGAAGGTAAAGTGATGAGAAAATAATAGGAGATTTGACAATGGCTTTCCGTACCGATGCACTCATCGGACAACACATCGTTATCTCCGGTGGGTGCGGAGCGATCGGGATTGGAATCGTCGAAAAATTAACGGCGCACGGTGCGAACCTAACGGTTAACGACATCTTGCCGAATCAACAGGCGATGGACCGGCTCAGCCAAAACGGAATTGACATAGAAAAAATTAACTATGTCAAAGCGGATTTGACAGATGTTGACGCAACCGATATGTTGGTAAGTGCGGCGCGCGAACGGTTCGGACCTATCCACGTCGCGCTGTGTCATATCGGTATGGTGATCCCGAAGCCGTTGTTAGAATACAGCGCAGAAGAGTGGGATGAGACAATGGTGGTCAATGCCCGAACGGCGTTTTTATTAGGGCGTGCCGCGTCCCGTTCAATGCTTGAAGATGGTGTCAAAGGACACCTTATTTTTACGACATCTTGGGTTGCTGACGTGCCGTGGCCCGAGATTGGCCCTTATAACGCAAGCAAAGCTGCAATGAAGCAGCTCATGCGTTCCTTCGCACGGGAATTGGCAGATAAAGGGATTCGCGCAAATGCAGTCGCACCCGGTATTGTTAGTGTGGGTCTCGCAAAACAACAGTGGGATACGGATCCAATCTACCGTGCCCGTGCACAGAAAGCAATTCCACTCGGCGTTATGCAACCGCTTGATTCGGTGGCAAACGCCTTCTTGTTTTTATGTTGTTCCGCCGCAGACTATATGACGGGAACAGTGCTTCTTGTAGATGGCGGATGTAGTCTGTACCCGATGGATGATGCACAATCTCCATAGAGATGTGACATCAATTAGAAAATCGCATCAGAAAACAGTGTTGCGATTTTAATCTTACGCTTCGTATTAGACGCGAAAAAACGGAGAAATTATGTCACAATTTATAAAAGCCGCGACAACCGATCAGATTCAGCCCGGTAGGTGTATCGGTGTGAAAGTTGATGGCGTTTTCATCGGTATCTATAATGTTGAGGGTGAGTACTATGCTATGAACAACATCTGTCCTCACCTCGGTGGCGTTTTGAGTTACGGCTTTTTAGATAAAAACTGTGTTACGTGTCCGCTCCACATGTGGGAATTCGATGTGACAACAGGTGAATGTGTATGGCCAGGTGAGGAAAGCCTGCCGACCTATCCTGTTAAAGTAGAGGGTGACGATATCCTTGTGAATGTGGAAACGCCTCTCCAAACGAGTTAGCAACTGTTCGGTATATAGACTTTGCCAGAAGGGCGCGGTTCGGTGATCGCGCCCCTTTGAGAGGAGAAGACGATTATGGCATATCTACTCACCGGTGGCATGGGCTGCATCGGTACTTACGTCATCCGCGACCTGTTAGCCGCCGGTGAAAAGGTAGTGGTTTACGATTTTGCTTACGATCTGACGATTCCAAAGATGGTACTCACGGATGAACAGATTGAAGGGTTCACTTTCGTGCAAGGCGACATTACCGACCTTCCGCACGTCTTACGCACCGTCCAAGCACATGAAATTGATCGGGTTATCCACCTCGCTTCATGGCAGGTACCGGCGTGCAATGCGAACCCACCGCAAGCGTTAAAGGTCGTCTGCGAAGGCACAATCAACATATTGGAAGCGGTGCGTCTCTTCAATCTTAAACGTGTCGTTTGGGCAAGCAGCGTCGCAGTGTTCGGTGCCCCTGAAGACTACAACCACCAACAGATCCTCAATGACGCGCCGCACTATCCGAAGTTCATTTACGGTGCGTGTAAATCCCTCAATGAGAAATACGCAACGCACTATTTCGATGCTTATGGCGTTGATTCAATCGGACTCCGATTTACTGCGGTCTATGGTGTCGGTAGGACACGCGGAATGAGTTCGTTCACGACCCAGATGATCGAAGCGGTAGCGATGGGTGAATCACATGTCTGTCCATTCGGCGACGATGCAGTGGATTGGCAGTATGTGGAGGATGTCTCGCGTTCGATCGTTATGGCATGTACCTGTCCAACGACGCAGACACGTGTCTTCAATGTGAAAGGGGGGATCCGCCCTGTCAAAGAGGGTGTGGCATATCTCAAGACATTGGTGCCGGATGCAGAGATTACATTGGAGCCGGGTGTATTCGGCATCTCATGGGATTACGATGCAACACCTATCGCTGAAGAGATGGGTTTTACGCCTGCCTACACGATGGAGCAAGGGATTCTGAAAACGTTCAATCGTTTTCGAGAACGCGCAGGATTGGCACAGATAGTATTGTAGGGACAAGGTATGTCTGTCCTGCCCTATGTAATGAAGGAAAAATTATGAACTTTGTGGGGCACTGAAACAGGACGACTATTTATCATATAGCCGACAATAGATAGGGTGTTCCCCCAAAACCTGATACTTGCCTATTGTAGCACCGCCTCTTCGCAATACTGACACGGCAGCAGCCCCACAAATACTCCGCTCAAAAACCGATAAGCCCGATGAGGACGATGATTAAGATCATGCGTCGCGGGAGTTTTAGTGTTGGTATTGAGTTTTTCATAGCAGAAAAATGGTGTATTTATTTGTTTTCTGTTCAGCAACCACATTCGCATTTTATTATCGAACTCACGTTATACAGCGTCTATAATATGCGAAATTCCTACGCCGATGACACCAATTCCACAGATGACCAGAACCGGCACGACGAACCGAACTTTGCCATGAACCACTTTCCGTGTGATTGCAAGCGTCCACGCAATGATCGCACCACCGCTCAAAATTGCTGTCATTGCTTGTACGGCCATCGCTTGTACGGCATAGGTGAATATTTGAAGATCATCCTGACCAATCGACAGTATAATTGAGAAAACTCCAGCCCCGATAGGGTATCCACTCGCCATAGCAAGAGACACTACGCCAGCACGCAACGAGGGGGTATCAGGCGATACTTTCAGAATCACGATCCCCCATATCAAGACTGCCAGATTTGCTAACACTGATACCACTCCAAGCCCCCAGTTATTTGCTACGGACATCTTGTTCTCGGAAAATAGCACTTCTAAAAGTGTCGCGATTCCCAATCCACCGATGCCAATGCCTGCTGCGATTAAGATAACACTCGCCACAAATACAAATGTCGTTCTGTTTTCACCGAACAGTGGTAAAATACTGAAACCGATCCAGGCACTGCTGATGAAAATCAATCCTAATGCTGTTGTTATGCTGCCTTCTGTACCAAGCGTTGTCAGGAGGAACGCCAAAGCAAGAAGAACTACGGAGTATCCGCGCACTGCGTCCCACGAAGATTGAAACTGATTAGACATTCTGGTTCCTTTCTTATCTTTAGGTTATCACATCACAGACTTAACTGCTTCACAAGAAAAGGCATGTGGACAGAATTATTCATAGACCATTTGGCATAAATATCCACTTGTGGAATTAAATCCTCGTCATCCAGTTTACTGCTTGATTTGTGAAGCAGGGTGTTACAAACACCTATTTTCGCGCCTGCATATTTCTCCAGTAATGAGAATTTCAATTATTAATGACACAATTTGTCGTAGAAAAGGGTGCATAATTTCAGAAAAATCGAAAAAAATAAGAACTATCTTTTGTAGTAGGATCGAAAAATATGTTTACGCTTCGCGGTAGGCCCCCACATTACCTCTTCTTATACCAATTCTGATTGATGATTCCTCTTAAAAGAATTTACTGTTTTTGGTTATGTCCGGTTCGGTTAGGAAACCGAACCTACCGGGCTTGGGTAAACGGTGCGGTTAATGCGATATAAACATTTAGAAATGGTATTAGTCTTCGTAGGGGAACCGGGTGATCCAACCGCTACAATCCCGCCCGTGTGTGCAAATAATTATGGGATTTACTATAAACCATAGTTTGTTGGAGAAGGTTCGGGCAGAACGGACAAGCCTCGCGAGCAAAAAGCTGCCGAACTCCTATAATATGTCTATAACTTGTCTGGTGAAAATCAATCCGACGACACAAATAATTGCTGTCAAGGTGCGTTTTTCACTTTTAATCGCGCGTGCGAAAGAAAAATCGTGAGGCGAGGCATCTGGGTAAGAATGAAATTGGGGAATAAAGCGCGGTACCTGCTCTCGGTAGGTCTGATACACCGAACCGCAGGATTCCAGTAGATATGCCTCTTCTAACGTAATAATAGGTAGGTATTGGAAGAAATAGCCAACTACGAGTATCGCAACAAGCCAATAGACATTTGCGACAAGGCAGATGCCGAGACTGAGCAAAAAATTACCGAGATAAAGCGGGTTGCGGACATATCCATAGGGACCGGTAGTGACGAGATCACGGGCGGCACCGAGGGTTCTTGCACGGGTGGAGGCACCGGCATATCCGACTGCCCATATCCGAAGCAATTCACCGACAACAATAAACGGTACACCAATCGCCAGTGCGTGCCACGCAGGTTCTGCGAAATAGAGGAGTGCGAAGATAAACGGGATCGGTGTAAAACTCCGGATTTTGAAGAAGAAGTTACCAATTTTTGAGGAGCGCATTTTCTCTGCCATTTGGACACAAAAAAGCGGCGTTTTCCATATTTTAAACCCCCTAAATCCCCCTTATCAGGGGAACTTTAAGAGGAAACGCGCAAAGTCTATTTATTTGGGCGTGCGCCAGATCATGATACTCCCGACAAGACCGTACAGGATATTCGCGCCCCAACAGGCGAGAAATGGGTGGAGTTTACCGTTCTCACTCAGGCCTTCAAGCGTCGCGAAAGAGAGTGCCCAATAGATGAAAGAGAGGAAAAACGCAATGACCAATCCAGCAAAAAATCCTGCCCTACCGAATCGGATAGCGATTGGCGCGCCGAGCATCACGACGACGACAGCGGCGAACGGGTAAGCCGTTTTGTGATACAATTTTACCTGCTCCTTACGTGAAATTTGACCGGCTTCACGTTTATAGGCGATCTGCTCGCGGAGTTCTTTGATCGTCATTGCCCTTGGATCCTTTTCACTTCCGATAAAACGGGCAGGGTCTTCGTGGCGCTCAATAACATGGGTGTCGAAAGTTTCATAATCGACCTCAACACCTTGCTCAAAGTGTCGAATGAATCCATCTGTGAGTTCCCATTCGGTCGGTGTCCAAGTCGCAGACTTCGCGAAAGTTATACGATCAAGCCGGTTTTCTGGGTCATGTTCATAAATCGTCAACTGGTTGATCTTCTTAGCGTCCAAAGCGATCCGCTGGGAGTAAAAGGTCCGGTTATCTTTGCCTTTAAAAACAATGTTCCTACCGCGTCGCGGTCTCACTTTATTTTGCAAGAGATGCGCTTCATGAAAGGCAGGGGAAGCAACCCGATTGTAAAAAACGGCGAAAATTCCGCAAATAATGAGCGTAACAATTAAAATAGGCGCGAGGAGTCGGTAGACGCTGATGCCTCCTGCTTTCATTGCTGTGAATTCGTTGCGCCTCACCATCCGTCCCAGTGTAAAAAAGACAGCAACAAAACCGGCAATCGGCACCATTTCCATAATCCGACGTGGGGCTTGATACAAAACGATCTTAACAGCAGTGGTGTAGGAAATATCATCCTCAAATTTCTTGAGGTCGTAGTCTAACAGTCGCACGACGATAATCAGTGCGATAAAGAATAAGAGGCCGACAACAAAGGCTCTGAGGTATTCACGAAGCAGGTACCGGTCAAGAATTTTCAAGGCGTACGTCCTACATCAAATATTTCTAAGATTTTGTGTGGTTGAAAACAGTGTGTAGTTTCGGTTAAGATTCAGCTTTCCTACCGAACCACAAGCGGGACCTTGCTGTCTCGGTCGCGCCAAGCACGGATTTTTCCTTCAGCGATCATCCAGAAAGTGAAGCCGATCCCGAATACACCTATCACAATATTGGGGAGCCACATGGCGAGGGTTGGCGGTAACATTCCGTTTATCCCCCCATTCTGACCGACTTGGAGCAGCAAATAGTACACCACAATCACGGCTAAGCCGATCCCGAAACCGAGCATCCTACCCCCCTGTTTCACCATCAATCCGAGCGGGACACCTATTAATCCGAGTGCCAAGCACGCAAAGGGGATGGAAAATTTTTTGTGGTATTCAACCTCGGCAGAACGAATTTTCTGGCGGGTGTAGTCCTGGTTTGTACTGGTATGTAAAGTGGATCTCAATGTCCCAATGAACGCCTTGAGTTGTGAAATGCGCATCGAACGCGGGTTCTGGTTCTGAAATGCGCTGCGTTCAAGATCTTCGGTTAACTGAAGTGCGAGTTGTTGTTGCTGAAATTTTGTTATACGAAAATCGTCTAAGTTGCTGGTTTCAGGCTCGTAAGTGAGTCCATCGTAAAGCGTGAGCATCGCTCTGCCATCTTCAAAACCGAGGCTCGCTTCTTGTGCGTGGCTGAATCGTGGTCGTCCGCTCCAGATGTTATCCCAGATTTTGACGTCCTGCATGCGACCGCTCTCTACGTCCATAAATTCGTACATCCAGAGTTTACCTTCGTTTTCCAACTCTTTCATGACGGTGGCTTCTTCTAAAACGAAAGCGGGTTTGTGCCTACGGATATCACGTTGGAGGGACGCATAAGCACGGTTTGCCTGTGGGAGTGCATGGTCTATCAACACAAGATCAACAATGCTCAGCACCGCAGCGACCGCTAAAAGCGGTAGCATGAGTTGATGGAAAGCGATCCCGTGCGCCTTCATCGCGACGATCTCATTATCCGTAGAGAGCCTTCCAAGTGCCAGCAAAATAGCGACCAACATTGCCATCGGAAGTGATAACACAACCGTTGCTGGCATCACATAGATAAGCAGCTCAATGAGGTATAGCGGACTCACGCCCTTCTGCACAAAGAGTTTCGTCAACCGAAACAGGTCGTTGAAGATGAGCATAAGGGTGAAACAGATCAGTGCTATTATGAAAGGTGGCAAAAATTCTTTAAGTATATATCGTGCTAATATTCTCATATCTCTGGTGCAGCCGTAAATTTTTCTGCAAGATGCCTCAACAATTTTATTGATTTTATTATGAATATGGATTGGGACCGAAATCCTGTTTCTATTAGTTGATTTGTTTTGAAAAAACCTTCGCTATTTTATTAGTTGATTTGTTTTGAAAAAACCTTTATTTTTTATAGTCCCCATAATTATAATCGTTCGTAATTCGGAGTTCCAAACCCCTCCCACATTAGACTTTAGTCTGGTGTCACTGAATTAATTTGAAATTACGTTTCAGAGATGTTATTATATCCTTATGGAACTTACGTTTGAATCAATTCAACTCACAACTGATGATCTGACGGATTTAGCGGCACGCCATGCTTCCGCACAAAAACTCTATTCTCCGACAGCCCCAAAACCACCTATAGCGCAATTCGGTTGGCGCGACAGATGGTGGTTGAACAACTCGGCATCACAGCAAGTTGCCATTCATTACTGGTTTTTCGAGTCGCACGACGAAGCATGCGCAGCGGCTGATGAAGGTAGATTCCGGCTCTCAGCAAAGACCGTGCTAAAATTGGGCGGATACGACTCTATCTATCAACCTCCGCCGAATAATGAACATGGACTCGGGGATGTGGTCTGGCAGGCGGGTGCGAATTTCCTGTTCGTTCAACAGACCATCGTTGTGCTGGTAGCGGAAATTGGAGGGCGAGTTTCCGAAGAAATGACCCTCCGCATTGCCCAAATGATCCTTGAGAAAATCAACAATGCAGTTATCAGTCGTCAGTTATCAGTTGTCAGTTAAGAGGTTTTCTATTCGCAGATGTCTTTTGGTAACCATTGGCACCGCAATTCGGTAACGACGATTACCAAGGGATAACCAACAACTAGACACCGAACTGAAAACTGATAACCGATAACTATTTCTGCGTTCGCCAATCCCACCGACCTAATAGTCTTGATACCATGTTTCGGACTGCTTGGCAACTTGAACGTTTTCGGAACCACCGAATTGGCGATGTTCAAACCACGGGAGTGCGTTTTCCGCTGCAGCGTTTGCGTTCTTGAAATTCGTTGTCGCCTCGTTTTCAAGGAACTGATTAACCGCGTCAGTATCCGGGTAGTATTGGACAGCGTCCTTCCAGATAGCCCGTCCACAGAGGAAACCGCTGGCACCAGCACCCGTTGCGAGATTAACATTCTCAATAAATTCCTCAATATCTACACCCGCGCTTAAAATCACCCACGGCAACGTTGAAGTTTCGTCCAATTTCTGACAAACTTCCTTCACTTCAGTGAGTTCATACGCCGATTCCCCTGCATAAAAACTTGCATCTTGATAATCCGCTGTGTACTTCAAGTCGGCAGGGAATTCCAATTTCAGGATGTCGACTTTGTAGCTTGGATCTGTGAACTCTTCAACACTTCTAATAACGAGATCCGGCTTCTGTTTTGCGAACCCAACACTTTTAGCCGTGCCTTCGAGTGCGTAACTCACTAATTCCAAGAGAAAAGGTAGATCCTGTTTTTCGCATTCATCACCGACATGACGTACAAAGGCTTGCTGATGCTTGAGGGTTTCCGCGGAAGCATCGGGATGATAATAAGCGAGGAGTTTGATGGCATCTGCGCCAGCACGTTGTGCCTTCGCGATTGTCCAATTTGCTATCGGATTGGAGAGGCGTTCGTTCTCCGCGACACCTTCGCTGACATAACCGGATTCTTCATAAGCCAGCAGTAACGCGACATCCCTTGGGATTTCAGTCATAGAATAGGGATGCCCGTAAATCGGGTCGGTAAGAACTGCGGTGGCGTTTGGGGAAAGGACTCGAGTAATCAAAGTTTTAAGTGCAGCGACATCTTCATATTGGACATCTGTTTTGTCCGTGTCGAGTGCATCTGCGAGTGCCTGTACCATGGAGCCTCGCTGGTCAATCGCCATCATCTTGAAGCGACCGTTCGCATCGGCGAGTTTCATGATGCCTCGCAATTTTCCAGAGGAAATATCGTTCATTGAATTCTCCTTTTTTAGTAGTTGTCAGTTGTCAGTACGATTTTTTTCTCCGAAAAAAATCTTTCAGTTTGCTTCGCAGTGAGAAAAAGAGACTTTGTGATTATCAAAACTTCTTTTACGGATCATCGGGCATCGGTTTTTGGTTAAAGAGGGGTATGGTTTAATCAGATACCTCTCTAACTGACAAGTGATAGCTGAAAACTGCAAACTACTCTAACTGACAACTGAAAACCGATAACTGACAAGTATTTAATATTCCCGTTCAACGAAAAAATGGATTAAAGATAAAAACAGTTGCTTTGCGCGCCCATCATGCAGATGGGCAAAATTGTTATTAAACCTTCCAGCAGCTTCCCGTAACAGTGCCTGAGATCGTTGTTGTGCGTAGGTAATAGATTTATATTTTTGCATCAATTGAAGGATACTCGCAACCTCCGCCTCTGTCTTCTCGTCGCGCGGACGTGCCATAAGGTCAATCACCTGTTGTGCTTCGGCAGCGGTACAGGCATTGATAAGATGGATGAGGACGAGGGTCCGTTTACCTTCACTAATATCACCGGCGATCTCTTTGCCGTACCTACCGACATCACCGATGAGATTCAGCACATCGTCTTGAATCTGGAAAGCGACCCCGATTTCTTTACCGAGTTCGACGAGTCCATCTATTTCTGCCTCACTCGCGCCGCCGATGATTGCCCCGACACGGCACGGCGTGATACAGGTATACCAAGCCGTCTTCTGTATACACATCGTTAGGTAATCGTCTTCATCCAGATCCCAACGGTTACCGCTAACCCAACTCAATTCAATATGTTGTCCCTCAACGACTTGGTTACTGAGTTGTATGAACTCAGAAAGGATGCGGAAGGCGAGTTCGTGTCCAAGAATCTCGGTGTTTCGGTGTAGCATCTCCCACATTTTGCAGTGGAGTGCGTCTCCAACGTTGATCGCCATCGGAATCCCATGCTTCTGATGCAGACAAGGCTCACCTCTGCGAAGTTCGGATCCGTCTTCAATGTCATCGTGGATGAGGAGCCAATTCTGGAGGAGTTCAAGTGAAGCAGCGGTATTGATGGCGCGTTGTGGATCTCCTCCGAAGGCTTCACAGATAAGCATGCAGAGCGCGGGACGCAACCCTTTCGCTGCACGGCGTGGGTAGTCTAACATCATCTGATACAACTGATGTACATCCGGGTGTTGATGAACGGTTGGGAGGAAATCAAAGATACAGGCATCAACCTTACTTTTAATCTCGCTGAGGTATGTCGTGACAAGGTGCTTTGTTGGTGAGAGATCCTGTCCAGTTTTCTGCATCGCTTTCCTTACATTTCGCGTCGTTTCTTAATTTGACTCAGCCCTCCCATTTTTCCTCGGGTCCTTGAGCATGAACGTCAGATTCCGTCAAGCGTTTACTTACGAATTTTGCTTTAAAATTATACCATACTCTGCGGTGAAAATCAAATTTTTCGTTGAGTTTGTAAGGACGCTGACGCTTTCCGTTCATAGCACTTTTATGATTCATCCAAATCAATTGAGACGAATCGGTATCCGAGCGGTTTTATCCGTTCAACCAAAGTTTCCCGCACTTGGAGGGCACGCGCAAATTGGGCATCCGAAACCTGTATCCGTAGGACAGGCTCGTGGTCAAAGAGCGAAACATCTTCAATCTGGAATTCGTGGAGAATCTGTTGGATTTGTGTTAGGGCTGCAAGGTTCTCGTCTTGCCCTGGATTGTTATCTTTTCCCATCTTAGGAACGCCGCCTCCAGTCGCTACCCGCCATGAATCCGCCATCAACGAAGACCATCTGACCCGTGACAAAGTCGGAGGCATTAGAGGCGAAGAAAATTGTCAAACCCGCCAAGTCTTCAGGCTCACCCCACCGATACGCGGGTGTCCGATTGAGTATCCATTCATTTCGGTTGTCTTCACGTGCGGGGGCAGTCATCTCGGTTCTGATGAAACCGGGCGCGATGCCGTTCACTTGAATGTTGTACTCCGCCCATTCCACGGCGAGCAGTTTTGTTAATTGGAGCAGCCCCCCCTTCGCTGCCGTGTATGCGACACTCGTCGGCAGCCCGATTGCTGAAGTGAGCGACAAGGTATTGATGACCTTCCCTGATTGCTGTTCCTTCATGACATTACCGCAGGCTTTCGCGAGAAAGAACGCGCCTTTCAGATTAACGTCCGTAACGAAGTCCCAATCTTCCTCGGTGAACTCCATTGCGGGGTTGCGTCTATTGACCCCGGCATTATTGACGAGTACATCAAGTCTACCAAGGGTTTCCACAGTCTGCCCAACGAGTGTGTCAATTTCCGAGAGGTTGCTGACATCAGCCTGAATTGGAAGGATTTTTCTGCCGGTTTCTGCAGCAATCCGTTCAGCGACGGGTGTCAATGTGTCTATTTCCCGTCCTACAATAGCGAGATCAGACCCAGCCCCTGCGAGTCCCTCCGCCATTGCGAGTCCAATCCCGCGACTCGCCCCGGTGACGAGGCTCACTTTGCCATCTAATTTAAATTGCTGGATCATACCTGCAGCAGATTTTTGATTCATGTTTCGACTCCAATCTCCGATTTGATTACTCAATTGTTCCATCCGGTTCAGTTAATTCAGCCAACTGTGGTGTCCCAATAACCTTTATTTTTCCGTTGTGTTCTTCAGCGAGAGAGACGAGTAGATGCGCTCCCGGAGAACGTTTCAAGTCAATCTCAAGTGCGACGACATAGATAGCGGCGTTATTGCGGTTCTGCTCGCGCACAGTGTCAAGAATTTTTTGTGTGTTTGTCTCAATAAAACGCCCGCCACTCACTGTCACCGGAAGTCCATCTGTCACCAAAACAATAACAGAAGAATCAAGTGTCAGCGCGCTTTCAAGTGCCGCAAGAATGTTAGTTCCACGATTGGACTCAATACGTTCAGGTGTGAATCTGTCCAAATATCTCAAGGTCCGTTCTATATTTGCGGCATTCGCGGGTAGCATTTCCCTGTGCATGGCTTTCGCCAGTGTAGAAAAAGTTACTACGTTTAAGGTGCTTTCATCACCGAGCATCAGCACAGAGTCTTTGATGGAGTTAACGGCTAATTCCAGTTTATTGAGTCCAGCTGCTTGCATGCTCGCCGACACATCCAGACAATAGACGACATCTTTAGGACCGCCGAATTCATTAAGGAAGTCGATGATACCCAGACGGTCAGAGGTGCCGGATTTTCCGCCACCACCGAGGAGTCCATCACCGCCACCCTGTCCGTCCCCACGGAACCGTCCCATTCCATCGCCTTTTGCTCGGACTCTACCGGTAACGATACCGCGACCGTCGGTACGTCCGGGTTGTGCGACTAACCGACTGAGGTTTGAGGCTTCCGCATCGCGCAATTGGGCATCCGTCATGACATCTGGAATGACCTCACTCAACGGTGCCTTGTTGACTTCGACGTCTTCGAGGACAACGCGCGGACTGAGTTTGACGACTTCATCTATCTTGTTTCGAGCGGCTTCAATCTTCCGATCCATTGCATCTCTGGCGAGTTTTTGGTTCGGATCAAGCAGTTTTTTTGTGAGCGGCGGTTTGGGTTTCTGCTTCCGTTTCTTAGGGGCATCCAGATCGTCAAGCAGATCAACAGCAAAGACATCCGTATCTTCCTCAGCGAGTTGATTTAACGGGAGGAACAGATAGACAATAACGATAATCATGTGTAGGATAAGAGATAATAAGATGACAGATCGCATCCGATTTTTACGCCGCTGTGCGTCAATCCGCCAATTCAACAGTTGATTTAACACGGTTCAGCCCTCCCAGTTTTGTGTTCTTTTGATGGATATATCTCGGCAATTATATTTCTTAGGAACAAGGATAGGTTTTATAGGACTTACGCAACTTGCTGATGAAGACCTACGGTCCGCACGCCGCTGGCGAGGTTTAAAACCTCGCCAGCAAAGGACGCTGCGTAAGTCCTGTTTTATAGATTTGTGGGTCTATGTTCCCGATACAATTTGTTTATTTTCAAAAACCTGAATCCACGTTTTACCTTCCGATGTGAGTTCGTAGTAGGTATGATTGCGGTGCTTAATCCATTTGCCTTTGGCGATATTCTTACGATATTGGATAATGCGTCCTTCAACGCGTTTCAAGCCGCCGAGTTCTCTCAATTTTCGATGTCGCTGGTGCATCTCCTCAAGCGGAATCCTCAAGGTTTCAGCGACAACAATAGAATAGTCCATCCCGAATTCTTGATGGTGTTTCAAAACAAAATAATCGGTTTCATCCAGTTCAGCGAATTCAGGCGCGATTTCAACTGGATCCGCTGACCTCTCGGTTGCCTGAATCTCATCCCACGTGACTGCTAATAACCGTTCGGGTCGTAGGTCTTGCACGGCATTGCAAGTCGTGTGATGGACAGCGATCGTCCCCTCTTCCTTGAAATAGCCGGTAATCGGGTCATTCTCTTGTGGGAAACAACACTTAGCGATTTTATAGGTGAGTTCAGGTGTCATATCTTTGTCCTGTTACTCTGTTATAGGACTATTCAGTTTTGGGATTTCTAACCATGTTGATCGGAAGATCGCGAGCGACAAGAAATACGCAGAAACACCCAAGCAAAGACCCTCCAGCAAAAACACTCGCTCCTACAGAAGAACTAAACGCCCTAATCGCATCACATAATCACTTTTGTAACTTTTCTAATGCCCGATATCCGATGTCGTTCCGTGCATGTGCCTTATCAAAATGAATCGTAGAGACCCCTTGATATGCGCGTTGAATTGCAGCATGCAATCCACCCGCGATAGCCGTAACACCTAACACTCTACCGCCAGCCGTGACAATGTTTGCGCCATCCTGTTTTGTGCCGGCATGAAAGACGGTAACACCTTCAATCGCATCCGCATCTTCAAGTCCGGTGATCACCTCACCTGTTTCGTACGGGTCAGGGTACCCACCGGAAGCCATAACGACACATGCCGCTGCCTCGTCGTGCCATTCCACGTCAGCGTATTGTGCAAGCGTTCCGTCAATACACGCCATCAACAAAGGCACCAGATCGCTTTTGAGACGCGGTAAGAGGACTTGTGCCTCTGGATCCCCAAAACGGCAGTTGAATTCAAGGACTTTCGGTCCCGTATCTGTAATCATTAATCCGACATAAAGGACACCTTTGAATGGACTGCCGATAGCCGCCATGCCGTTGACAGTGGGGTAAACAACACGCTTCATGACATAGTTGTGCAATTCTGGTGTGATGACGGGTGCTGGAGAGTATGCGCCCATGCCGCCCGTATTTTTTCCGGTGTCCCCGTCATGCGACATTTTATGGTCCTGTGAAGAGACAAACGGGAGACAATGTGTACCATCCGTCAAGACAGTAAAAGAGGCTTCTTCGCCGATCAATTCTTCTTCAATCACAACGCTATCGCCTGCGTCGCCAAATGTCCTATTGACCAAAATAGTTGTGACGGCTTCCAATGCTTCTTTGAAGGTACGTCCGGGGATAACTCCCTTTCCTGCAGCGAGTCCATTGGCTTTGACGAAGACCGGTGCGTTGCGATCTTCGATATAAGCCATCGCTGCTTCGGCATCCGTAAACGTTTGGTGCTCTGCTGTCGGGATTCCGTTTTTGAGCATCAGTTGTTTAGCGAAATCCTTGCTCGCTTCCAAGCGCGCTGCGCGTTTATCGGGTCCAAATGCTTTCAGACCGCGTTCCCTGAACACATCAACGATCCCTTCAGCTAACGGTGCTTCGGGACCGACAACGGTTAGCGCGATGTTCTCAGATGCTGCCCAGTCTGCCAAGTCGGTGAATTGGTCTGGCATAGGGATAGATTCTGCGATTTGTGCGATGCCAGCATTACCGGGTGTGCAATAGATTTTTTCGACGCGTTGGCTTTGTGCAAGTTTCCAGACGAGCGTGTGTTCGCGTCCGCCCTGCCCGACAACCAGAATTTTCATTTGCATATCCTTTTTGATTGTATTGTATCATAAAATGTTCGGAAAATCAAACAATTTTAGTCTGAAGCCAATAGTTCTAATTTGACAAAGGCTGTCAGATTTGTTATAGTACTTTTCGTGTACTGTAGACTTCAAATATAATATCTACTGCTCGACAAGAAACTATTAATGCGCAACACACATCCACGAGAAATAGAGACTTACCGAACGAAAAACGGACGTGAACCTTTCACGGAATGGTTTAACGCAATTCAAGATACAAGAACACAAACCAGAATTCGAGGACGACTTGACCGGCTTGAAAAAGGGAATTTTGGTGATTGTGCCTCTGTTGGTGGGGGTGTGTTTGAGTTACGTCTCCACTTTGGACCAGGCTATCGTATCTATTTTGGTGAAATGGATAGAACAATCGTCCTTTTGCTCTGTGGCGGGGATAAGTCAACGCAGATACGGGACATCCAACGTGCAAAAGGCTATTGGTTAGAACACAAGGAGGAACAGGGATGAGAAAGTATCGAAAATGGCGAGAGATCGTAGTAGAACAACTTGCCGCTGATTGGGATGCAGCACTTGACTATATCCAATTCGCAATGGAAGAATACCAAGTTGATGGTGATACCGCTGTACTTCTGTTGTCCCTCGAAACGTTTATAGCATCGCAAGGTGGAATCGAGGAAGTCGCCAAACGATCCGCTATGGCACCAGAAACCCTGTCGAAAATCCTTTCAAGCGAAGAAGCACCGCATCTTGGCACCTTTGTAACTATTCTGAAAGCACTTGGATGCCGACTTTCAATCGAACCCCTAAAAACTGAGGACTGTGGCGCAGCGCACGCGGGCGTAGATACTTCGGTTGCCCCGATAGAGGACATCAAATCTGAAATGGTATTGTCCAGCGATAACAAATAAGGCGGCTTTGGTCATTACAGAGCCGCGGCCCGAAAGAAAGCATTAATGCGTAACACACAGCCACGAAAAATAGAAGCATATCGGATGCAAAATGGACAGGTGCTTTTTACTGAATGGTTTGATTCAATTCGACATAAAAGAGCACAGACTCGAATCGAAGCACGACTTATTTTGCTTGAACAGGGCAATTTTGGGGATTACCGCTCTGTCGGTAACGGTGTTTTTGAACTCCGTATTCATGTCGGGGCAGGCTATCGGGTCTATTTTGGTGAGGTAGATAACACAATTGTGCTGCTGCTCTGCGGCGGGGACAAGTCATCGCAGAGGCGCGATATTGCACGCGCAAAAACCTACTGGTGCGAATACAAGGAGACACAGCGATGAGAGAAATGAGAAACTGGCGAGAGTACTTAATCGAACGACTTTCCGCTGACCGAGAAGAAGCAATTGGCTTTCTTCAAGCAGTAATGGAAGATTATCAAGTGTTCGGGAATTCGGCTGCTGTGGTGAGTGCGGTCCAGGCAGTTATAGAATCACAAGGCGGGGTTGCAGAAGTTGCCAAACGAACCAGTATTGCTCCAGAGACGTTGTCGAAAATCCTTTCAAGCGAAGAAGCACCGCATCTTGACACCTTTGTAACTATTTTGAAAGCACTTGGATGTCGGCTTTCAATCGAACCGCTAAAAGATAAAGAACTTATACCTGACACTGAACTCGCCATTGAAACCGAAAGTGTGAAACTCAGAAACGAAGAGCTCCAATTATCCAAATCAGATCCATCTCACTAATAGAGGAGTTACTAATGGCTGAACAACACCACGAACTTGCTCATGTTTTTACTGAGGCTTCGCAGGGTGTTAACGACGCACGCGGTGGCACTTCACGTGACCTCAACACACCTTACACCTTCCCGGGTTATACCAAAGCGGAATGGACTGAAAAAGCTGCAGCGTTACGCCAGCAGATTCGCGTTGCTAACGGGTTAGTGCCGACACACGAACCTACACCGCTAAATGCCGAAATCTTCGGAAAAATCGAGCGGGAAGACTATAGCATCGAAAAGGTCTATTTTGAACCTTTTCCGGGTTTCTTCACAACCGGAAATCTCTACCGCCCACTCGGAAAATCAGGTCCATTTCCGGGGATTGTGAGTCCGCATGGACACTGGGGACGCGGTAGACTCGAAAATATTGAACGCGGTTCAATTCCGGGTCGCTGTATTAACTTCGCGAAACAGGGATATGTCATCTTTGCCTACGACATGATCGGTTATAACGATAGCGGCAAACAGATTGAACACAACTATGGTGGTGCGCGGGAAGATCTCTGGGGACTGAGCGCGATGGGACTTCAACTCCAGAATAGTATGCGTTCCATCGACTTTTTAGAGGGTCTACCGGATGTGGACAACGCGCGTATTGGATGCACAGGCGCGTCGGGTGGTGGCACACAAACCTTCATCTTGACAGCAGTTGACGAACGTATCAAAGTCTCGGCACCTGTTAATATGATCTCAGCGACGATGCAAGGCGGCTGCCTCTGTGAAAACGCGCCGAACCTCCGCTTAGATGCAAGCAACCTCGAAATTGGCGCGTTGATGGCACCGCGTCCACTCCTACTCGTTTCCGCGACTGGCGACTGGACAGTGAAAACACCGACAGTTGAGTATCCTGCTATCCGAAGCATCTATGCCCACTTTGATGCCGAAGATAAGGTGCATCAGGTTCAGGTAGACGCAGAACATAACTACAACAAAGAGAGCCGCGAGGCGGTTTATGCCTGGTTCGCCAAATGGTTTTTGGGAGCAGAAGACGCTTCAGCGTTTAAAGAGGTTGCATTTGAGGTTGAGCCTGATGAGGATCTATTAGTCTTCTCAGAACGCGAGCTGCCAGCACACGCTTTGAAACAGGAGGCGTTTCTACCGGCTTGGGTAAATCGCTGTCAAGCAGCGATTGAAAAGCGGAAACCGACAAATGCAGCTGAACTTCAGACTTTCAACGCAGAATTGGGCAGCGGGTTGCAACATGCCTTGGGATTGGATATACCGAAAATCACGGGTATAACGCTTGTTGAGCCTGAAGGCGCGTTCCCAACAACCTATCAGACGAATTTATCCGCGAAACATCTTGTTATCGGTAGAAAAGGTATCGGTGATGCCATTCCTGCCATCCTATTTAGCCCAGAACCACAGGTAGGACACGATCCGATAGTGCTTATCGTTCACCCAGAAGGGAAAGAAAAACTAATCGACTCAGAAACTGGCGATCCGTCACCACTTATCACGGATTTACTCAGTGCTGACCGTAGGGTGCTACTCATTGATGTTTTCGGAACAGGTGAGCACGGCGATTATGAGAGATCCGAAGACACAGGTTATTTCACCACCTACAATAGGACTACTGCAGCATTACGCGTGCAAGACATTGTGACAGCACTGCGCTGCTTTACAGGTAGAGGTGATGTTTCAGAAGTGAACCTGATTGGGATAGGTGAAGCGGGGTTATGGGGTTTACTGGCAGCGGGATTCACAGATGTCAAGAATGTTGTTGTAGATGCGGCAGAATTTGATAATAGTAACGATACTGCCTTTTTGGAAACCTTACCGGTCCCGAATATCCGTCAAGTCGGCGATTTCCTGACTGCTGGTACACTCGTTGCGCCTCGATCGTTGATTATCCACAACACCGGTAGTGCGTTTGGGACGGCATGGATTACTGAAGTTTATGGAAATATCGGCGCAAGTCAGCATCTACTTGTGGAAAAAGATAGGTTATCTGACGGAGAGATCGTCGCGCGAGTAACGACGGCATAATTAGTTAGTTATTAGTTAACGCAAGTTTCCGCCTATTTATACACATAGCACTCCTACGGAGTGCGGTCGCTTAAACACACCGTTTCTATAGACATATCACCCCTATGGGGTGAGGAAAATACTCGAAAAACGTTGTTGAAATACACAGAAATACCCAAGCAAAAACACCAAAATTTGTTAGTAGCAGCTTGGGTTATTAGTTAGTTAAAATATAAGGGCGGACCCTATAGCGTGTCCGCCCTTATATCTGTAGTGCGGTTGTAACCGTGCTTGTTTTTATGACAGGTTATAACCACGTTCATTGTGTTGCGAGAGGTCGAGCCCCATGCGTTCGTCATCCTCTTCAACGCGTAAGCCGACTGTGGCATCGACAATTTTGAGGATAATAAACGAAAGGATTCCACTCCAAGCGATGGTGATGATGATGCTGAGCAATTGCGCCCAGACCTGCGTGCCTATTGTCATACCTTCAGCCAATCCATTACCACCTAAGCCTGCAGCGACAAAAACACCAGTCAATAAGGCACCAACAATCCCGCCGATGCCGTGAACACCGAATGCATCTAAAGAATCGTCATAACCGAGTTTTGCTTTCAGACTCGTAGCACCCCAGAAACAGACGACGCCGGAGACGAGTCCGATAACGAGCGCACCAATCGGTCCGACGGAGCCAGAAGCAGGCGTAATAGCGACCAAACCAGCAACGGCACCTGTTACAATACCTAAAGCACTTGGTTTACCGTGTTTTCCCCACTCCACAAACATCCACGCAACGGCGGCTGTGGCAGTTGAGATTTGCGTAACGAGCATTGCCATGCCAGCGGCGCCGTCAGCGGCAACGGCACTACCGGCATTGAAACCGAACCAACCTACCCAAAGCATTGACGCGCCGACGACGGTTAGCGTTAAACTATGGGGTGGCATTGCTGTTGTCTGGTAACCAATCCGTTTTCCGACCAAGATGGCAGCGACTAAAGCTGCAATACCTGCGTTAATATGAACCACATTTCCACCTGCGAAATCAAGCGCGCCGATAATATCACCAAATAGTGAACCGTCGCCTGACCATGCCATGTGGCAGAGCGGTGCGTACACAATTACGGACCATAAGACGGAGAAGATCAACATCGCTGAAAACTTCATTCGTTCAGCGAATGCACCGGCGATCAAGGCAGGTGTAATAATCGCAAATGTCAATTGGAAGGTAATAAAAACGGTTTCGGGAATAGTTCCAGAGAGTGTATCTACGCCGATACCGCGTAGGAACATAGTGCCAAGCCCACCTACAAAAGAAGTGAGCGTGATTTTACCTGCTTCCAT
Organism: Candidatus Poribacteria bacterium; assembly: GCA_003635255.1. Lineage (GTDB taxonomy): Bacteria > Poribacteria > WGA-4E > WGA-4E > WGA-3G > WGA-3G. The sequence continues at coordinate 176,699 of PYJC01000173.1, read as the reverse complement.
GCCAGCGGTGTTAAAGGCGAGACTATAGCCACAAACGATCCATACGATCGTGATCAACCCTGTCAATGCAAAACATTGCATAAGCACAGAGAGCACATTCTGGACACGCACGAGTCCGCCATAGAAGAGTGCGAGTCCAGGGATCGTCATAAACAGCACGAGGGCAGTTGAAGTAAGCATCCAAGCGGTGTCGCCTGAATCAGGTGGGGTTGCATCTTGCGCCATCGCCAAACTCGGCACGCCGCAAATCAATAAAATAACAATTAGCGTTCCAATTCGCGTGTAAACAGATCGCTTTTTTCCTGTCAGTGATGCACATCGTTGTTGCATCGGAATCCTCCATAATATTTACAAGCAGATGTCGCTTGTTTTGTTGTTTCCGTAAAGACAGACAACTTTGTCTGCCACTTCAATTTTTGTTATCGCGGGTGTTTCTACGTTTGCCCGCGGGTTGCATTCTAACTCCGGTGCGCTTATATGAAGATTAACTAAATATTCTGGTAATCATTAGGAATCGCGAGCGACAAGAAATACCCAAGCAAAAACACTCGCTCCTACAGGAAAGGGTTATTATATTACCGAATTAAATTCTTAAACTTCATTGAAACGCACCTATTCGTAAAGACCTACATTTTACGATAAAGAGATATTAATTCGCAATTTTAGCAGAATATCACAGTCACATCAAGCGATAATTTCGACACAAAAAGAGAGAAAGAGAATTCAAATAGAAAGCGGGAACGCCCACAAGTAGTGAAGTAAAACTCAGGGATATAAGTGAAACTTCCTGTGGGCAATTCCTATTAGATTTGTAGCCCGAAGGCTACCTGGAAAATTTGCTTAGCGTATTGCGGAGACATTAAAGTCAGGATAGGCACTTGCGCCGTGTTCTTCGTAATCAAGTCCCGCCTGTTCTTCTTCTTCTGTAACCCGTAAACCTGTAGCAGCTTTGATCCCGTAGAAGAGAATAAAGCCAGTAACGAGGCACCATACAAGAACAGCGAGGACACCAACAATTTGTGTCCCGAGCAGTCCAAATCCTCCACCGGCGAAGACACCATTTGAGCTGTCGAAAAATCCGACGAGAATTGTACCTAATGCGCCACATGTCCCGTGTACAGAGATAGCACCGACGGGGTCATCAATCCGAAGTTTTTCAAACAACAGAACGCTCAGGACGACAACAATACCACCGAGTGCACCGATAATTGCAGCGGATGTTGGTGTCACAGAGGCACAGCCTGCAGTGATTGCGACCAATCCGGCGAGTGCACCGTTAAGTGCCATACCTGCATCGGGTTTGCCGAGGATGATCCATGCGGTAATCATTGCGAGAATCGCACCTGCAGCGGCTGCGAGGTTCGTCGTGATAGCAATACTGGAAATCTCAGCTGCGTCGGCACCCATTTGGCTACCGGGGTTAAATCCGAACCAACCTAACCACAAGATAAAGACCCCGAGTGCGGCGAGCGGGAGATTGTGTCCAGCAATCGGTCTGGGGTTTCCGTCGCTATCGTATTTACCCATACGAGGTCCTAAGACGATGGCACCTGTCAAGGCGAGCCAACCGCCTGTAGAATGGACGACTGTTGAACCCGCAAAATCCGACATACCCATATTCTGTAACCATCCACCCCCCCAAATCCAGTGTCCAACAACGGGATAGATGATACCAGTGATGAAAAGGCTGTAAATTAGATAACTTTTGAACTGTGTACGCTCCGCCATTGCTCCAGAGACGATCGTGGCAGCGGTTGCGGCGAATACGAGTTGGAAGAGCCACGCTGCATAAGTCGGGACCGAACTCCACTCTAATGCACTAAATACACTTGTACTGGCTGCTGCGCCTTCTGTAAGGGTTTGAGAAGGAACAAACCAACCGCTTGTTCCCATGAACGCATTGCCGGCACCAAACATAATAGCAAAACCGATTGCCCAGTAAGCGATGGAACCCATTGAAAAGTCCATGAGGTTTTTCATGAGAATGTTGACAGCGTTCTTGGCACGTGTGAAACCAGACTCCACCATAGCGAATCCTGCCTGCATAAAGAAAACCAGGAACGCAGCGACAAGCACCCATAGTGTGTCGCCCATATATTTGGAATCTTCAACCTTTTTGAGCGTGCCTTCATCATCTATTAACCCATTTAGGGCGAAAGCGTTTAGGCTCAGTAGGCAGGTAAGCACAAAAACTGTTATGATAACCTTTCTTTTCATTCGGAAATATCTCCTTTGTGTCAATTCATCCTAAAAACTGTCGTGTTGTGAACGGCAGCGGTGGCACTTGGATATTCACGAGACCCACCTAAATATGCCGTTGGAAGATAGAGGATGTTCACCGCGAACCGCAAGGCATCTGCCCCCGGTTCGCGATAATAGCAACCTATTCTTATGTTTTACCACGTGCGGACGAACGTCATTCTGCCAGTAATTCCCGTTTCATCGTCCCCTTTTTGGGTTTCAAATCCGACAAAAACACCGAGCGTATTGTTTTCACCATAACCGACATTCGCGCGACCGCCAACGACCATACTACTGAGGCCACCGTCATCGCCCAAACCGATTGTTACCTCTACTTGGGGACCGACAGCAATGGTATCGTTGATTGACAATAGGACAAAGTCCCGCGTATAGATTGAATCGTCACCATAATCAAAAGGCGAATTGAAGAACCCTTGGATCCACGATTCAAAATAGATGGAACCGGCGGTGAGATAGGTAAACAGCTGTGGGGCAATCAAAGAAGAGGGACCATCTGCTGCGGCATAGTCAAATCCAATACCTACCATCGGGAGGAAACTGAGCGATAACGTATCACTATCAACGACTGGAATACCGAGTCCGATGTCTAACTCACCGAACGTTCCAACGACATAAATATCGGTATCTAAGGAGAGACCACCGAGAAAATCTGGGGAATGGCTGGCACCCACCCAAATCTGCGTTCCTAAACTGTCAGTATCGGTTCGGAACCATCCGGAAGCACCTGATGCCTCCTCTTCTTCTGCCATCATCTCTTCACCGGCTTCATGAGCGTCCGCGTAAACCATCGGAACACTACCCACTGCGAAAATCGAAACTATTACCAATAAACGAACTAACCAAAATGTATACGTTTTCATTTTTTATTTTACCTCTTGGGGTTTTACGCCGATTTTTTTCGTTATCAAAATCGGGTTTCAGGTTAAGCCTAACGCTGCACCTGTCTAATTGAGGGTTGTTGTTAAAAGCCCTCTGACTTACTTTTTAAACGGGGTGCCTGCTAAAAACGCCTTTATGCGCCACTAAAACGCACTTACGGGATTATGTAATCATTTGCGCAACGTACAATCACGGTGCAATCATGTCAGTCTAAAGTTTCTATAAGGAAATAGGTTGCTTGACGCTGATATCAACTTGTGATATAGTGATTTTCACTTATAAAAACAATCGGTTTTCATCGATACTTACTTTGCACCTATTTTCGCTTAAAGCAAAACGCGTGCCAATTAATAGTTATCAGTTGTCAGTGCATTCGCTTCGCTCACTTTTAGTTGTCAGTAACGTAAACATCACAAGCGTTTAACCGATAATGGATAACTCTCGCTGCGAGGCAAACTCTTAAAACTGATAATTCTCACTGCGAGGCAAACTCTTAAAAAAATGCTGAAATTTTCAACAAAAGATTGCCCAAAAAAGATGCAAATCGTGCTTTTGGGTATCGTTGCGATATTTGGAATAGCACTACGATTTTGGGACTTGGGGCAGTGGAGTTTTTGGATTGATGAGGTTTTCACAGTGAGAGATGCGCAAAACCTTTCACTCAATAGTTTACAGTCTATTCCGAATCCGATTCCGTACCTTGTCGTGAAACTATCAATCGCTCTCGGCGGCAATAGCGAATGGGGGAGTCGCTTGATTCCGTGCTTAATCGGGGTCATTTCTATTCCAGCGGTTTTCGGGTTAGGCAGAACCCTTTTCAATTGGCAGGTCGGACTTCTCAGTAGCGCATTCGTGGCATGTTCAAGTTGGCACCTGTTTTGGTCACAGAATGCGCGTTACCCTGTCTTTACCTTTCTGTTTGCGGTTCTGACAGCGTGGTTTTTCTATCTATCTCTCGAACGCGATTCGACCCTTTTGACAATCGCAGCCCTTGCCTGCTGTCTCTGTCTCATACTGTCGCACACGCTGTCAGTTGTGATCGTTCCAGCGTTAGGAGCCTATGCAATAATCTGTCTATTAGAAAATGCCAACAGGAAACGCTGGATCAATTTGCTCATCTTTTTCATCCCGTTTGCGATGCCAGTGTTCGCCTTGGCACTTCCAGAGGTGCGCGGTTATATCTTCTCCGGGTGGGGCCGCAACGAATGGCAACGTAGCCCGCTCTATATCGGACTAACGCTCGTCGACGGTGTGAGTGTGCCGATAGCCGTTGCTGCTTTCTTCGGTTTCGTTACGACATTATCTCATAGGTCGACACGCTTTTTATTTTGTTATGCGGGTATCCCGTTAGTACTTTTTCTCATAGCCTCACAGTTTCAAAACGTCGCTGGCTATTACCTATTCTGGACAACACCTGCCTATTTTATTTTTGCTGGCGTTGTCTGTGAACGGGTTGTCTGGAGGGGGACAGGGCCGCAATCAGAGGAAAAAAGAGTGGTACTTGTGCCGTGTATTTTAGTGGTAGCCTTACTCTCACAGACCTATCTCTACTTTAAAATTGAAAACGGTGGAAGACCGAAATGGCGGGAAGCCTTTGCAGCCATCGAAACGGAGAAGCAACCTAACGATAAAGTGGTAATTTCTGAACCTGAGATGGGTAGGTACTATCTCCCCGAATTAACACCTATTTACATCGGTGAGTTGTTAGACAATCAGGAAGTATTTGAAAAAAAATGGGAAAATTCGGGGAAAGATCGGTTATGGTTTGTCGTGGACGTAGCAAGTTTTAATGTCTTTGATGCAAATGAAAATGTCCGCAGTTGGATTCGCCAACGCGGACATCTCGTAAAAACACTGCCTGCCTTCTCACGTGCGAAAGATAGGACGATTCACGTTTATTTGCTGGAATAGAACATTTTGATAGACCCCACCCTTAACGGCTGAGTGTTCGCCTGAAGGCTTCAAGGTTCTCAGATTCCGGCACCTCAAGTAGTACTTCCCGTAAGACTTGCAAATCGTCTATAGCTTCAAGAGCGGGTCGTAATGCGGCGACAGCATCTGTCTCGAATCGCATATCGAGCAATGCGAGGATGCTTTCTATGGTACCTCTCTTTTCACCTTCTTGTCTGCCTTCTTGTCTGCCTTCTTGTCTGCCTTCTTGTCTGCCTTGTGCGATGCCTCGCTCCAAGTAATGTTCTGCCATGCTTTGCATGAGTTTTGCCTCCTCATCTGAAAGACCTAAATACGGATGCGTCTCGGCAACTATGTCTGCTAATACCGGTTGTTCATCAGCAGAACGGCGGTGGAAAATGAATAGATACAGATAGTAGATGACCTGTTGCCACACAGCACCCTCCGCATCCGGAAGACCCCGCAGATGATTCCTAAGACGCTCCAATACCCGAACGAAATCTTCCGGATCATAATCCTCCGCTTTCAGCACCGTCAGCAACCAACCAAACGGATGGTCAGACCTTAACAGCCTCTCATCCGGTTCACGCTTGACATCCAGCAAAAGCACATCAAATCTTGGGAGAAAATGACGCAGTGCCTCCGGTAAATCTATCACCGTCTCCAGCGAAGGCGGACGCACCCATCGCTGTTCACCTGTATAAAAGATGACAGGGATAATGGGTTGAAAACGCCAGTCGCTCAGCGGCACTTCGCCCTGCATATATGCACGGCGCTGTGTGTTCCATATATGACACATATACGACAGCAACCGCAAACCCATCAGTGGGTCTACCGTGGATTGATGCTCTACAAGAATGTAAATCAGCACGGTTTTAGCGGTTTTCGTCTTATCTTGGTCCCGGAACGGCAACAGATACACCAGATCAGATGCCTGTTGCCGGAGATCGTCAGGGATAAACGTCGTGTTCTGGATCTCGACGCGACTAAAATCGAGATGTTCAACGAGGTCGCTGGCGATGATTTCAAGCAGTCCTTTCAGGTTATCGGTGTTCTCTAACAACCACTTCGCACTGCGATCATGAAACTGGTGGATGCGCGTATCTAAATCCGCGAGAAGCGTTTTGATGTCTAACATAAAGAGTTCTGTTTCTATTCAAGGTCGTCCTGATGAAAGTATAACATGTTTCGTCCTGTTCATCAAGGAAAACCCTAAAATGCGCTTGACATCCGCGATTAGGCATGTTTATCGCTAAGCGCATCATTTCTCAAAGATGGTGCCAGCGAACCCAACGCAACCACTGAGAAACCATCGCTGGGAAGCTAATAAACATCAGCCCTCCAACTATCCTATGGTCATTTGATACTATTTCGTTATTGACATTTTCCGCGTGGCAGAAAAATCTCCTGCGGTGAGGGTATAGAAATAGACACCACTTGACACAGGTTCACCGAGTTGGTTTCTCCCATCCCAATACGCTGCACGACTCCGAGATTGATACACACCCGCGGGGTGATGTCCAAGAGACAACGTCCGCACCACTTGTCCATCAACAGCATAGATCGTCAGCGTCACCTCTGTGGACTTGGCGAGCTGATAAGGGATCCACGTCTCTGGGTTGAAGGGGTTCGGATAGTTCGGCAATAACGCAGTCTCTTTTGGTGTCAACGCTGCCAAAAGTTGTCCCAAGACGCTGATACCACGTTGGAAAGTGGGGTCTGTTAGGTTCAACCGTCGTGCTTCGCTCAACCACTGCTCTACTGCTGCTCTTGTAGGAGCAATCTCCAAATCGCGACTCCATAATTCAGGTGCTGCAGCTGTGTTCCCAAATGCGGCAGCAACAAGGGTCAAGTCTATGATGTTGACGACACCGTCACCGTTGACATCCGTATCGTTTGATCCAGTCTTCCCGAAGTTAGATGCGACCAAGGTTAAGTCAATAATATTCACAACGCCGTCCTGATTGATATCCGCCGGCAGTTGTGGGGGTTCGGTAATCTCAGCGTTTTCTATTTCTGGGACTGAACTGCCACCGGAACCGTCTGTCAATAGCACATTGGTTAATCGGACGGTAGAGGCTTTGATGGCAACGATTTCAAATGTGAGTGTTGCGAGGGTGCCATCGCCATTGCTTTCACCGGCGAGTGAGGATGCCGCGAGTGTTACGGTATTGCCTTCAGCGACGGGTGGAACAAAGAACGCACCGGAAGGCAGGTAATCGCCGTTAGCACTTTCGACATATCGAAGTGCAGAGGTATTGTATGAAACGGTGGCTTGGTAACCTGCGATGTTTTCAGCGTCGGCGATTTTGACAGAAAAGGTCAGTTGTTGACCGATAGCAGGGGATGATACGATAGCAGGTGAAAGGCTGATTGTGGTGGTTGAAGTCGGCACCATAAGTATGCTTTCATCAGACTCTAACACCTCAACAACTAACAAGAGATCTTCACGATTCACAAAACCGTCATTGTTGACATCTGGGTTCGGTATCGCCCCGCGAACGGCGGTTGTGCCGAAATCTGAGGCGACGAGGACCAAGTCGGCCACATCAATTATACCGTCCATATTCACGTCAACATGTGCCATATCACTCGGTGTGAGAGGATAGGTTTCTTGTGTGAAGTTACCGTTTACATCCATGACCCGAAGTGTCACTTCGGTTGTGGGTGCTACTGTAAATTCAACCTGTTTAATTTCACCATTTAGTGCTTTACAACTGTGCAGCTTAACGCCATCTGCTGGGTCGCTTGTATCCGTAGGCATAATCAGCAGTGCTTGATGGAGTCCATCGGTGTCTCTGACTTCAAAACGGAGCCGGGTTGCGTTAGGGGATAATGCAATAGGCGTGTGCATAGTCATCGTTGTAGGTTCGTTGAAAGATGTCTGATGGTTGTTGAAGTAGCCGTGTACATTTAGCCACTCAGCGGCACAATATGACAATTGGTTGGGGTCTAATCCGTAGGACATCAGATAGGCATCGTCTCGGAAATCGTGGTCGAGTCCAAAGGCGTGTCCGAGTTCGTGTGCAGCGGTCTTAATGCCGTTTTCTCCAACGAAACAACTTCCAGAGGCAGGAACAATTGCTACGCCTCCGGTAGTCCCATGGATTCCACCGCGACCACACCATTGGACATCAATCTTTTCACTGCCGGTATCTATGGAAATTAAGTAGAGATTTGTTGAAAGGTTGAATCGATCTTCAATTTCTTCTATCACTTTGTCAAGCGTCTCGTTATTGTAGTACCCATCGGTGAATCTTCCGTTTACATGATGCACCAGTGCCTTTCCAGTAGCATCGGTTTCAAATGTAAAGGTTTTCCTGCCGAAACCGTGAGCGTTCATCTGTTCTGTGTAAAATTCCTGGACATCCCGCATTAAAGTATCCAGTTTTGTGTCAATATCTCGTTGCGGTTGGCGATTAACTGGTAGAAAATAGATCAATCGCACCGTCTCTCGTTGTTGCAGTGTTTGCAGATGTGATTCTATATTCTGGACCCGGACAAGCCCATCATCGCCAGCACTGGCGAGGGTTTTTCCGTCCGGGGAGAACGCAGCCCCGTAAACCCAGGCGGAATGTCCCATCAAGGAAGCGATTTCCTCCCCATTTTCGACCGACCAGAGAGTTACCGTCCCATGTCCGGTGCTGGCAAGTGCTTTTCCATCAGGGGAGAAATCGAGGGTATACACCGTTCCTCTATTCTGAAGGGTGCCGAGGAGTGCCCAATCAGAAACCGCCCAGAGTTTGATTAACCCGTGATAACCAGCACTTGCGAGGGTTCTGCCATCAGGGGAAAAAACGAGTGTATCAACCCTGACGGTGTCCCCTTCAAGTTTGGCGATAACTTTTCGCTCTTGAATGTCCCAAATGTTTACATTCCCCTGGTTATCTCCCGTAGCCAGCAGTTCACCATTCGGGGAGAACGCTAACGCCACGACCCAATCGTTGTGTTGCAGTGTCTCGATTTCGTTTTGTGTGCTGACCTTCCAGAGTTTTACATTTAGACCTGCTGTAGCAAGAAGTTGTCCATCCGGTGAGAATGCCACCTCAATGACAGCGGACCGATTTCGACCTATAATATGTTCAAGGGTCGCGATGTGTGCACCTGCCTGAACATCCCACAATCTGAAAGTCCAATCATCACTGCCGCTAACAAGGCGTTGCCCATCTGGGGAAAATGCCACCGAATGAATTTTCCGGCTGTGTCCTCTGAGCGTTGTCACGGTGTCGTCCTGCAAATTCCATAATTTGATGGTGCCATTGTCATTGGCACTTGCAATCAGTGAGTTATCCACTGGCGAGAATTTCACTGTTTGAACGGAGCCGCCGTGTCTAAGAACTGTCGGTTCCTGTGCAAAGTTAGCAGGTAAAAAACCGAAAAAGACAGCGACTGTAAAAAAAACGTGTGCAAATTTCATAAAAAATCCTTCATACCTCAACCTATCCTTTCGGATGTATATAGCCTCGCTGCGAAACCGCCTAACCTATGGGAAGCTTTACTTCCGTATCAACATTTTACGCGTAGCGGTGAAATCGCCTGCCGTGAGAGTATAGAAATACACACTACTTGCTACAGGTTCACCAAGTGCGTTCCGACCATCCCAATACGCCGCGCGGCTCCGGGATTCATAGATACCCACAGATTGATGTCCCAAGTCTAACGTCCGAACCAACTGTCCATCTACAGCATAGATTGAGATGCTCACATCCGCTGATTTTGCCAATCTATACGGTATCCATGTCTCTGGGTTGAATGGGTTTGGGTAGTTCGGCAACAATACCGTCTCTTTCGGGGTCAACGCTGCCAAGAGTTGTTCCAAGACGACGATACCGCGCTGAAAATCAGGATCAGATAAGTTTTGTTTCCGTGCTTCGTTTAGCCATGCTGCTACATCTGCCCGTGTAGGCGCGACCTCCAAATCGCGACTCCATATTTCCGGCGCAGCGGCAGCATTACCAAACGCGGCAGCGACGAGCGTCAAGTCGATGATATTGACTACACCATCGCTGTTGACATCCGCAGCGTTTGATCCAGTTTTCCCGAAATTAGATGCAACCAAGGTTAGGTCAATGATGTTCACGACACCGTCAGCATTCACATCTTCGGGGAGTTGTGGGGTGCTAATCTCCGCGTTTTCTATTTCCGATGTCGCTGTGCCACCTGTTATATCGGTCAATAACACGTTAGATAAACGGACGGTAGAACCTTTGACAGCAACCACCTCAAATGTAATCGTGGCAAGCGTGCCATTACCCATAGATTCTGCATTAATCGCAGATGCTGCAAGCTGGATGTTATTGCTTTCAACAACTGGAGGTATAAAGAATGCACCTGCAGGCAGATAATCACCATTGGCACTTTGAACATAACTGAGTGCTGTCGTGTCAAACGTCACGGTAGCTTGGTATCCCGCGATATTTTGCCCTTCACTGATATTGAGGGAGAATGTGAGTTGCTCACCGATAGCCGGTGACCGCACAACAGCAGGTGAAAGACTGACGGTTATAGATGAAGATGAAGGAGTGAGTTCCCACAATAGCACTGTGCCATCAGAACTGCCACTTGCAAGTGTCTGACCATCGGGACTAAATGCTACGCTTGTGACAAGATCTGTATGCCCAATGAGTGTTTTCAGACGTTCTCCTGTGTTGATATCCCATAAATCAATTCTAGCCCCTCCACTCCCACTCGCTAAGGTACGACCATCAGGGCTAAATGCTACGTTGGAACGGGACCCGAAATCATGCCGATTAAGTGTTTTCAAATGTTGCCATGTGCTGGTATCCCATAGAAGGATTTCTACATGAGAACCAGTTGCCAGTAGTTTTCCATCAGGACTAAATGCTATACCTCTGGACCAATCCCCCCCCTTACCAAGTGTACGCAGAAGGCTACCGGTGGTCGTATCCCATAGCCACAGCGAAGGATTATTCGGAGTACCCGTCCGACCACCGCCTGCCAGTAGCTTTCCACCAGGACTAAATGCTATACTATAGACACGCCCCTCACCTGTCGGGAGTGTGTATAAAAGTTCACCGGTCATTGTATCCCATAGATAGACGTTCGACTCCCAAGACGATCCACCACCTGCCAATAGTTTTCCATCAGGACTAAAGACGACACTGACGCTATTAACCTCACCCGAATGCCCAGTGAGTATTTTAAGTTCCCACGTGCTAAGATCCCACAGAATGATCCGCTCCGGACTATTAGATGACTCACTCCCGTAGACACTTGCAAGCACCTCGCCATCGGGACTAAATGCTACACCTATGATGCCATACAGGTAGATACTCGACACAAGATCAATATGTGTTCTCAGAGGCACCCTTAGGTCGATATTCCTCAGATAATAAAGTTTTCCGTCACGACCTCCACAGACAAAATCCTTGCCGTCGGGGCTGAATGCGACGCTCTTGATAGCACCCGTATGGTCAAAATATGTCTTCACTTGCCATGTGTTGGTATCCCACAGACTGATTCTTTGGTGACTATCCCCACTGGCACTTGCCAGCGTCTTGCCATCAGGACTGAATGTTACACTCTTGATAGACAAATCATAGTTGGGTGGGATGGGTGCGTGAAGGAGGTTCCTTGTTTCTACGTCCCACAGAAAAAACCTGCTTCCATTAGCAGTTGCCAGCGTCTTGCCATCAGGACTAAATACTACGTTATTGGCATGCCGATGTCCAGCGAGCGTGCGTAGAGGATCGCCTGTGTCGGTATCCCACAGACGGATATGGTCAAGAGACCTACCCGCACTTGCGAGAGTGTTTCCATCGGGGGAAAACGCAACGCTATTAACATAATCCGTATGTCCAGTAAGTGTGTGCAGGAGGCTACCGGTTTTCGCATCCCACAGACGGACAGTGTCGTCAGTATAACTCCCACTGGCCAAGATATTACCATCGGGACTAAACGATATGTTCTCCAACACAGGCAAGTCTCCGCTGAACGTCGTTTGATTTACCGTAGGCACCCATAGGTCTTCTCCTGTGTCGGTATCCCACGTATAGAGGTTCCCGTCAACATTTGAACCGGCGAGTGTCTTGCCATCGGGACTGAACGCCACGCTAACAATATCCTCCTGCGCGCTGAGTGTATGTAGAAGGCTATCGGTTTCCACATCCCATAAACTGATAGTTTCGCTCCAACCTCCACCTGCGATAGTCTGTCCATCGGAACTGAACGCCACACTCGTAATCGGAGACCCGTGTCCGGTAAGAAGATTAAGTGTCTTGGTAGTATGGGCACCGTAGATCCAAACACCGATAGAACTCGCAACCGCCAGACGTGTGCCATCGGGTGAATACGCTACATTCCCTGTTATCTCTCCTTTACCGAGACGCGCTTTTGCGCCTTCAGGTAAATGCCATTGTGGTGAATCTTGGGCGAAGGTGTTTGATCCAAAAGCAAATATCACAAATCCAATCAGTAAAATTGAAAAAAATGTATTTCTCATGAAAAAGGTTCTCCTTTTACTTCAAAATCAGCATCCGTCGCGTCTGGGTAAAATCGCCTGCTGTGAACGTGTAGAAATACACGCCACTCGCCACAGACTCACCGATTTCATTTCTGCCATCCCAATACGCCGCACGGCTTTTACTTTGATAGATACCACCAGACTGATGCCCTATGTCAAGCGTGCGAACTAACGTTCCATCCGCAGCATAGATTGAGATGCTCACATCCGTTGGGGTTGCCAATTGATACGGGATCCACGTTTCTGGGTTGAACGGATTCGGGTAGTTGGGTAGGAGTGATGTTTCCTTGAGAGCACGCAACGCCTTAAAACTCGTAAATACCGAAAAGTGACGGAGGAGATAGCCCTGAACTTCCAGCGGTAGCAATTGAAAGGCAGGATACTCCGAAAGCGCAATAGGTTGGGTAGTAGGGGCAGCCAAACCTTCACCAAAATTCCATGTAAATTTCCGATCAACTTCAAAACGGTCACTGGACTCTCCAATGCTATATGCTTGCTCCATTGTAATGTCTATACTTCTTAGGGAAGCCACTTCGTTTTTCAAGAGGACGACATAATCAATTATTGTATCCGGGTGTCCACGCCCAACACCCAACGGGGTAGGCAGCGCAATTTTTAGATCATACTCTGAAAGACCTATCGACTCAATAACTTCTGCAAAGAATAGTATGAGATCAAGAGCTTTAAAGGCTGCTGTAATGCCCTCTGAAATATCTGAAATTCCAGGGGTGAGTTTTACGACAGAAATTAGGACATCCTCTACTATACTCTGGGTTTTCTCACCTTGTGTTTGGATCGGAAATATAAAAGCTTGCGTCTGTTCCGGAATGCGAAGTATTATATTGCAACTGCCGTAAGAAACCGCAGCATCTGGAATGTCCGTTAAGGTCGGATATTGCACCTTTAACGTAAAGTAGGTTGTGTGTGTGCCAAACGCTTCCTCGGATATAAAATCATCAGGAAACGCTAATTGGATCTTGGACTGATCGACGACGGAAAGGATAATCGGGAGGGTCCAGGGGCCTGCGTTGTTAGCGGTAACATAGAGTGTCAGGGTAACATCGTGTGGGGTTGCAGTGTCTGGGACCTCAATTTTAAAGGTCTGCTCGCTAAGATCAATGGTAGGTAAAAGCGGTGGACTGGTGAACCCCGCGAGAATATCCCCATAATCTACCGAAGAGTCAAGGATGCGCACAGATGTATCTCTGGTTGTCAATACCGCTTTGACATTTTCAGCGGTAGTTGCCCCACTGTTTTTCAAGAGCACTTTGAGTTCGATGCGCTCTCCAACTTCGGCAACACCATTTGAGTTTCCTCTACTCCAGCCAACGAGGGGCCCGCTATCGTAAACCGTTTGAGATTCAAACACAATGTTTGGTGAATCCGGGGAGGTTTTGGCTATCTGTGTTACTTCTACTTGTGGACGAGAGCTCCCGCCTGTACTGTCGGTCAATAGGACGTCCGATAATGTTAGCGTGGAGGTTTTGACAGCGAGGACTTCAAAGGTGATAGTAGCAAGCGTGCCATCACCGTTGCTCTCGCCTGCAAGAGACGTTGCAGCAAGTGTAACACTATTGCCATTAACGACTGGTGGAATAAAAAACGCCCCATCTGGCAGGTAATCACCGTTTGCACTTTGCACATACTTGAGGGCAGTCGTATCAAACTGTACTGTTGCCTGATAACCTGCCACGTTTTTCCCGTCGGTGATGGTCAGAGAAAGTGTCAACCGTTCTCCAACTATAGGTGATTGCACAGAAGATGGAGAAAAACTGACTGTGACATCTGGATCTTGGTTTGTATCCGTATTATCAGGTGGGTCAGGAGTTGGCTGGGTGACATTCCAAACATCTCTACCGTCCGAGATTAAAGTGCCATTGGGACTCCACGCCAAATCAAGCACTTCGCCGCTTGCCGTAATCTCTCCGACATGTGTTGGGTTCGTACCGATGCTGTAGAAAGTGATGACTCCATCGTTATCTCCGAGTGCGATATATTCACCGTTTGGACTAAAAGCAATGGCATAAACATTACCGGAATTTATCTGCCACTCAACTCTACCGGTGTCCACATTATAGATATTGACATAGGTGCTACTCCCATCGTACCCATCGGCAGCAAGGTACCTGCCATCAGGACTAAAAGCGACAGAGCGAACATTTCCACCCGGTTTATAATCTGTTGAAGTAACGTCGTCATCCCACCAACTGGATACTTCCCAAAGTGTAAGATCGCCATTGTCATTTCCCGTTGTGAGATACCTTCCATCGGGACTGAAGGCGACATCATAGACTTCAGACGCACCCAATTTCCCCCATCCCCACACGCTGCCGCTGTTTAAATCCCATAGAAATGCCCATTGGAGATCAACGGCTACCGCAACATAATTCCCATCTGGACTGTAGGCAATTGAGTTGATATTGTCAGCATCATCATGAACATACGTACCGCTAACAGTGGTTCTGGTGGCTACATCCAAGAGCCATACGATGACATTCCCATCGCTGCCTTCGGCGGCGAGATGCCTTCCATCGGGACTGAAGGCGACACCTTGGACCTCACCACCGAGGTTTACATAGTCAATTGGTTCATCATCTCCGACTTCCCAGAAACCTACATCTCCATCTCCATCGCCCGTTGCAATGTATTTTCCATCCGGACTAAAAGCCACCGATTCACTTCCAGAATAGAGACTGTATGCATAAGTTACAGTTAGGTCATCTGCATTGGAAACAGATGTTATTACGAATAGGAAAAGAAAAACTGTGATTAAATAGTTCGTGAATCCTTGTTCCCGACTTAGCATAGGTTTACTCCTCTTTATGTTCATAAACCCTAACTGCAAAACTACTTCCGTATTAACATTTTACGCGTTGCCGTGAATTCACCTGCCGTCAATGTATAGAAATACAAACCACTCGCAACAGACTCACCGACTTCGTTTTTACCATCCCAATACGCCGCACGGCTTTTATTCTGGTAGAGACCGATAGGTTTTTGACCTAACGTTAATCTACGAACGATTTTACCTGCTGCGGTGTAGATGGTGAGTGTGACATCCGCAGGAGCTGCTAACTGATACGGTATCCAAGTTTCTGGGTTGAATGGGTTCGGATAGTTGGGCAAGAGTACAGTCTCTTTTGGTGTCAATGCCTTCAATAGATTTTCCAGCACAAGCATACCCCGTTGAAAATCGGGGCCTGTTCGGTTAAGTTGACGTGCCTGTTGTAGCCATTTTTCCACGGTTGCGCTTGAGGGCATATTGTCAGGATTGACACTCCATAATGCCGGAGAAGCCGCTATATTTCCAAATGCTGCAGCGACAAGTGTTAAGTCAATGATATTCACAACGCCATCCTCATTGACATCTGCGACATTTTCTCCTGTCTCCCCGAAGTTGGAGGCGACAAGTGTTAGGTCAATAATATTAACAATACCATCCGCATTGACATCCTCTGGCAGTTGCGTGGGTGTCGTCGGAGAAGTATTAATTTCCCACAGCAGTACAGTGCCGTCGTTGCTGCAACTTGCGAGGGTCGTGCCATCCGGACTAAACGCCACGCTTTCGACTCCAGATGTATGCCCTGTCAGCGTTTGAATGTGTTCACCCGTTGTAGGGTTCAACAAGCGGATAGTGGGATCCGACCAACTGCCACCACTTGCGATGATGCGACTATCAGGACTAAACACAATGCTGTTGACACTACCCGTATGCCCTGTATGAAGTATACGGAGATGGGTGCCTGTTGTTGCACCCCATAAGCGGATGGTCCTCCCGCCTGTGCTTGCGAGCATCTGCCCATCAGAACTAAATGCTACGATTCCCGTGGTCTCTGTGAGTGTTTGTATATGTTCACCTGTATTTGTGTTCCATAATCGGATAGTATCGTCCCAACTACCACTTGCGATTGTGTTGCCATCAGGTGAAAACGCAACGCTATTGACCGAAGACGTATGTCCAACGAGCGTCCGGAGATGTACCCCGGTGTTCACATCCCACAATCGGATAGTATTGTCCCAACTACCACTTGCAAGCGTGGTGCCATCGGGACTAAACGCAATGCTATTGACATCATCAGTATGTCCAGTGAGTTTAATATATCTGCCCGTGTGCACATTCCACAATAGAACTAAGTACCATGTGTACCAATTACCTCCGATGCTTGCAAGTGTTGTGCCATCGGGACTAAACGCCAAACTTCTGAGAGACAACTCATCCGATGTAAATGTTTTTAGGGGGTCATAGGTGGTTGTATCCCATAATCGGATAGTGTCGTCCGAACTGCCACTTGCGAGCGTGGTGCCATCGGGACTAAAAGATACGCTATTGCTATCTATATAATCCGAATGTCCTGTAATAAGTGCCGCCTCTTTATATGTAAAAGCCTCAACATTCCACAGGCGCACTGTCGCGTCATCACTGCCGCTTGCGATTGTGTTGCCATCCGGACTAAACGCTACGCTATTAACCCAATCTGTATGCCCTTCAAACGTGACGATATGTGATCCTGTGTGCACGTTCCACAGGCGCACTGTCGCGTCATCACTGCCGCTTGCGAGCGTGCTTCCATCCGGACTAAACGCTACGCTATTAACCCAATCTGTATGCCCTGTGAGCGTTCTGATATGCCTGCCTGTCTTTGTGTTCCACAAACGGATGGTGTCGTCATCACTGCTACTTGCGAGTATGTTGCCATCGGGACTAAATGCAACACTCTTGACATCATTCGTATGCCCTGTGAGCGTGTAGATGCGTTGTCCTGTGTGCACGTTCCACAAGCGCACTGTCTTATCATCACTCCCACTTGCGAGCGTGTTGCCATCCGGGCTAAATGCTATGCTAGAAACATAGGGTGCTAAGAACGAAGTTACATCGAGTTCAGGGATGTAGATGAATTTTCTCCTGTTGACATCCCATACTATAGGCAAGATGGTGTTACCCCCACAGGCAAGCAGCCTGCCATCGGGGCTAAATGCAACACTGTAGAAAGACGTAAACGCCTCAAGATTATAACTGAGCGAACCTCTATTAACATTCCATAACTTGATGCTGTAAGCCTCCGCAGCACCTGCAAGCATATCACCATCAGGAGAGAAGGCGATGCTGCTGACTGAAGTCCCATGCTTAAAGGTTCGCACATGTGTTCTTTTGTTGACATTCCACAACCTCACGGTCTCGTCCGAACTCCCACTCGCCAGCGTCTGACCATCAGGAGAGAAGGCAACACTATTAACCGAATCTGTATGCCCGGTAAGACGTGCTACTTCTTTGTGTTCGACCATATCTATATGCCATAAACGCACTCCTTGCCCCTCCGAACAAGCTAGCGTTTGTCCATCAGGTGAATATGTTATGCTGGGTTCCCCTGGTTTCCGTTTAGCGACTGTGTGAAGGCGTTCCCCTGTGTGTGCCTTCCAAAACCTCACCGTTTCAGACCAATAATTTGTACCGGCGATTGTGCGTCCATCAGGGCTATACGTAGCACCAGCGTAGCCAGTATAGTCAAGTGTTTTTATGTGGTTTCCAGTATCAGCATCCCACAAGTCCAAACCATCGCCCACACTTACGATGGTTTGGCTATCTGGGGAATACATAACACTCCTTACGGAGTCCCAACCGGAAGAAGAAAATGTTTTTATGTGGATGCTGGTATGTGCATCCCACAGGTACAACCCATCCCTTGTTATGCTAACAAGTATATCTCCATTGGGTGAATACGCCAGACCTCCAACATAGAATGGATGCTCAAGTGTTGCTTTGTGTCTACCAGTATTCACATCCCAGAGTCGGACAGTGTTGTCGACGGTGTTGTCATAATAACTATCTCCACTTCCACTTGCGAGTGTGGTACCATCTGGACTGAATACCACGCCATTGACCTGTCTTGTATGTCCTGATAGTTTTCGTATGTGTTGTCCTGTGTTCGCATCCCACAAACCTATGGTAGCGTCGCCACTTCCACTTGCGAGTGTGTTTCCATCGGGACTAAACGCTATACTGTTGACATCATCCTTATGTCCAGTAAGGAGTGCAACCTCTTGATAGTTGTTCTCAGCATCGTAGAGCCATATCCCCAAAGAACCTGCTACCGCAATCATCTTGCCATCTGGTGAATACTTTATATCTTTTATTGTTCCTTTACCGAGGCGCGCTATAGCACCTTCGGGCAAGTTCAACTGTGTATAGTCTTGGGCAAAGGCGTTGGGTAAACATAAAGTTACCGCCAGCAAAACCGTTAGGCATATAGAGCGTACTCTCTTTTTCATCCCTTCATATCTCCTTTCACCTTTTTATTTCTGTGTTTTCTCAAGTTTTTTCCAGTCCCAGAAAAGGATCCTGCTGTCGGCTGCGGACACAACAGTTTTGCCATCAGGTGAAAAAGATGCGCCTCTAACGCCAAAATAGTGTCCACGTAGGGTCGGCAAGAAACGCCATGTCTTTGCATCCCATAGACGAACAGAGGAATCCTTACTTCCGCTTGCCAGCATTTTACCATCGTGGGAGAACACCACAGATCTTATATCGTTGCTGTGCCCGGATAGTTTCCGTAACACGCTGCCAGTATTGGGATTCCAAACCCGGAGCGAATCATCCTTACTTCCGCTGACAAGCGTTGTGCTATCAGGCGAAAATGCTAAGGTGTTCACCATCTCTGTATGCCCTTTTAGGGTTCTCAGCTGTTTGCCAGTTTCCACGTCCCACAACTGGATTGTGCCATCAGAGCTACCGCTGCTTGCTAACGTCTTACCGTCTGGTGAGTAGGCAACTGTGAGTACCCACTGAAACATGAGCTTTTCAAACGGACTTTTGTTAGGCAAAGGTGGAAGATCAAAAGCCTCACGTATTATTGGGTCCGTTATTCCTTGTTGTTGCGCTTGTGGGGTTTTCGCAAACCAGATTTGTTGTTCTTTTTCGACGGACCACAATCGCACTGTCGCATCACCGCTCCCACTGACAAGCGTCTTACCATCCGGTGAGAAGGCAACACCATTCACAAGTCCATCATGCCCTGCAAGGATTGCCAAGTTTTCACCCGTTTTTGGATTCCACAAGCGGACGGTTTCGTCACGTCCCGCACTTGCAAGCATTTTGCCATCTGGACTGTACGCGATATGCAGCACGTCTCCGTTATGTCCCGAAAGCAGTGCAACCTCCGCACCGTTCCGCGCATCATAGAGCCAAATCCCCATATCACTTGCCACGGCGAGTTCTTTTCCTTCGGGCGAATACTGGATATTGCCGGTTATTTTTCCACTACATTCAATGTATGCCTTGACACCAGTGGGTAATTGTGAATCAGCATCGCTTTGCGCGAAGACTTTTGGTAGAAACACGAGTGTCAGAAAAGTCAAGATTAGAGAGAAGATCATTTTCATTGGGTTTATTTCCTCATTTTAGTAATGTAGGGTTTCTGTATTTCTGCTTATAGTAAAGCCAGTATGACTGGGAGTGGACCGAATTTCCGGTGGCAGTACATGCCATTGCGTATAGTCTTGAGCTGAGGTGTTTACGGAAAAAGCAAATACTGCAACCCAAATCAGTGAAAGCGCAAAAAATCTGTGTTTCATGAAGAAGTTTTCCTGCTACTTTCTTATCAATATTTCCGTTCCAACGCATAGAGTTTATGTATCCAACAATTTAATAATCTTACCGATACCTATACAAATAACCCCTGGGACGATGAATATCATCGCTGCACCAAATGCTACTACAACCTCATCAAAAGTCAATTCTCCATCTGATTGAGCAAAAAACATTTGCACAGGTTGACTGAACTGCACAAGCAGATAAACACCAACAAAAATGCCGAAGATTATTGTTATTATACCGATCATATTCATATGATATACTATTCTGGGGGTTCCATTACTATCAGGGTCATTGGTTACCCAATCACCAGTATCAAGGTTGTCTCCACCGTTTGAGGTTCCGTTACTATCAGGGTCATTGATTACCGTCTGCGGTTCCTCATGTGGAGCAACAGGTTCGTTCACTAATCGCACTCCCCCAATGGTCGGTAGGTTTTGCGGATCCTCCTCATTGACAACAGCGTTATCGTCATTTTTCATTCTTGTTTTCTCCTTATTATCTTACCCATCGTCGGAGTTAGGTGACTTCCATACACCAACGATCGCAAGAATAAATCCGATAGTTGTTCCAAATGCCCCAATTTGGAGCGTGGCTTCTAACTCTTCAAGGGTGACTTTACCTATTGGCGTATTGATACCCATATTAAGATGAATATACTCAAATAAGAGACATCCAAGTCCAACGCCGCTACTGATAAAAACCGGCAGTTTGGATTTCCAAGGTGTCTGTTCTTTTAACATATAAAGACTTACTACAACGATTATCAGAGCCGCAATCAAAGCAAGCGTAATCAGATTCACTTGCTGCTTCGTAGCAAGTTCAAAGCCTGATATAAAAACAATTTCACTGTTCAACTTTTCGCCCCACATCTTTATAGAGCAATCCATCTTGATCCAGGGCAGAAAGAAGCAAACAAGTGCCAAAATTCCGCCAACCGGTGTCATGAGTCGAGAATTCGGTTTCATTTTCCTTCACCTCAAAAGTAAGGGTATTGAAGAAATAATGGTATTTCTGCCCCTGTTTTCACGAAGTAAAGCTACTTTCACTTCTTTATCAACATTTTACGCGTTGCTGTAAATTCGCCTGCGGTAACGGAGTCGCGTGTGGACTCCGTGGACAATGTATAAAAATATACGCCACTTGCAACAGGCTCACCAAGTGCGTTTCTACCGTCCCAATACGCCGCACGCCCCTTGCCTTGATAGATACCAATAGGTTGATGCCCTAACTTCAAAGTTCTTACGACTGCACCATCCACCGCATAGATGGTTACCGTCACGTCTGCAGGTTCCGCTAACTGATACGGTATCCATGTTTCAGGGTTGAACGGGTTTGGATAGTTCGGTAAGAGTGCTGTCTCTTTCGGTGTCAACGCTGCCAAGAGGTTTTGTAAGAAAAGATGGCCGCGTTGTGAAGTTGCATCTGTTAGATTCAGTTGCTGGGCTTCGAAGAGCCACTGTTGGACTTGCTCCCTTGTGAACGTGTCCTCCAAGTCAAGATTCCACGCTGACGGTGCAGCTGCCTCGCCACCAAGCGCACCGGCGACTTTAACAAGATCCACGATATTGACAATACCGTCCTCATTCACATCTGCTGGATTTCCCTCTTCTGGGACTGACTGCCCGAAACTTGAAGCGACCAACACCAGATCCAAGATGTTCACGGAACCATCTCGATTCACATCTCCCGTCAGTGGCACAATCACCTCTGCACTTTCAAAAGTCGGGATAGAACGAACCCCATTTGGCGCGACAAGATAACCGGAAACACTGACTGTAGATGCTTTTTTGACACTAAGAACTTCAAACGTTACAGTTTCAAGCGTGCCATCACCGTTACCCACACCTCCAGCAAGATAGTCGCCTCGACTCGTTGATATATATTTGAGAGCTGACTCATCAAAGTCATAGGTCAACTGAGAGGCTGCTACATTTTGACCTCCAGCGATGTCAACGTTAAAAGTAAATTGCTCGCCGATAGTTGGCGAAAGCACCGAGGTAGGGGCAAGGCTGACAATCGCAGAAGAGGACGTTACAACCGTGAACGCTTCAACCTTTGTCCGGCGAGGTGAGAAGTGGAGTAAATGTTCACCTTCATCGTCCGTGAGAATTACGTTAAATAGGTCTATAAAAGATTCTTTAACATCAAGCACCTCAAACGTTATCGTCGCAAGTGTGCCATCGCCGTTACTGACTCCAGTAAGAGATGTCGCACCAAGCGTTACTATTTTTTTCTTCACCCAGGGGACCTCGCTCTCCGATACAACAGGAGGCACAAAAAAGGCACCAGGAGGTAAGTAGTCGCCATTAGCACCCTCAACATAGCGGAGGACATTTGCATTTGCATTAAATTCTAAACTAACCTGATATCCCCCTACATTTTCACCTGCGACAATGCCGATATTGACAGTTAATTGTTCCCCAATACCCGGCGACACCACCGGATTGGGAGTGATGCTAACACGTGTGGAAGAGAACTTCCATAAGCGGATAGTGGTTTCCCTACCGCCACTTGCCAACGTCTGACCATCCGGACTAAACGCGACGCTATAGACATCCCAATGCCTAAGTGTGCGGAGGAGTTCACCTGTGTTTACATCCCATAAGTCGATGGTGTCCACACCCCTACTTGCCAACGTCTGGCCATCCGGACTAAACGCGACACCATAGACAGCACCCCCGAGCGTCCGACCAGCCGGACCAACCTTTACACTATAGACAGCACGCCTAGGCCCTTCAAGTGTGCGGAGGTGTTCGCCTGTGTTTACATCCCATAAGTAGATGGTGTCCATACCCCTACCTGCGAGCGTCTGACCATCCGGACTAAACGCGACGCTATAGACGACGCTATAGACACCCCGATGCCCTTCAAGTGTGCGGAGGTGTTCGCCTGTGTTGGCATCCCAGAAGTAGATGGTGCGCGCACTGCTACTACTTGCGAGCGTCTGACCATCCGGACTATACGCGACACTTCTGACATCCCGATGCCCTTCAAGTGTGCGGAGGTGTTCGCCTGTGTTGGCATCCCAGAAGTAGATGGTGCGCGCACTGCTACTTGCGAGCGTCTGACCATCCGGACTATACGCGACACTTCTGACATCCCGATGCCCTTCAAGTGTGCGGAGGTGTTCGCCTGTGTTGGCATCCCAGAAGTAGATGGGATCGTCCCGTAAGCGGTTCAATGGGTCATAACCGCTACTTGCGAGCGTCTGACCATCCGGACTATACGCGACGCTATAGGCAGCACCCGTATGCCCTCGAAGTGTGCGGAGGAGTTCGCCTGTGTTGGCATCCCAGAAGTAGATGGTACGCCAACTGCCACTTGCGAGCGTCTGACCATCCGGACTATACGCGACGCTATAGACAGTACTCGGATGCCCTTCAAGGACAGTGTATGGAATATCTTGGGCAAAGGTGTTTAGTGAGAATATGATCAGAAGCACAAATAACGTTGTAATTGTCTTCATGGTAAAAATCTCCTTTTTTAGGACTCTGGTTTGAACTTTGGCAAGCGTGAAAAAAAATCGCTCCTATCTGTTGAACTATATTCTGAAATTCATATTGAAACGATAAGTTGTGAAGATTCAGAGACGCGGTTTCTTCACTTGATGATAGAACGCGTTTCAAAGCGAATACGCTTGTCAGCACTGCCACTGACGAGGGTTTGTCCATCCGGACTGAACGCTACACCATAGATAGACTTGTTATGCTGAACGAGGGTCTCTACGTGTTTTCCTGTGTTGGTATCCCATAGGATAATTGCCTTGTCAGCACTGCCGCTTGCAAGAATTTGTCCATCCGGACTGAACGCAACGCAATAGACAACCTTCTCATGTCCTATGAGCGTATGCCTGTATTTCCACGTAGCAGTATCCCATAGTTTGATTGTTCTGTCCCAACTTCCGCTTGCGAGGGTTTGCCCATCCGGGCTGAACGCTATGCTGTAGACGGCTCTCTTGTGTCCTATGAGAGTTTCCTTGTATTGTCCTGTCGTTGCATCCCACAGGATGATTGTGTTGTCTGCGCTTCCGCTTGCGAGCGTTTTTCCATCCGGACTGAATGCGACGCTATAGACGGTATCCGTATGGCCAGCAAGGGGGTCTGTCGGTCCGACGAAGGGACCCGTCCGTCTGGCGAGCGTTTTTATGTGTTCTCCTGTGGTTATGTCCCATAGGATAACTGTGCTGTCTTCACTCCCGCTTGCGAGGGTTTGCCCATCCGGACTGAAAGCGACGCTATAGACGGTATCTGTATGTCCGAAAAGTGTATCTGTGGGTCCGACGAAGGGTCCCGTAGGTCTGGCGAGCGTTCTTGTGTGTTCTCCTGTGGTGGTGTCCCATAGGATGATAGTGTTGTCTTCGCCGCCGCTTGCGAGGGTTTTGCCATCGGGGCTGAACGCTACACAATGGACAGTATACTTATGCCCAACAAGCGTCTTTAGATGTTTTGTATTCGATACGTTACCATCTGACGATGTAGCTGCCGTTCCGCCGGTGATGAGACCATTTTTCCTAACATTCCATGGGTTAATTGTCTTGTCCACACTTCCAGTGGTAGAAGATCTGAATCCTGTTTGCTTTTCCGTCGTAGTGCTCCATAGGCCGATTGTCTTATCAGCACTCCCACTTGCGAGGGTTTGCCCATCCGGGCTGAACGCTATGCTGTAGACAGCATATCTATGCTCAACGTAGCGGCTGTGATTTTCTTGGTAGGCAAACGTGTTGGTTAAATAGAGTGCTGAAGCCAGAAATAACACTAAAGAAATGGAAAACAGCGTTTTTTTCATGGAAATGTCTTTCTTTTATGCTTAATATCCGTTGAACCTGTCTCAGCGACTATAGTGAGATTAAAAACAATTGGACGCACCTTGAAATGCGGGCGAGGAAACCTCGCCCCTACATACCCGGATGCAAACTTTAGACACACATTGCTGTTTGTCTCAGGATTGGGAACGACAACGGTTTTTGCACCTATCTTCTGAAGGAGCCAAGATTCACATTAAAACGATAAGTCGCGGAGATACTGGCGCGAATGAGGTCTTCTGAATACTTCTGTCCTTCATCGTTGACCCGTTCCCATCTGGCGAAGAGTGCCGAAACATTCCAAGAGAAGTCTTCGTCCTCGCCGATAGAACCAATACCAGCAGTAATTCCAATAAGGTGTACTGGATCCGTGTCGTTTTCATCTACAAAGGGAATCAGGTCTCGAAAGGCCCCGATACGCATCGGATAGTCAAATCCTAAATATTCTGCGCCAACAGCCACATTAAAACCGTCGTCAATAATCGGTGGGTCAACAATATCCGCGGTCCCACTCCATTGAAGATCGGAAAACGGACGGTATTGGACTTCCGCTGCTACAATTAATTCAGGAGATGCCTCGTATTCTACGCCAATTCCCCACATGGTGGGCATCGTTAACTCAAGGCGGTCTGTATCTCTTTCTGTATCAAGTTCACCGTCCTCAGAGAGTCTTAAGATTCTTTCCCCGAATTCCCAATCAAATTCTGGACGGTACATCAGACCGACAGAGAGTTCAGGCGTTAGCTCAGCAAAAGCCCCGAGCCTTAGGAATAGTGCCGATTGTTCTTCTTCAATATCAAGTTTCCGATTAGAATCTGAAGATTGCGTTTCGTATGTAGAAATAATCGCCCCGATAGTCCGGTTGACGGTTGCACCTAAATAATATCTGTCTTGAAAATTAAGGGCAACCCCTGGGGTGAGTGTGCTTAAATGACCGCGCCTTCTGTCGGTTCTTTCTTCTGTAACACGAATGTTCACGATGTCCCCTCTGGTCTCTGACCATTCTTCCCTGTGCCTAACCGATGTTTTTTCCGTTTTTACCCCCTCATTTCGTTGGTATCCAACACCAAGCACAAGTTTTAATTGTGTGTCAGGTAACTGATAGGGCGCTGCAAGTGCGAGATAGGATCGGTTTGGGAAAGGGGGATACCTGGCATCATAAGAATCGTAGCGTTCACTTGCGGTAATTCTCTCATCCGCAACAGTACCATATAGGAGTTTTCCACCGATCTGGACCTCTGGTTCAGAGAACGTAGCGAGGATTGATGGGTTTGAAAAGATCGCACTGCTTCCTCTCGCAGTCGTGATTGCGGTCTTGCCCATAGCGAGGCTTCGGTTGTCAAATCCAGTTTCAATTATCTCTGTGCTTGGCCCTAAGATGCTAAAATCTTGAGCCACGCTGTTGCCAATTAGAACAAGTAAAGCGATACCTAAAAACCCCAGTTGTAGTAATTTCATTATCAATAGTTGCTCCTAATTTCTGATTTGAAAGTTTTAGTTAAAAAATTTGTTGCGAGAATCACATACAGAAAACCTTGCCGATAATGCGCGATACAAATAGTTGTTAAAAATAACGCAAGTTGTCTTCCTTATCGCATAATTAGGGCTGTGCCTTATTTATTTTTGGGAATAACGAATGCAAAACGACCTCTGTGGTCACGATCCTCATCGGATGCATTAAACAATCTATCAGGGCGTTCCGCATCTTCGGCATCAACGGTGCCATTTGCAATCAGCCATAGACCGATACCGATTTCAGGGTGCGGGAATATATCACCCCGCACGACACTGAAAATCTTAGGGAAGCCATCAGGTGTCAGAACAAACGGTTCACTCGCGACGAAAAACTTCCCCAGCCTCCCTACGGTTGCCCAGTGTTGCTGGTCGAGAAATGACAGACGCAGCTGCGGGGCAGTCTCAACCGGGCAAGTTTCAAGTCCCATCTGTTTTGCGCGCTCATAAATGGTATCAAGGGTGGCGAGTTCACCCTCAGCAAACCCCATCTCCAGCATAGAAACAACAACGATATCAACCGTTGTTTCCTCTGCCACCACCGGAAAATCCGGATTTCCAAGGGCTTGCATGGACCATAGGCTGATCTGGCATTTTTTTTCGATCAGTGCATCTAAAAGAGCAGCACCACTCCTATGGGTTCCGAGTGTTATGGTAAAATCAGCAGCGAAATCCTTTCCATCATTGCGCCCAAAGTAAGTATTGTAAAGTTTCTGAAAATCTGCAAGGTATTGGTTGCTGACACTGAGGATCAATAGGGTTCCTACGACCAAAGCAGTTCCAACAGCCACCCACGGGAAGGACGGTTCCATTTTTGAAGAAGGTGTCGGGTTCATGTCAACAACTTCTCTCATGATGTTCTGCTTTATACTTGATGGTATCTGCACGCCACCAAGAACTTCTTGGACCAAGAGTTCCTCTTGTTCTTGTAACCGTTTTCGGGCGCGATGGAGTCGAAGCCTTATTGCCTTTACTGACACCCCCAAGAATTTGCTAATCTCTGTCGTTGACATTTCGCCAAGATAATAGAGTACCATCACTGTACGTTCACCGTTCGGCAATTTTTCCAAAAGTTTTTCGACGATCTCAAAACGTTGTTCAGTTGCTTCTGTTTCGCGCTGTTCCAGGACGTAACGCGCATAAGCAGATTTCGCCACTTCTTCCATAGGTGTGTCCTCCAATGATTGCAATTGCTTCTCATATTTTTTTTCTGTGCGCAGCCAATTCAGACAAAGCCGATTCGCAATGACGTACAACCACCTAAGAAACTGGCTCGGATCTTTCAACGTTGAAAGTTTTTGATACGCGCGGAGGAAGGTATCTTGTGTGATATCTTCTGCATAGTGGAAATCACCGATTTTCCGCCACGCGAGGGCATGAACACTTTTTTGGTATTTTTCAACTAAAATGCCGAATGCTGAGTCGTCGCCTGATAAAACGTCCTGGATCAATCGAACATCGTCTTTTCTCTCCATGGAGTCCTCTCTTCATGAACAGATTCAGCTGCATTGACGGCCACTGAAACATCTCATTAAGTGCTGAGTCTCGGACTTTGGGCAATGCAGTCCACACAATTTTTTATTATAGTATTATAAAGGCACATTTCACCACAATATTAATTAAAGACACATTTTTTTGTCAAAACGTTACATCACGTGAAAAAAATATTTCGTCAGGCACTGATTTACAACTATAGAAGGGTCTCCGATTCTGATTTTATCCCGCGATTCCCTCCGAAAATCGAGGAAATCACGAAAACTAAATGCACATTCGGCAAGCCTCCAATCTACCCAAGCAAATAATTTTTTCTGTTATAGCGGATCCTGTAATTACTTATACACTTAGCATCGGTTCGGTTAGGAAACCGCACCATAGGTGTTAATTTAGGGATTTTCACGATGTTTTTGCAGCAGCGTCTCTTCAAATGCCGCCCCTACGGGGCTTAGGTTTTGTTGGACACGCGTTGCTACAAAGATGCCGTCCTTACAGGACTGAAGAGGTTTTTGAAGTCTTCAAGGTTTTTGTGTAGAATCCGGTTCGGTTAAAAAACCGTGAAGAAATCCGCAGAAATACGCAGAAACACCCCATCAAAGACACCAAGCAAGACACCAAGCAAAACTCTACCAGGCATGGAACTTCTTGAATCCCGTAGGGATGGTATCTCTGTAGAAAAACGCGACCTCACAGAGCTCAGCCCCGTAGGGGCGGCATTGTAGAGAGCTCCAACGAAAAATTAACGGAAAAACCGCCAAATTGACACCTATGGTTCGGTTAGGAAACCGCACCTACCGGGGGGACCGAAAGTGTATATTTATAGTAAATCCCATAATTAACTATACACTCATTGCAGGCGGGGTTTCAAACCCCGCCTGCAATGGGGAAGTTTGCTGTTTTCTAAAGTGTAAACATATTTTCGGGATTTACTATATTTTTAGAACTTACTATAAATAAAAATAAGGCGAGGTTAGAAGACCTCGCCTTACGGATAAAGTGAATAGATAAAACAAAATGCCCCTGAATTATAAGGGTTACGAATTTGTCCGACAGGTAAAAGAACCTTGAGGGAATTCTCGGATAAATGACTCGACGCTGGGGCTCACATTATATGCCAAAGGTATTTGTATACTTTAGTAACACTGTGCGGCCCCTTGTCAATAGTTTCCTTGGGACTTTATCTTCTCTGTCCGTGTTGAGATTTTCATTGTAGACTAACCAGAGGTCATTTCCCTCACGGAAATTATATCGAAACCGAATATTTGTTGAGAACCGATCATTAGCACTATTGTATTGCACAAATGCATTCAGAGAGATGTGTGTGTTCAGAGCTGCGCGGGTGCGCAGGCGAACAACATGGGCATTAAATCCCTGATTGCGTTCCGGAAAACGGATAACATTGACTTCATACTCACTAATCATTTCTAAATGTCGGGACACATTCCAGGTTGGTTTAACACCGCATTCGAGTCGCCATCCGTCATAAAAACCGCCGAAAGACCAACCGAAATCTGTACGGAACAACTTTTTACTGGGCATATCAAATTCGCCCTTGGCCTCAAAGGTGGTGTAACTGCCCGCTGGCACCACTGTGTCTTTCGGAAAATCCTCATCTTCGGTGAGGTCCTCATAATCCATTTGAAGGTCCACTGTCGCGACTGCACCAGACTTCCACTCCATATCTATGTCATAGTCAAGTTGCGCGGATTCCACAGAACTATCTTCATTACGGAGCACAATGAACCCTTTAAATTGTAACGGACTTACGCGTCTAATTGGGGTGCCTTTTTTCATGAGCCAATCATAACGCGCTCCCCACTGGAGTTGCGTAAAATCCTTTCGTTTTGTATATCCGAGCCCGGGTGAAAAGTCCTCGCCTCTCCGCGCTACGACGAGTTCATAATCGAATCCAACATCGGTGCGCCGGGTGAGTTCTGCGAGAAACATCGCTGTATCAAAAAAATTGGATGCCTGCTCTTGAACGGTTTGATCTTCAAAAGTTTGTCCCCACTTAAGTGTCAAATATTCTTTTCCAAAAAGTCGAAGAATGCTGTCAATTCCGTACGCGAAATTGTAATTACCTTCCTCATCAATACGGTTTGTTAGCATGACCCCAGCATAGGAATATGGATTCAGAACTTGCCGACGCAGGCGTAGCACCCCGAAGTTTTCGCTCGGAATGTCTTCCTTACGTGCGGTTTGCATGTCAAGAAAACCGAGATCCCAATCGCCAATGCGTCCAACGAGCCTCGCGCCACCGATGATCGGGATTTGTTCATTGTCCTGAATGCCTATCCGACGGCTATGAAAAAGGCGCGCACGATCAATGAAATTGAAGGCGAATATCCCGGAACGTTCTTGAAAAAATTGTCGCTTCTCCGGAAAGAATAGCGAAAATCGGCTTAAATTAACTTGCTGATCATCGGCTTCTGCCTGGGCAAAGTCAGGATTGAGTGTGGTATCCAAGGTGAGGTTGCTGGTGATATTATATTTAATATCAAGTCCAACATTTCTCGCCAACTCATTTTCGAGATGGTAAGCCGTTTTAGTATCGTTTAACGTGGGTGTTTGTTCGAGTCCGCCGATGGCGTAAGGTGTGAAGTAAACGGGTTTTTGGCTGTAAACCTGGTTCAAAACGATAGGATGCGCTCGCGATGGTGTATCAATCCCGCGCTCCGGAGACAGGTCTGGAAAGACAACGCGCTCGTTTTTTCGGGCAATATTTCGATAAGCGATTAATCCCATGGTCACCCGACCTGCTTCATCCTGAAAACTCAGACTGGAGAATGGGATACGCATTTCAACGAACCAACCCTTTTCATTCTGAACCGTGGCGACATCCCAATAAGTATCCCAGTTCTTATTATCAGATTTGCCGTCATTAAAGACGGCTTCATCACCGCGAATACCGGCGGGAGTTGTCCAAAATGATAGGGCAGTCTTCTTGTCGTTGAAGGTATCAAGAATGATTCCAAATTTATCATCCTTGCTCGATCTATCCCTATAAAGAGAGTTCACACGAATCCCAGAAGGGTCCGTATCATAACACCGCGCTGAACAGTAAAGATAATCCTTATCATAAGCAATTCGGATCTCAGTGCTCTCGGTGGGTTCACCCTTATAAGTGGGTTTGTACATGACCATAGGGAGGGGTTCAATCCGCTGCCATCCCAGTTCATCGCTCAGACCATCAATTTGGATAGGTTCTGTCAAGTAGGTTAAGGGTAGCGGTTTTTGGGCATTGACGGCGTTTACAGAGAAAGCAAGGATTAGGATCACGTATGCCACAATAGGCTTTGATAAATCTATCATCCGCTCCTTCCAACGCGCTATAGGAAATAAAACATGTAGGCGCGTTTCTCATCTGTTTGAAGCGCGCCTACGGATTGATAGGAAAGTATGCCTACCATCTACGCGTAAAATTCATTCTCCCGGTAAGTCCGGTTTCATCTTCTTCTTTTTTAGTTTCATACCCGACATATAAGCCGAGCGTGTTATTCTCACCATAGCCGATGTTCAAACGTCCACCGAAGTTCATAGCCCACAGTCCGCCACCGTCGCCGAGACCGAGGACTGTTTCAAACTGTGGACCAACTGCGATAGTTTCGTTTAAAGCATAAGTAACGTAAGTCCGGTTGTAGAGTTCATTAAGGCTTTCGTCATCAAATATGGAAGAGATTGTACTGATTGACCAATGGAAACCGAAGATTTTACCCGCGGGTAGGATCGCAAAGATTTGTGGGTATAAGGCATAGGGCCCGTCTGGACTGGTATAATTGAACCCAACGCCGAGCATCGGTGTTAGCAGCAGTGCCATGCTGTCATTCGCGATCACAGGGAATGAAATACCCATATCAAACTCGCCCAAGTGGTCGTTAACATAGATGTTAGAATCAAATGAAATGCCACCGCTGAGCGGATGGCTTGCCCCAACTAAAAAATAGGTGCCCAAACTATCGACATCAATCTGGAACCATCCTGTAATCTTCGGTTTTTCCGCCATCGGTTTTTCTTCCATCGCTTCGCCTTCAGTTTCATGGGCATCAGCGAACGCGGTGGAAAAACCGATAATAGACATCCCGCAAACAAGTGCTACAATGGTAGCTAACCGAAGAAGATTGTTGAAAGTCCGTATATTACAGACAAGACGATTGTTCATAAAAAACCTCCTTAGTTGACAAATCAAGAACAGACATAGGTATCATGTCCTATAATTTATTTTGTAGTAAAACCTATAGTTAATTGGGCACTCTCAAACAGTCTGAATGCCTATAACAGGCATTCAGACTGGCACAAACTAAAAGTTTTGCGGCGTACTCGCCCAGATGCGACGTGCATCATGCTACAAAGATGTTCATTTATTTATGGGCTTCACTATAAAACGTAAATTGGAATAATTTCTGTTAACTCACTTTATAGCAGTGATTTCGACCTTTTTAATCGGCTTGCGCGATCTGTTCCATCAGCTGCTCCAACTTCTGTGGATCTTTGATGCCTTTAGATGCTTCAACACCCGAACAGAGATCTATACCGTGTGGACGGATTGTCTCAATCGCGGCTTTGACATTCTCTGGACGAATCCCACCTGCAAAGAATACCGGTAGTGGACTTTCGGCAATGAGTTCAGCAGCGACATTCCAATCACAGGTTTTGCCTGTGCCGCCGTACCTCGGCTTCTCACCACTCAGATCAACGCTATCAAACAAGAGGAAATCTGCACCGGCGTCCCGGTAGGCTTGCATCTCTGCTCGGACAGTAGGCATATCGACATTCTCCGGTCTACCTGCGGGTAGATAAACCGACTTCCAGAGTTGACACGTTACAGTGCGTTTAAGTTCTTCAACCTGTTGTGGAGGTTCCTGCCCGAGGAGCTGCACTGCAAACGGTTGAACCTGTGATACGATTTCTTGGATATCGGATGTTGTTCGGTTGTAGAGTAGAATGACTGGAGGGATTGGACTCGATTTTGCGATTTCGGAGGCTTCGGCAGCGGAGCGTGTTCGCTCAGACACAGCAACATCGACCAACACACCGATATAGTCTGCGCTCGCGTCAGCTGCAAGTTGCGCATCATGGTTAGAGGTAATGCCACAGATTTTGACACTGCAGCGGGATTCTTTGGACATTTTTTAATTTTACCTTGCGTAGGATAGGATCGGGATTACAAATCCCTCCTACAAACGCTTTTCTTAAGATAGGATCGGGATTACAAATCCCTCCTACAAATATCCTTTTGTTCACAGACGATTTAGTAGGATAGGATCGGGATTACAAATCCCTCCTACTCTTCAAAAACGGTTTGTCGGTCAGCGTCCGAATAACAGATAATCATCGTCACGGGTTGCCAACCGGTGTTGACGGCGTTATGTTTGACATTACGCGGGATACGCAACATCATCCCTGGTCTGAGCGGGATGATTTCCTCTCCCAATTTGTGGTCGCACTCACCGGAGAGTACATAGATAAGTTCTTCGCAGTTCGGATGGTAATGCGTAGGATTCCCTTCGCCAGCATTGATATAGACGACACCGAAGGTCATCTCGGCTTCCGGATCAATCTGATCGTTGCAGAGCCATTTAATCGCGCCCCAGGGAAATTCAAGCGCGCCTGCATCATTACTATTGGTTAAAGTTATTTCCATAGTAATTCCTTTCTTCTGGATTCCTTCAATTTTCTTATTAGGACTTACGCAAAGAGCAGTAATTTCGGTATTTTTAAGAAACACCCTATCAAAAACACCCCCTAAATCCCCCTTATCAAGGGGACTTTAAAAGGAGATGCGTAAGTGCTACTTATATTAGACCTCAAAGCAGGTTAAACATTGCGTAGCATAAGCCTGCAAGCCGATTGTGGGTTTCTCGTGTAGATAACCTATAGGTGCACAGATAGCACGGATACCACGTATTTTCATATCAAGTGCCTGATGCGTATGCCCGAAGAGGGTGTGCGTGACACGTTGTTCCTCGAAACAGAGCGTTCCCAAGCCTTTACTTCCCATGAATGCCCGAAAGAAATCCCACGGCAATTCGCCGTTATATCGGATACATTCTCGGAACGGGACATGGTGCGTAACAACAATAATACGAGAGACATCATCTCTGATGGCAGCGATCTGTGCGTTAAGTTCCGCCTCAAAACGTCGGGCAACGACACAATCTGTCTCCGACCATTTCGCATACCGCTCGTCATTCCAGACGGCACCCATCAATTCTTTCTCGGCATACTGAGCATCGGAGAAGTCATATCCATCGGGTGCGAAACTGTAATCGTACCAACCGATAGTCCCACAGAAACCGATCTGCTCCTTGATGAAGGGGCGGTCCATGAGCGGGTGAAACCCACACGCATCACAGAGTTTTGAAATAATTTCGCATTTCTGTTCGCTTGTGACGTTAGGGGTCTCAATTGCCCAGATGTCATGGTTGCCGGGGATAAATAGTATCTGGCACCCTAAATCTGCGGTCTGAAAGGCGTTAAGTGTTTCAGAGAGTTGAACTAAATGCCGTGCGATATCCCCTGCAAGTACGCATACATCAAGTTGTGCTGTCTTCACAGCCTCAACAAGATGTGGGACGAGAGCTTTGTTCAGAGGCGTAACATCTGTGTGTAAGTCTGAAATGAGTCCAATTTTCATTAGCAGCCCACACCCCGTTACGCGAGCCTCCGGACAAATTACATTGATTTCTGTGCCAAACTTTTGAAGACTTCATCTAAAAAGATGCGGATACCGCTGTCATCATCATCTTGGTATTGCTGCCGTTGGCGTTCAAGTGCTTGTATTGAAGGCGCGTCCCCGATTTGGGCGATTGCATCAACGAGCGTGAGTTGAATTGCGGATTCACTGGCGTTTTCCAATGCCTTAATCAGACGATCCCGCGCCTGAGTGCCTCCGATACCGCCGAGCGCGGAAGCGGCAATGTCTTTAGTGCTGGTATCCCCGCTTTCAAAAGCCGCGATGAGTGCCTCAACAGCGGGTTCACCAATTTGCCTGAGTGCTATCCCCGCTTGGAAACGGATACCGGGAATTTCTGTTGGATTTTCGAGAACAGCGACGAGCGCATCAATCGCAGAGACCGGTTTAAGAGTTCCGAGTATAGCGAGACAGGCACGCCGAATTTCTTGTTCCGGTTCCACCCCGATTTGAATGTATTCCTGGGCAAGTTCTGCAAGCTGCCCTTCGTTAATTTTCTGGTAGAGTGCTTCGGATCTATGTCTGAACTGTGTTCCGAATGGTGCTTTGAGGGTCGCAGTGTTTTCAGTTCGATCTACGGTAAGTAAACCGAGGATTGCAGCGGACTCCAGATGCTGTGCTTGAAGGCTATCAGCAGGCAGTTGGTTTACATTTGCGCGCTGAAATTGCTGGAAAAGTTGGTTGAGAACGCTCAATTCAACGAGACGTTGTAAACTGCTAATTGACGTTTTCCGAAGCGAAAGTTCTGTATTATTCCTGAAAATATCCACCAGCGGTTCGATTGCTCGGACATCCCCCAAATCGCCAAGTGCGCTCACAGCGGCAATTTTCACACCTATCAACTCAGTGGTTCGGAATGTGACCGACTGTTTAGTGAGTTTCCGGATCGTTTTCTTATAATCATCAAGGCTATAAATTTTGCGTTCATCAACAATCTTTTCAACAACGTCGTCAATTTGAATATCAGCGTTCGCGGCAGGTGTCCCGGGACGGATTCCTTCAACACGCACGGTACCGTTGCCTTTTACACTCAATCCGACTTTATCACCTTGTCTACGAAGGGAGATACGAAGCGGAGGTTTATCTTTTAAGTAGAGAACGAAGTTATTATCTTCATCTAACCCGTTTTTTATTGCGTTGTTAAAGTCGCTAGTACTTCGGATAGGGTATTCTGCGATAACATAAGAGATGAGTTCACCTCTCTCAAGTTGCGCCTTATCCGCGGGTCCATTCGGCGTAGTGTCTAAGACCACGACTCCACTCGTTGACCAACGGTCTTTGAGGTCGCTGTCCAATTGTTGGACTTGCATTTGCAAACGTTCATCGTAATATTGATTGTCGCAGCCGAGTCCGACGATCGTTGCCAAAAGCGGTAGGATAAACATCAAGTAGCGAAGTTTGTCGAACCTTTCCATTTTTTCTCCTTCCCATTTCATAGCAAGTTTCGGCTTGCAAGCTGCGCCGAAAGGTGTGAGTCCGACTTTCGATTTAATTAAGAGGAATCGCCACATCTCGACTGCTCTGTTCTTTCAAAGCGTCTAAGAGCGGTTCCACAACTTTTTCGTCGCCGAGGACTGCTAAAGCGCGTATCGCATCGACGCGCAGCGATGACCCTTTGTTTTGTACAATTTTGACTAACTCTGGTACAGCAGTACCACCGATTTTTCCAAGAGCGTCTACAGCGAGTTGACGGACCTCAGGTTCCTCTCGGTCGCGTTCCCACTTGGCAGAACCGGATTCAATCACTGCAGCGAGTGCCGGAATAGCCTTTTCACTTCCAACCTCACCAAGTGCCTTGACGACATTCAAGCGGGTTTCCGTGCGTCGGTGTTCCAGAAGTTTCACGAGGATAGGTACAATCGTGTCTGGTTCATCTTTACCAAGGTTCCCGAGGACCCAATGTGCGTTGTGTCTATCGCGATTGTCGCTCGATTTAATTGCTTTTTGCAGCTGACTGAGGAGCCGTTTCTGGTCACCTTGTTTATAAACGCGTTTTAGGGCATCAAGTGCGGCGTTTTGGATATCCAAGTCATCATCGCGGAGTGTCTCAAAAACGAGTCTCTCGAGATATTTACCTTTTTCTGCTTGATACGCAAGGAACATCTGTTTGCCGCGTTCAGCGATTGATGCCGCCTCCCAGTCAGTCGTATGAGGCTCGTAAAATTCCTGAGAGTTATAAAGCCCAAGCAGATAGTGTGCTTCAGCGTTATCAGTCGGTTGCTGCAGCGCGAGTTTAAATTCTCGGACAGCGCGTTCTTCTTTGCGCCGTTTATCCGATTTAATCAATTCTTTGCCCTTCGCGAGGTTTTCGTTCTGGGTGCCGCATCCAATACTAAAAAGGACGAGTGCAAAAGCGAGCCAGATTTTCTTCATATTCAATGTCCTTACGCGGTCAGCACGAGAGCCACTTGCATTCCCTACGCGGTTCAAGCCTCGCTTGATTCACAGTTCGTAGAGACAACTGTCCCCGCAATTCCCGCTGGCGGTTCTTGCAAATTCTCCTGTTTATAGGTACAGTTTGCAGATACACGCCGTCTAAAACGAGGGCACTTCACAAAAGCGCCTATAACAAAGTGAGATGCCTAAATTCTGCTAATATTCTTAAGAATCGAGCAGGTTTTGCTGCTCACCACCTGTGTCAGCAGCTTCGTTTTCTTCTCCATCCTCATCTGTGTCTTCCTCTTCTTCTGCGGGTGTCTCTCCGAGTGCTTTCTGGAGAACAACGAGTGGTTTTTCAGTGAAACCCCAATCCTTATATCTCTGTATAACATTCGCCTCTGAAGAGGGAAGTTCGATTTCGAGGGTGTTTATGCCATCTTCTGCTGCTGCTGCCTCAGCGGCAGCCACGAGGTGGTCAGCTACCCCTAATGGACGGAAAGGCGCGGACACAGCGAGATCGCCTATTTCTGCGATTTCAGGATCAACGGCATTCCGCGTTATGGAAATTTGTCCAATCGGATATCCGCCGACCTCCGCGACAAGTCGGTGTGTTTGACTCTCTTCTGCTAAATCGGCATCCAATTCTTTCGTAACCTGCGTCTTGGTTTTTTCAGGGAAACAATATGAATGTAAATGCGCTGCATCTTCTTTTGCAGCTGATCGCACTGTAAGGGCACCAGCCAAATTGAAGTCTTGATTTGCCATGTAATTCTCCTTCAATTATTATCAGAATGTTAATCTTTTTGTACACCGTTTAACAGTGTATCTATATATCCAATATCTATATCTGTTTATGCTACCATTCTAATATAGATCATTTTATATTACAAGTATTTTCTGATCTGAAAGCAACTTACGAGGACAGCAATACTGCACTTTCCGTTTCTGCATCATCGGATTCTTCAGGCGCAATAGGTAACGACTCGTTGGTATCAATACCGTCTGCTGCTGTCGTTTCATCGAGACTTTCCTGCCCGATCCGCAATTGTCGCTCGGCATCAACAACATCCCTATTAATTTTTTCGATACACCGATTGAGTTTATCGACGAGGGCCGTATGTCCAGCCATGGCGCGGCGGATTTGACGGAGTTGATCAATGACGAGTCGAAAGTTTCGGACAAAGTCGCCGGCATCCAAATGTGCATATTTCTCAAGTTTATCAAACTCACACCCACGGCTCCATGCCAGCAT
Organism: Candidatus Poribacteria bacterium; assembly: GCA_003635255.1. Taxonomy (GTDB): domain Bacteria; phylum Poribacteria; class WGA-4E; order WGA-4E; family WGA-3G; genus WGA-3G. Next base: position 138,444 of record PYJC01000173.1, on the reverse strand, counting down.
CGCCGTACAAAGCCGGAGTTCTAACATAGGTGTAATTTCTGTCACCTTGTGCTTGACCTCTAAATACTGGATAAATGAGATTTCAGAACTGACAGCGGACAGTAGGTCTAATAAACGTTCATTCTTGAGACGCTTAAAGTAACCATCTTTACGCGGTTCGGAGATGATTGCTACCATGAGACAGTTAATTTCGTCCTCCGTAAGTTTTTCAAAAACACCGCTAAAGAGTAATTGCGTCAACTGGATTTCATACCCGTAGATATGTGAGGCGGTACTCCCACGGGGTAGGACTGCTTGTGCTTCAATATATCCTAATTCCTCAAGTACTTTAAGACGCGCGGCTATCTGCTGCCTGGGATCGTTCTCAATAATCGTCGTTCTCTTTTTAAGTTTCTGAAGTCGCTCTTCTTCTCTGCGGATCGCTTTATATCTGTTTGTGCATGTTTGCAAGTGCTGACATCCCTCACAAAGGCTCTGCTCGGTCTCCCTTTGCAGAAGAATAATTTTTTTGTGAACAGCGTTCAATCTTTTCACGCGTTCTTTTTCCTGCTTCTTCTTTCGGGTTTCCGATTTGACCTGTGCTATCTCTACATGCAAACGCCGAATCTTTTTTTCGATATCCCGCTTGTGGCGATAATGCTTCTGAATTTGCTCACTGCCATCGATACCATCGTGGATGCATTCGGGCTCTGGTAATGTCTGAATTTTCTCTGTTTTCTTCTCAATCTGTTTGTTGAGATTCGCTACACGTACACGGTTCTGATGATTGCTTAAACTCATGGTGTAGACATCGTATATATCATCGCCATATTTCTGATAAAGATTAAGAATACTGGAATAGGAGAGGTTAAACTGACTCTCTATTGGCTCTATCTTTTCAGCAACAACGCCTTTAATCTCACCTGAATCGGCGTATTCGGGTATAATTTGGGCGTAAACGTAACCGATTGTGTCAATACCGCGTCTGCCGGCACGTCCCGCCATCTGGTGATATTCCCGTGCTTTGAGATAGCGAAATTCGATACCATCAAATTTCTCAAGGCTATCAAAAGCGACAGAACAGGCAGGCATATTAATACCGACAGCAAATGTTTCTGTGGTAAAGAGGAGTTGAATTAACCCGGAGGTAAACAACCTTTCTACGACCTCTTTAAGCGTCGGTAACATACCGGCGTGATGATAGGCGATCCCACAACTCACCAGTCTACGGAATTCGGTAATTTTTTTTTCTTCAACGATATCGAACTGGACACAGAGTTCGTCAAATTGGCGTAGAATCTCTGCTTTCTGCTTTTTATTTAGCAATTGCAACTGCGATCCGAACACCAACGCGGAAGCGTTTGCCTCACATCCCTTCCGACTAAAGCAGAAATAGAGGCAGGGCAGTTTCTTCTCACGCCGGAGATGTGGAACAAGTCGTGTTTCTATAAAATCAGATGGAAGCCCCTTTACAGGTTTCTTATTACGCGGATCAGGTTTTCTGGGTTTACGTCCATGGCGCTGTGCTCTGCTCCGAAGCGCAGCGATATGTTTTACATCGCCAATACCGTAATCTTTAAAATAGAGATGATGCTCCAAAGGGACAGGTCGTTTGAGTTCTTCAACGGTCTCAATGTCAATATCCCGTACACTTTGCATCCATTCCGCGAATGTGTTGATGTTCGGAATTGTGGCGCTCAGGCAGACAAATTTGATATGTTGAGGCGCGAAGATAATGCTCTCTTCCCAGACGGTCCCGCGCTCAATATCGTTAATATAGTGAATTTCGTCAAAGATGACGTAAGAGACATCCTGTAACCGTTCAATATCATCAAAGATGGTATTCCGGAAGATCTCAGTCGTCATCAACAACACTTGGGCATACGGATTTAGCACCACGTCGCCGGTAACGATGCCAATTTTATCACCGTATTCAGCATAAAAGTCCCGATATTTCTGATTGCTGAGGGCTTTGATCGGTGCGGTATAGATAACGCGGCGGTTTTCCTCAAGACACTTTTCGACAGCGTACTCTGCGATAACGGTTTTGCCTGCCCCCGTCGGTGCGGTGACAATAACCGAGGTATCCCGATTAATTGCCGCGATCGCTTCCTCCTGAAACCGATCCAATTCTAACCCTTTATAAAGCATTCAACTCCCCTTTGCATCCGAGCACCGCTCCGTGTAGTGTATAAACGTTTGCGGCATCATGTTATAAATAATTCTAATAGATATGGTATCTTTTGTCAAGTGAAATTGTTTTTAGCCGCAGAGCGATTTAGTTTTCGGTTTTGACTTTGATTTTCGTTCATAGATGTTAACGTTTTTTCACAATATCGCGAGCGACAAGAAATACGCAGAAACACCCAAGCAAAGACCCTCCAGCAAAAACACTCGCTCCTACAGAGGGAGACATATCCATATATATAAAGTGAATATGTAAAACTAAATGGCTCTGTTGGATGTTAGGTTTACTCTTGACATCTGCTGTCTCCTATGTTATTATGATTCCTATACCTTGCTCTATATCCATAAAAGTTGGAGGAAAATCATGCAAGACAGTAAGCGGATGCGAAAGTGCTATCCGCATATCTGGATAAAACGAACC